>JBPCPS010000022.1:0-5868 GCA_050998915.1 Gemmatimonadaceae bacterium
CACTGCGATGTTGTTCATGGTCTCCGAGATTGCGTGCCACTCGGAACGCGCGCCCCGCAGAAATTCCTGGCGGGCAGGCACGTTGTAGAACAGTCGAGCGACCGTGACCGTGGTGCCCGTCTGCCGGGCAGCTTCGGAAACGTGGAGCACTTTGCCCGCGGCGCTGCGAACCTCGAGTCCCGCTCCGCCGGACGTGCAGCTCTCGAGGTTTAGCTCCGATACCGAGCTGATTGCTGGAAGCGCCTCGCCGCGAAAACCGAACGTCACCACGCCGACCAGGTCGGCGGCGGTGCGGATCTTGGAGGTACCGTGGCGCTCGAGCGCGAGCAGCACGTCCTCGCGATCCATCCCGCAGCCGTCGTCGGCTACGCGGATGAGCGCGCGGCCGCCCTCCTGTATGGTGACTTCCACCGACTTCGCACCAGCGTCGAGAGCGTTCTCCACCAGCTCCTTCACCACGGAAGCAGGCCGCTCGACCACCTCGCCGGCGGCGATCTGGTCGGCGACGGCGCCGGGAAGGATGGAGATTGTGGGCACAGTGAAAAATACAGCTAGCAGCTAAGTACCAACGATTGATGTCGTGATCACCGGATTCCGATCGTCCGCCAGCCGGTTGCCGGTTCCCACGCGAGCACATGCCGCGGTCCGTCGCGGTCGGGACATTGCTCGCGCGCGTGCGTGATCTTGCCTTCGGCTTCGAGCGCCAGGTGTAGCTCCCAATAGCGTTCGCTGAATTTGGCGCCCAAAAACTTCATGGCGGGAGCTGAGAACTCGTAGATGGCGTCCACGTCCCCGGCCTCCGAGGCCGCCTCGATAGTGCGAGCGAGCACGCGGCCTCCCAGGGTCTGAATCACCACGCGATTGAACCTGGCGCCAGTCACGCGATTGAGCTCCGTTCTCGGGAATACAAACATCCGTAATGGCCTGTGGGGCCCGCAGTTCTCGCAAAAGTCTCGGCTGCCCGCAGATTCCGGCCCCTGCCCATCGATGGCCGCGGCATCCAGCAGCGCGACCATCCCGGCGTCGCGTGAATTGGAAAAGCCCGCGATCAGGAGCCGCTCCGGCGCCAGCCAGCGAACCGCTTCGATCCAGCCTGCGTTCACGAAGGTTCCGCGCCGCTTCAACCGTTCATCGAGGATCGTCACGAGGCCGGGATCCCACACATAATGATGCGCGGCGATCGCGATCGAACGCTCTCCGTCGCCTTCGTTGACGGCGAAGGAGGTGAGCGCCCATGGCGGACCGAATGCTTCGGACTCGAAGGACACTGTGTCGTCGAACGAGAAAGACCGCTGAAGGCGGCCCGCGAGATCGAGCGAAATGAGAACGCCGCTCTCCACCTGCTCGTCTGCCCGGCTTCCGCGAACGCGGGTGGCGAAATAGACCCCAGGGCGTGCGCCGGCGGCGAAGTGAACCATTTGCGCGAGGTTCGCCGTGTCGAAGGTCGCTGGAAACCGATATCTCCACCGCTCTGCGCCGGCATGGGTGCGGGCGATCAGTTCGGTGCTGGTGGCCTCGATTCGTAAATCGCTCGTCGATGTCCGCCACTTGAGCGCAGCGAAAAAAAAGGCGATCGCGCCGAAAACTCCCGCAGCCAGTATCACGTATCGCCGGGGGTATGCGCGGTCGGGCGCGGGCGACGCCAAAGACGCATCAGAAGTCTCCAGCGGCGGTGAAATGGGTCGCCTCCTGCTGAGCCAATCGTCTATTTCGCACGTGTATGCAAACACCGATCGACCCGCGAGCCCAATCCGATGAATCGGCAGGCCGTGCGCTTTTTCCCACCGTCGCACGGTTGCGACATCGCGCTGGAGGTACTGCGCGATGGACTTCCACGAATCGATACGTTGTCCCCGCGGCGTCGATTCAATCATTGGGCGCGGATTCTCTCCCAGTGCGCGGTATTGCGCGGAGTTGCCTGTTGGTTTCCACCGTACGCGCACCGAGTATGAGCAATCGTCTCGCAGCTTGTCGGAGCCAACCTATTGCAAGAGGGGCATCAATGCGTTCCAAATGGATGACCGGGCTATTTTTCACCGCATTCGCTGTGTCGATCTCTGGCTGTAACTCGACTGACGGCATCGCTCCGACCGGGCCCACGGCCTTTCAAGGGACCATCGCCGGGCCCGCCGTAAGCGCCGTACTCAGCTTGACTATGAACAGTCCGGCGGCTGGCACTCTCAAGATACTCGGGGGCACGACAATCAACGTTGCGGGCACATGGGAGCCGGCGACGGGGGCTATGAGCGTGAGTGGAGGGGGATACACTATAAGCGCCACTTTCGCCAACGAATCGCTCACCGGCACGTTCACCGGCCCGACCGCCCCAGGAGTTGTAGCGGCCATGCCCGCAGGAAGGGGCACAACGGTCGAGGTGTATTGTGGAACCCACAGTCAAACGACTTTCAGCCGTGCGGGGCCCAATAATACCCCGGGAGTCAAGGGATTCTGGAACCTGGTCCGCCGCGGATCGTCTCTGGTCGGCGTCGGCTCCGACAAAGGGGGCTCGATGGTGATAACAGGCACGATCACGGGCACGGCGGTCACAATCACCGACGGGCGCGCTTCACCCGCGACGGGGACGCTGTCGGGCAACTCGATGAGCGGAACGTGGTCGGACGCCGGCGACGGGGGGACGTGGACGGGGAGCACCACGGCGTGTTGATCTGATGACAAGCCGGATATAGAGGCGATGGAGATACTACACCAGCAGGCTAGCTGCTGGTGTAGTTCTTACCAATCCTTGCCCCTCGGATTCTGCGGGACGTTTCGCCGGGTCTTGTTACCCTGCACGTCCTGCTCCTCTTCCGCCGCGGCGTCGAGAACTCCGCTCGCCTGGTCCACGTTCAATCCATTCGCGGGGCGCGGAGCGATACTCGGCGTTCCCTGCGACGGATCCGGCTGCGGGCTGGCCCCGCCGCCGCCACCGCCTCCGCCCCCTCCACCGCCGCCCCCTCCGCCGCCGTCCCGCTTCCGCAGCGCCAGCTCGTAGTTCCATTTGGCGTCGAACACGTCAGGGCGGCGCTTGAGCGCGATCCTGTAATGAACGAGCGCGCTGTCGAGGGGAGGGTCCGCGGAATCGCGCTGCAGGGCAAGGCCGCGCTTCAGATGCACGAGGCCCATGTTGAACTCGCCTCTCCACGCTATCTCCTCGCGCTGGCTTTCGAGAATCGTCCTGAGCAGCCGCTCCGCGCTCACGAGCGAATCCCGCTGCAGCGCCTTCGTCCCCGCGTTGTAGCTGTCGAGCGTGAGGTCCGGGAAAAGCTGGCGGCAGCAGGACAGCAGCAGCAGGAGCGCGGCCGCGACGCCGGCCGTTCCCGCCGCCCGCCTGCGCGCGCGCGACGCGCTCGCTCCGAAGCCGCGCGGCCGCACACGGTCCGGCAGCGTCGATACGAAGGTCCGCAGCCTGCGGCGTCGACCCGAAGCTAGAACTGGCATCAGAGCGTCGAGCAAGAGAAGCAGAAATGCGGGCAGCAGAAAGAACTGGTAGCGGTGCGCGAGGTTCTCGCGGTTTTCGACGCTTCGCTGCTCCGCCTTGAGCAGCGAAAGCGCCTGCACGATGGATGCTACCCGGTCCGCGGCGTCCGCGGTCACGAAAGTCCCGCGCGCGGCGCGCGCGGCTTCCTCAAGCAGCGCCGGCTCGTAGCGCGTGGTTACCACGGCGCCGTCGGCGTCGCGCTTGAGCGACACACGACCATTCTCGCGTACCGGTATGGTCGATCCCGCGCGCGTGCCGAAGCCCACTGTGATCACGGCTATCCCCGCCTCGCGAGCTTTTTTCGCCGCGTCGACGACCGCGGCCGCGTCCTCGAACCCCTCGCCATCGCTCATGAGAACGACCGCTTTATCAGCCGGCGACTTGCTCAGCGATAGCAACGCTGTGGCCTGTCGCAGCGGCGGAGCGAGCGAGCTCCCGGCCTGCCCCACGACGCTCGGATCGAGGTTGTCGAGAAAGAGATCCAATCCGCCGTCGTCTATGGTCAAAGGAGTCAGCACGTAGCTTCTCCCCGCGAACGCGATCAGCGCGACGCGGTTTCCTCGCCCGCTCGCGCGCAGGCGGCGCACTTCGTTCTTCATTGCCTCGAGCCTGTTCGGTGCTTCGTCGGTGGCCAGCATCGAAGCGGACGCATCGAGCGCAAGTACCAGGTCGATTCCGCTCTGCCGAACTACCGTGCGCTCGAATCCCCAACGTGGGCCCGCGAACGCGAGTCCGGCTAGCAGGACAGCCAGCGTGCCGATCACGATGCCAAGGCGTGACTGTCGCAGCAGCGCTCCGGGCGCGAGCCGCGCGATCATCTCCGGCGTGCCGAGCCGCGCGAGCCGGGCGTTCCTTCTGCGGCGCGAGTGGATGAGCAGCCAGGCCGTGGCCGCCGCCAGCGCGAAGGCGAGCGCGAGCGCCCACGGCAGTTGAAACGGAATGGGCATCATGGGATCGGCGCCCTTCGAGCGAGCAGCGCCAGCTCGCCGAGCAGAGCGAGCAAGCCGAGTCCGAGCGGCATGCGGAACAGCTCACTGTACTGCACGTACGACCGGGATTGAACCGTGGTTCGCTCGAGCCGGTCGATCTGTTCGTATACCCGCCTCAACCCGGCAGCGTTCTGCGCGCGGAAATACCGCCCGCCGGTCATCGTCGCGATTTCGGTCAAAAGAGCGTCGTCGATTTTCACGGGCTGCATTTCGTAGCGAAGTCCCGCCGGCCCCCGTCCCACGGGCACCGGCGCCATGCCCACCGTACCGACGCCAATCGCATAGATCTTTATTCCGTATACGCTGGCGGCCCGCGCCGCCGTGCGCGGGTCGATGCTCCCGCGATTGTTGACTCCATCGGTCATGACGATCAACACGCGCGAGCGGCCAGGCGCGTCGCGAAGCCGGTTCGCGGCCGTCGCGATTCCAAGCCCGATCGCGGTACCGTCCTCCAGCTGTCCCGCCTGCAGGTTATCGACGGCCTGCAATAGGATCGGATAATCGGTGGTGAGCGGTACCTGTGTGAGCGCCTCGCCGGCGAACGCGATCAGCGCGATCCGGTCGGACTCCCTGGCCGCGATGAACTCCTTGAGCCGCGCCTTTGCAACCGCCAGTCGATTCTGCGGCCTGAAATCTTCGGCGAGCATCGAGCTCGACAGGTCAACCGCGAGTGCGATGTTGATTCCTTCGCTCGTGACGTTCTCCACACGCGCGGCCGAGCGCGGACGCGCGATCGCGACGACGAGAGCCGCCAGCGCGACGTTCCTCAGAATGAACATCGCTCTCGTGATTCGCTCGCCCGTGCGCGGTCCGCGGGCGAGCACGCTCGTGCGGGAGAAAACGATCGCCGAGGGACGGCGCTTGCGCCGCAGGATCCACCAGACCGGGAGAACCAGCAGAAGGCCGAAAGCCCATGGCGTGTAGAACTGGATGGAATCGAAGCTCATGCGGCCTTCTTCTTCTCCAGATCGGCAAACCGGCTCTCGACGCGCTCCACCACCGCGCGCGCGTCGGCGCCCAGCTCGCGCGCTCCTGCGGCATCCACTCTCCACGCGGCGAACTTCGCGCGATCCGTCTGATGCAGAAGCTCGGCGAGTCCGCTGCTCCATTCTGAATCGAGCAGTCCCCCTGACGTGGCGGCGGCCACGAGCTCGGTGCTCGTTTGACTCTCACGCACGCCCTCCGACCTGGCCGCCAGGTATGCCCGCATCACATCCGTCATGAGCGCCACGTGCAGCGCTCCCTGGTCCTTGTCGGGAAGGCCGAGCTTCTCGATGCGGTGGAACTCGCGCTGCGCCAGCGCCGCCGGGTGCACCGGCCTGTCCTTCCACCTCTTGTACATACGCCAGAGCCACCAGGCGAGCAGCGCGGCGAGCAGAATGCCGAGCGCGATGAGCAGCC
>JBPCPS010000088.1:0-18971 GCA_050998915.1 Gemmatimonadaceae bacterium
GACCGGCCGAATGCGACGGGCGGTACTCTCCAGGGGGCGTAGCAGTCGCAAGGTCATTTTGGGGCTGTAGCTCAGCTGGGAGAGCGCTGCATTCGCATTGCAGAGGTCAGGGGTTCGAGCCCCCTCAGCTCCATGCTGGTGAAACGATTGGTGCAACAAATCGTCGAACCAATGAGTATTATTAGTATCAATCAGTAGGTACCCGCCATCGCTCGGTAGGACGTAGAGTTCCAATGGCTTTGTGCGTGGTTACCTGCTGAAGCGGAGAACGCCGCGATTCTCATCCCGAGAAATCGCGGCGTTCGTGCGTTCAGGCATCGCCTCGTGGACTGGCGGAGCTACGGCCACCGAGAACTGCCAAGCTGGAAGCTGCCAGCTGCCGGCTGCCGGCTGCGAGCTCTAAAGGCTTCCTGAATCAGTCGAGCCGCGCCGTGATGTCCGCGCGCATGGCGCTGAACACGTCCTGCAGGAACCGCGACTCGTCCGCTTCGGTCTTGCCGTAGAAATCCCCGGTCGCGCGCGCTGACAGCCGTGCAAAAAAGCGCAGGATCGCGCTCTCCTGGACGACCGTCTTGCCGCGGCGGCTCACGATGGTCTGACCATTGGGCTGACGGTGCACGAGGATCTGGTAGCTCGCACCGTTGCCCGCGAACGGACGCCTGAGCGGCGTCGGGATGAGGTGGCGCGCGCCGAGCGGAAGACGCCATTGGGGCTCCTTCTTGAACTGAAAGAGCCAGCCGCGCTCATTGTCGCCGCGAATGATCGAGAAATCGCTGACCAGGTTGCTCCAGCCGACGGTGAAGATCCCGATTTTCGTCGTGAGATCCGAGCGGAGGATGAGCGAGTCCGGCAGCTCCCGCGCGCCCCCCCCGAGCGGGGCGAGCTTCCCGTCGCGAGACCTTACCCGCACGATGAACAGCTTGTTGCGGAGCGTCACCTCCAGCCAGCGCAGCCCGCGCGAATCGCTGGCCACCAGGCGCATGCGCGTGTCGCTCAGATACTCCTTCAGGTAATCGGCGTACGCGCCGGGCATTCGCTCTGGCGTGATGCGGAGTCCGAGCGTGAGCGTGGTGCCGCCGTCCCGGTCGTGCACGGTGCGCAGCGTGTCGACGGTCCACAGCTTCTCGAGCATGACGAAGGTGCGCGGCAGCTCGGCGCGGAACTGTGCGCGCAGGGCGGCGCTCGACTTGTCTTCCGCTGCGGTGAAAAGCCCCGCGATTACACGGGCGAACCCGTCGGGCGAGACTCGGCCGACGGAGAAATCCGAGGTCGTAGTCCACTCGTACTCGCTCGCACTGAGGCGCTTGAGATGGAGTCCGTGAATTCCGTCAGCGGGCGCGGCGGGTCGGGGCGCGGGCCAGCGCGGAGTGATCTGATAGCCGCGCGGCGACGCCCCGCCCTCGAGGATCAACGCGCGGGTGCTGTCGCGGCTGTTGATGTAGTTCCACACCGCCGTGTCGGTGTAGATGAGCGATGGCGTGAACGTGTGCCTGCCGAACTTCCGCCGCGCGGCCATGGCCTTGGGCGTCCGCGTGGGGTTCGTGAAGCGCGACGCCAGGGAGCCGAACAGATCGTCGGCATCGGCGCGCGCGGGCGCGGGGCCGGCGCGGAAACCGTCCGACGCCGGCGAGCAAGCGGCCAGCGAGGCGAGCAGAGCGAGAGTCGCGGCGCCCGCGGCACGGCCGAGGCGCGCACCGCGCCCGAAGATGAAAAGCTGGTTCAGGTTGTTGCTCCGCAGGCGGGGGACGTCAGTAGGGCAGTCGCGAAAGGTCAGTACCGGCGTGGGACTTAAAAGGTCCGGCCGCGGCATTAACGACGCCTCGACCGGGACGTCAATTTACAGAGATGAGAACAGAAAACAGGATGGCTACCTCGCTCAAGATGGCGGCGTTGCTCGCGGCGGTGGCAATGCCGGGGTGCGGCGGGTCCGACTACATCGGCGATCCCGGTTATGTCGCGCCGCCGTCGTCGTCGCCGTACGTCCCGCTAACCGACCTGCGCACGGGCAGCTACCTGGGATTCCAGGGCGGGCTGTATCCGGGCGGCGCCAACGTCCCGCCGTTGCCGCACGACAGCGTCGGACGCGCTAGGGCGCGCGCGATCGGGCCGCTGGACGGAAACGGCAATCCGGCGAGCTCCGGCAAGTACGTCCTGCTCTCCATAGGCATGTCGAACACGACGCAGGAGTTCTGCTCCGCCAGCTCGGCGCCCCCGTGCGACGCGTGGACGTTCGTCGGGCAGGCCTCGGCTGATGCCGCCGTCAACAGGAGCACGCTCGAGTTCGTGAACGGCGCGGCCGGCGGCAGGACGGCGTCGGCGTGGGATTCGCCAACGGATCCGGATTACGACCGGGTGCGCGACACGCGACTTACAGCTCGCGGGCTCACGGAGCGGCAGGTTCAGATAGTGTGGGTGAAGGT
This sequence comes from Gemmatimonadaceae bacterium, assembly GCA_050998915.1. Lineage (GTDB taxonomy): Bacteria > Gemmatimonadota > Gemmatimonadetes > Gemmatimonadales > Gemmatimonadaceae > JACDCY01. The sequence continues at coordinate 2,421 of JBPCPS010000088.1, forward strand.
AGCCAACGCCCAGCCGAGCGCGTCGCTGCCGGCGTCCAACGCCGATGCGTACCTGTTGGTGACGCAGATGGGCAACATCGCGCGCGCTCTGAAGACCCGCTATCCGAACGTGCGCCAGGTCTTCTTCTCAAACCGGATCTACGCCGGATACGCGGTGACGACGTTGAACCCCGAGCCATATGCCTACGAGTCGGGCTTTGCGGTGAAGTGGGTCGTGCAAGCGCAGATCGATCAGATGCGCACAGGGACAGCGGATTCACGCGCGGGGACGCTGAGCTACGACACGGTGGCGCCGTGGATCGCATGGGGTCCTGATCTGTGGGCGAGCGGGACTACTCCGCGCTCGGATGGGCTGACCTACGCGCGGGAGGATCTGGTCGCAGACGGGACACATCCTTCCCAGAGCGGTGAGCAGAAGGTGGGGCGTTTGCTGCTCGACTTCTTCAAGGGATCGCCTTACACGAGCTGCTGGTTCCTGGCCGGCCGGAGCTGCTGACGGAGTTCTGTTCGACCGGGCCGCCGCCGGTTGAGCCGGAGGCGCGATAGCCTTAGATTCAGAAGTGGCGCCGCGGGCTCCCCGCGGCGTTTTTTGCCCCTTGGTGTAACTGGCAACACGTCTGACTCTGGATCAGAAGAGTCCTGGTTCGAGCCCAGGAGGGGCAACTGAAGCGAATCGGCGAACAGGCTGATTCGCTTTTCTGTTGTCTACGACGTAGTGCCGGAAAGTCCCTGCTGGAGCCGCTCCAGGTAGCGCGCGACGTCGAGCCCATCCACCAGCGCGTGATGCACCTCGACGGCGACCGGCATCAGCCAGCGTCCGCCGAGCTGCGCGCACCGGCCGAACACGACGCGCGGGACAGAGTCCTTGCCGCCGTTGAGCGCGTTGCCGAACGCGGTGAAACGCATCCATGGCAGACTTGAGTGGTAGACGAGATCGTCCTCACCGGGATTCGGCAGCACCAGCGGCACAGGCAGCTTCGCCGCGGCCATCTCTTGTGCGCCACGTTCGCCGAACTCCTGCAAGGTGCGGGCGGGCGGGAAGATGCCGAAGCCGAACGTCTCGTCGTCGCGCAGGACCGTCGCGCTGGCGCGGACTCGGTCGTGAACCCAGACCTGATCGCCGCGGATGCGCATGCGAAACGCTTCCGTGTCATTAGCCGCGCGCAGCGAGTGGAACAGCGTCGCGACGTAGAACGACGGCGAGCGCGCACGTTTGCTCAGCTCCCACGTCTTCGTCGCGTCCACGTCCACGCACACGCTGAAGAACGGGTTCTGGAACTGTCTGAACAGCTCGAAATGCTGCCGGCGCTTCCAGCGGGCGACATCGAGAAAGCGTCCCGGCGACTCGTGCGGTCGGCTCATCTGGGCGGTGCCACGGATTCACGGTTTGCGTCCATCGTCGCTGGACTGGACGGGTGCGGGCGATAAACATAGCGCCGTCGGCTCGCTTGAATCGCGATCAGTCCGTCGCTGCCCTCGCCGTGTTGTGAGTGATCAGGAACTCCACGACGTCGCGCACGGTCTGGGTCGAGAACACGCGCCGCGGGCGGATGATCCGTCCGGGCAGGGCCTCGCGTCCCAGCATTCTACGCGCGGCCTCGGTGACGTACGTGCGCGCGTCGCGCGGAACCAGCGATACCTCATCGCTCCCGGCGAGCAGGATGGTCACGTTGGCCGAGCCAGGCAGGCTCTTCATTACGCGGCGCAACATGCCGCGAAAGCGCGGGTCGGCAACGATCACGTACACCGGCCCGTTCATGAACGCGACCCAGTCCTCACTGAACAGGTCGGGACGGACCTGCACAACTACGACCGGCTTCCCCAGTTCGGTCGCGAGTCTCCGAACGACAACCTGCATGTCCCGCGTAGTGACGAGGAGCTTGGCGCGCAAGAGCACTGTCGGGGGTTTCTCCGTTGCGAGCTGCTCGGGAAACACGGCCGCCGCGGCGATGCCGTAGTCGTCTTGCAGCTCGCGAACCATTCCGACAGCTTGGTCCGACGTCGCCGCGACTACGGCGGCCCGCACTTTGTGCGTCTCCGTAAGCGCCGCGACCGCTTCGGAAATCCTGTGCGCCGGCATGCCCCGCTCCACGGCCTGCGCCACGACCTCTGTCGCCCACGCACGCGGGAGCGCGCGTTGGATGGAAGGATCCTCGCTGACCTTCGCGACATATACGCCGGAGCGTGGACGGAGCTCGACCAGCCCTTCCTGCTGGAGCCGCCGAAAGGCCGAGGCCACCAGCCGCGGATCAACCTGTAGCTCGGCGGCCAGCTTCCGGGTGCCGGGCAGCCGGTCCCCTGAGTTCATCGCGCCCATCTCGATCGCGTCCTGGATGCGATCGCGCAGCACGCTTGTGACGCGCTCGAGCTTGTACAAGGGCATGGAACCTCCTCGTTAATGCACCAGTGGCGGGTCGGGTTCCGAGAACTGCTGCACTAAAACTACCGCACTACCCCTGTCTTGCATAAGATGCTCGTGAAGCACCCCGGCAATGTCGCCGGGTGCCGTACGACACACCCAGGGAGGATTCATGGCTGGATCAGTACTGCCGCGCCGAAAGTGGGCGGCACCCGCGTACGTAGCGGTCCTCGGACTCGCCGCCGTGCTTGCCGGGCGCGCGATCGCATCAGATCACCAGGATACACCGGAAGTGGAGCTGAACCCGAGAATGGACATCAATGATGTCTATGCATTCCCGGGCTCCAGCTCCGATCGCATCACGCTGGTTCTGACGACTTCTTCGCCGATCGCGGGCCAGAATGCGTCGTTCGACCCGAATCTCCTGTACCAGTTCAAGATCGACAACACCGCCGATGCCAAGGAAGATCTGGTCATTCAGGTCACGTTTGACGAAGGAACGGGATCGAACCAGAGCGTAACGGTTCGCGGACCGGTCGCCCCGGCGTCTCAGGGAACGGCCAACACCCTCGTTGGCGGCGGCACCGTCGTGAGCGGTTCGGTCGGTGGCGTGATCGGCTCTGCATCGGGCATGCAAGTGTTCACGGGCTTGAGAGCGGATCCATTCTTCATTGATCTCGAACAGTTCTTCAAGATCATACCCGACAGACGGCCGGCTACCGGACCGCTGTCTACGCCGCTCACCCAGACGGCAACCTCGTTCCGTACCCCCGGCGTCGATCTTCTGCGCCCGTTCAACGCACTTGCAATCGTAGTCGAGCTGCCCAAGGCGCAGCTCCAAGCGTCCACGGCACAGGACGCAAAGTTTGGACTCTGGACCACAATCAGTCGCTGAGGCGCATATGAAGACATCAAGAACACGCCTTAATGGAGCAGTATTGCGCCGAGCGTGCGGCGTCGTTGGAATCATCCTCATTGCCGGCGCGTGCGACGACAATGATCCCATATCTCCGTCCTCCACTCGCGTCTTCAATCAGATCGAGCGGTTGGGAAACCCGCTGGTCAGCGAAGTCTTCTTTCCGAAGCGCGATCACGGGCTCCACAACACCAAGGGTCCGGCGTCCGATCCGCTGACGATGGCGGCTGGTGGTACGGATGTCCCGGGACACATCCGGACGTTCGTGTCGTCGTTCAACCGCAGCGCGACGATCGGCAATACGCTGGCGACAGTGCTGTCACCCGATATGCTGATGGTTTTTCCCAACCGCGCCGGAACCACGGCCGGCTGGCTGTCGTGGGCGCTCGCCAACGGTTACGGCGGCCGGAAGCTTTCGGACGACGTAGTCGATGCAGGACTGACGGCAGTATTCGGAACGCTGCTGGATCCGAATGCCGGCACCGTCGCGGGACTTACGTCGGATAACGTTCCAGCTACGGTTCGCTCTTTCGGCACGGCATTCCCGTACCTCGAAGTACCACGTCCGTAGTGAACACCGCGGGCAGTACACCGGTTCGCGTTGCGGGGGAGGCAAGGGGCCCTCGTAGCGCGGGCCGGTGGGGGCGGCTCGGTCGCATTGTAGTTCTCATCGGCGCTCCAGCTGTTCTCGTCGGGTCGGCGTGGCTCGGAGCCCGGCAGGTCCAGGCCGGCCGCGCCCGGGCAGTCGAGCGCGAGCAGCTGGCCACCGCCGCGGCGCTCGACCGGCGCTCGCGGGAAGATCAGATCCGGGTCTGGAACGTGGCGCTCGACACGGATCCGCACAGCGCGCTGGCGCTGGCGCAGCTCGCCGCGCTGCACGTGCAAAAGGCGCGGGAAAGCGGCGACGAGAGTCATTACGCGGTCGCCGAGGACATGGCACGGCGGTCGTTGACGCTCCGCACCCACCGGAACGCCAAAACCTACGTGGTGCTGGCGTCGGTACTCCTGGCGCAGCATCGCTTCTCCGACGCTCGTACCGCCGCCGCCTCGGCACTGGCGCTGGAGCCCGAAGTTGCGCAGTACAGGGCGCTGCTCGCCGAGATAGACATGGAACTTGGTGATTACGATGCGGCAGCTCGCGGCTTTTCCGGGCTCGCACCGTATCGAACGCATCTTTCCATCGGGCCGCGGCTCGCCCGGTGGGCGGAGGTCAGCGGCCATCCCGAGTACGCCCGCGAGCTGTTGCAGGCTCTGGTCGCCGAGGCGGAGCAGCGCCGCGATCTGCCGCGCGAGCAGCTCGCCTGGTTCCATTATCGCCTCGGCGACCATTATCGCCGGCTTGGCAGCTCGCGGCGCGCGCGGGCTTCGCTGGAGCGCGCGCTAGTCGTAAACCCCGGCGATTACCGCGCCCATCAGGCGCTGGCCCAGCTCGATCTTGCGGTCGGCGACACACGGGACGCGGCGAAGCATTCCCGCGCGGCGATCGCTGTCAGCCGAACACCCGAGACGTTGCTGATGCTGGCAAACGTTCTGCGGGAGTCGGATGATCCTGAAGGCGCGAAAGCAATCGAGCGGGAGGTCGCCTCCGTGATTGGGCCCGAGGGTGGATCGTTCGAGCGAGCCTGGCACGCGTACCGGTTGGAGTGGGATGACAGGGCGCCGGCCGAGTTGGTGCCGCTGCTCGAGCGCGAGGCCCGTGAGCGTCGAGATGCGCAGGGTTTCGACCTTTTGGCCTGGGCTTACTACAGATCTGGGCGGCTGGCCGAAGCTCAAGCGGCGAGCTCGGCCGCGCTCCGCACGACTGGCTCCGACGCCATGGCTTGGTATCACGCTGGAATGATTCAATACGCATCCGGCGATGTGGGGCTCGCGCGCGTGAGCCTGCGCAAGGCCATGAGCTTGAACCCAGCGTTCCACAGTCGGCACTCGCGGTCGGCACGAGCGGTGCTCGCTGCGATCGACGGCAAGCGACCCTCGAACTAACGCAGCTCAACGGCCAGGGAGCGGACTGGCCCGGAGAAGGCGCAGCATGTACTTTCGAGGCCGGAGTTCGACCGCCGGCCCACTGAAGGAGATGATGCGATGAGGTATGTGCTAGCTCTGGCAGCGAGCGCTGCAATTCCCGCGATCGCTGCAGCCCAGGGACAGTCGTTTCAGGTTGCGCCGCCCGCGCAACAGATCGCCTTGGCCGTGCTTCCCGCGCCCGCTGGATTTCGCGAGGCGTCCACCGTGCTCGGTTACCGCCCCGACGGCCAGCTCGTTCGCCTGCGACTCGGCGACAATGGAATCATCTGCCTGGCCGACGATCCCAAGGAGGCGCGATTCCACGCCTCGTGCTATCACCAATCGCTCGAGCCCTTCATGGCACGGGGTCGTGAGATCCGCGCGCGCTACGGCAACAAGCGTGAGTTGGTCGATAGCCTGCGACTTATCGACATTCGCGCGGGCCGGATCAAGATGCCGGCAAACGCAGTGCTGTATCAGATCGATGCCGCGAGCGATAGCGTGGACGTGAACACGGCGACGATCCGGAGCCCGTCATACCTCGATGTCGTGTACATGCCGGGCGCGACCACGAAGTCCACGGGGCTCACGACCGATGCGTTGCGCGGGACGCCGTGGCTGATGTATCCGGGGAAGCCGTGGGCGCACATCATGATAGTCCGGTAGCGGAGGGCGCTTCCCGGTTAGTGGTCCAACCGGAGCGCCTGCGCGGCTCGCACTTCCGGCAAAGTCGGATTGAGCGCTAGGGCGCTGTCGAGTGCCTGATTGAACAGAGCGGGCCGGGATTCGTCGGACGGATCGAGCGTCGCCCACCAGAACCGCGCCTCAGCCAGCTTCGCGAACGCCTGCGCGTACCGCGGGTCGAGTCGCACGGCCTCTTCGAACGCTTCAATGGCCGGAGCGAGAAAGGGCGCGTTCGCGCTATCCTGCCGCGATCGGCGGTAATAGTCGAGCCCGCGGTCGTAAGCTGCCCGCGCCGCTGGCACTTCGCTGGCGCTGCTCTGTTGCGGAGTAGCGGTCTCCCCGGCCGGAGCGCGCGGGGACATGTAATTCACCAGGGCCAGTCCAATCGACGTTGCGATGAGTAGGCCGATCACCGCTCGGCCCATCCACGGCGACCGGCCGGAGCCCGTGACTACCGCCGCGCTTACCGGCGCGTCCGGTGCGATCCGGTCGAGCTCGTCCACGATCTGCTCCGCGGTCTGCGGGCGCGCGGCTGGATCCTTTTCCATGCAGCGCATCACCAGCGTGGCGAGTGCGGGTGGAAGATCGGGTCTCGCACTCCCGAGCGGCGGCGGAATCTTGGTGAGATGGGCGGTGATTGCCTCGCGATGCGACGCAGCGGGGAAGGGGGTGTGGCCCGCGAGCAGATGGTACGCGGTGACGCCGAAGGAATAAATGTCGGAGCGGTGGTCCATCGCTGGATCGGCCGTGGCTTGCTCCGGCGAGATGTAGTCGGGCGTGCCGAGCGACGTGCCCGCGACGGTCAGCGTGGAGTCGCCGGCCTCCTCGTCGTGCTCGCGCGAAGATGACAGGGCCTTCGCGACGCCGAAGTCCGTGACCATGGCGGCACCGCCGGACAGCAGGATGTTCGCGGGCTTGATGTCGCGGTGGACCACGCCTTCCTCGTGCGCGCGGGCGAGCGCGCAGGCCACGTCGCGGAGGATGCGGATCGCGCGCCGGACTTCGATGCGCTCGCCGCGCTCGAGCAGCGTCCGGAGCGATTCGCCCCGCACGAAGGGCATCGTGAAGTACGGGAGCCCATCCGTCTCTCCCGCCGACAGCACCGTCACGATGTTCGGATGCTGCAGCCGCGCGGCGAGCGCGATCTCGCGCCGGAACCGGCTGATGGATATCCCCGCAGCCAACTCGGGCAGCAGCAGCTTTACGACGACATCCCTGCCGAGCGACCGGTCGTGCGCGAGGAACACGCGGGACATGCCGCCGCCGCCGAGTTCGCGCTTGAGCTCGAAGGTGGGGCCAAGCGACGTGGCCAGCTTCGACGACAGCGGATCGGCCGGCGGGTTCTCGCGGGATTGCACGGCTACAAGCTACATCCGTGGGGTGGGCCGGCGCCGGTCAGTCCGTCGACCCCGACCGAAGCTGGCGCTTCAGGTTCACCAGCGCCGTGCGGGCGTGCTTCGCAGCGTCGGAGGAAGGATGCGTTGCGATCAGGCGCCGCAGCTCCGACACCGCCGCCTCCGCGTTGGAGAGGGGGCCCATGTACAAGTCGATCAGCCGGTTGGTCGCGTACATGTGACTCTCCGGCGAAATGCTCGGCTTTTGCTGAGCGTCGCGATACAGCTCGGCGGCGCGTTTCGGGTTGCCGTGTTTTGCCTGCAGGTCCGCGGTGCGTATCACGACGGGTACGCCACCGGTGCCTTCGGCTACGTGTCGCTCGAACGCGGCGATCGCTGCGGCATGATTGCCGCGCGCCAGCAGTGAATCCTCGTAGGAGAACGTTTCTTGGTAGGTTCCCTGCGGCTGGATGAACGCGCTGAAAGACCCGCCTGCGGCCGCGCTGACTCCGATTATGCCGAACCAGCTCACAAAACCCACAATCAGGAAGCCCAGGAGGCCGCCCAGGACGGGGTTGAAATCGTGCTCGACGGCGTACCGCGCGCCACCGTACACGCCAAAGAGGGCGGCCGCGATGAACGCCCCACGGAACGCATTGAAATAATCGGCAGCCCGGGGCCCAAAGCGGTCGAATAGAGTGCGACGGTAGCCCATGCACCTCCTTCTGGCCGGAAACCGATGCCAGCCGTAGGTTGGACGGAAACCAACCCGGGAAATATGGGCTTCTCCGTCATCGACTGGCTGATCGTAGCCGCTTATTTCGCGCTGACCGTCGCGATCGGGTTCTATTTCACGCGGCGCGGCGGCTCGAGCATGCGCGAGTACTTCACCGCCGGCGGGAACGTGCCGTGGTGGCTAGCGGGGGTCTCAATGGTCGCGACGACCTTCGCGGCCGATACGCCGCTGGTCGTTACAGGGCTGGTCGCGTCGCGGGGGGTGGCGGGGAACTGGCTTTGGTGGAACATGGTGATGAGCGGGATTCTCACCGTCTTCTTCTTCGCGCGGCTGTGGCGGCGCGCGGGCGTGCTCACGGACGCGGAGCTCGCCGAAGTCCGCTACGGCGGCAAGCAGGCGTCCTTCCTGCGCGGATTCCGGGCGCTGTATCTCGCGATCCCGATCAACCTGATCATTCTCGGCTGGGTCACCAAGGCGATGGTGACGATCCTGTCCATCTCGCTCGGAATCTCGCCCTGGCTGGCGGTCGGGATCTGCTTCGCGATCACGGTCGCGTACGCCGTGGCCGCGGGACTCTGGGCGGTGCTGTGGACCGACTTCTTCCAGTTCATCATCATGATGACGGCCGTCATCATCCTCGCGTGGTTCGCGGTGGATGCGGTCGGCGGAATCGCGGCGCTGCGCGCGGGTGTCACCGCGCACTTCGGGAGCGAGACGGCTGCGCTGTCGGTGCTTCCGGTCAGGATGGGCGAGGACGGGATCATGGCATACACCTGGATGCCGCTACTCGCGCTGACGGTCTTTCTCTCGGTGCAGTGGTGGGCGGCGTGGTATCCGGGCGCCGAGCCGGGAGGCGGTGGCTACATCGCGCAGCGGATCTTCTCGGCGAAGACCGAGCGTGACGGCGTGCTGGCGACGCTCTTCTTCCAGGTCGCGCACTACGCGATACGCCCGTGGCCGTGGATCCTCACCGGCCTGGCCACGGTCATCCTGTATCCGAATCTCGAGAATCGCGAGCACGGCTACGTGCACGCGTTCATGGATTACCTGCCGTCGCCGTGGAAAGGCCTGATGCTGGCCGGCTTCGCGGCCGCGTACATGTCGACGGTGGCGACCCAGCTCAACTGGGGCGCGTCGTACCTCATCAACGACTTTTACAAGCGATTCGTGAAGCCGGGCAGGGACGAAAAGCACTATGTGAACGCCGCGCGCGTCGCGACGGTGTTCCTGTTCGCCGCATCGCTGCTCGTTACATGGCAGCTCGAAACCATCGAAGGCGCATGGAAGTTCCTGCTCGCGCTCGGCGCCGGCACGGGACTCGTCCTGATTCTTCGCTGGTACTGGTGGCGGATCAACGCGTGGTCGGAGATCAGCGCGATGGTCACCTCGTTCATCGTGTCGCTGCTCGCGTTCGCCTACGTGCGGCCGCGGTTCTCTGCGGGTGATCCGAACGGCGATGCTTGGGTGATGTTGACCACGGTAGGCGTCAGCACCATTGTGTGGGTCGCGGTCACGTTCGCCACCAAGCCCGAATCGGATGCGACGCTCGATTCGTTCTACCGGCGCGTGCGACCGGGCGGACCGGGATGGGTTACGGTCTCCACCCGGCTCGGCTTCGGCCGCGAGCAGATCCCGGGTGGCGCGCTGGCGTGGGGCAACTGGCTGGCCGGCGTGATCGCTGTTTACATGTCGCTCTTCGGAATCGGAAAGCTGGTGTTCCTGGAATTCGGCAGCGGCTTGATAATGTTGCTCATCGCGGGGCTCGCCTTCGCCTGGATAGCGCGGTCGTTCAGGAACGAGCCCGATCCCCCGGCGGAGATCACCCGCATGGAGGAGGAACGCCGCGCGGCGGCCTGAGCGGCTGCCGCCACACTCCAACAGCCAGGAGAGTCCGAGCTGCGACCCCGGCGGAATCCAAGTAAGGGAGTGTGGCAGTCTGGAGTTTGCAGTTGGGGAGCTCTCATAACTCCATACTCCAAACTGCCACACTCCAGACCTGGATCCCCCGGTCAGAATCCCTGGACTTTCCAACAGTCAGGAGAGTCCGAGCTGCGACCCCGGCGGAATCCAAGTAAGGGAGTGTGGCAGTCTGGAGTTTGCAGTTGGGGAGTTCTCATAACTCCATACTCCAGACCCTACTCCGTAAGGACTTTCGGGTCGCCGAAACCCCCGTCACGAACCGCGCTGTCGTGCCCCAGGACGTCGCGCACGAAGGCGGGCCACCAGTCGGCTTGCGGGTCGCGATCGCGATAGGCGGCGAGCGCGGCCCACGTCCGCTCGTGGATCCGCTGCGCGCTCTCCAGCGCTTCCTCGCGGGAGATCCCTTCGCGCTTCATCGCGCGCCGGCCGATGCGCGCATGCAGGACCTCGTCGGCCCAGTCGTAATCGTGGAAGTGCGCGGATAAGGCGTCCCCCGAAGCGCGGGCGGTCTCGTACTCCGAGCGCTTGCCGGCTTCCGCGGGCATGAGCGACTGCTCGATCCCGTACAGGATCACCTGCCGCTCCAGCGGCGTTGCGTGCAGGTTCAGGCGGAGCGAGAAGCCGACATTGAGCGGAATGGCTTTCCAGTCCACGCCGCGCGCGTGCAGGGCGACCGTTCCCATCATCGCGTGGCGCGCCTCGTCCCAGAGCTGCCGTGAGTACTCCAGCTGAAACTCCCACGGCTGGCCGGCGCGCTCCGTCATGAACGACGCCATCATCTCCGGCACGTCCATCTCGAGCGTGCGCTTGCACAGCAGCGCGAGGTTCTTCTCGTCGTCCGGGACGCCGGGTGTGTTGTACACGACATGCGGCGGGAAGTTGAAGTTGTACGTGCCGGTGAACCGCTCGTCGCGCCGCGGATGCATGTCCGGCTGGAATGGGCCGGTAGCGCGCTTCGGCGGAAGCTGCGCCGAATGCGCCGCGCCGTCGCTCGCGCCCGCGATGCCGCGCGCGCCGAGGAGATAGGCGACGAGGTGCTCGCGCCACTGGTCCGCGAGGGCGCCGGCCTTGGGGTCGTCGCGGACGAGCGCGGCGAGGCACCGGTCTCCCCACGCGATGGCGCCCTCGATCTCGGGGATGGTGCCGCGCAGCAGCCGCACCGTGGGATGGTCGACCAGGTGGTTGGTCTCGTCGAGATGCGAGCGGTACGCTGCCCACAGCGCCGGGAGCGCCACGCCGTACAGTCCGGCGACGAGCTCGACCGTGTTCCCGGCGCGCTTCAACTCCTCGAAGAACGCGGCGAGTGATTCGTCGGGCGCGGTGTCGAGCGCTGGAACGGGGCTCCGCATCTCGGCGATGCGGGCACGCAGCGCGTCCGCGTGCATCGTGCACTCCCACTGGTGCAGCGCGAAGGCGCACTTGACCTCCCACTCCGGGGTCGCGGGCAGATGCGCGACCAGCGTGCGCGCGATGGCGAGCTCGGCCCACTGGAAGCGCAGCAGGCGGCGGACGTTCTCGTCCACGGAGTAACCGACGTTCGCCGCATCCTGGCAGGAACAGACTCCAGCGAGCTCGGGGATGGCGTCCATGGCCGTCATTTTGCCGCCTTTGCTATTGGAAAATCCCGTTCACCCTGCATCTTTGCAGCGATCGCGTGAACTGACATCACCTCGTAAAATATCCCTCATGGCGCCGATCTTCCCGCGCGCGCGGAGTCACATGGCTTGGGTCCGGCTGGCCGGCTATCTGGGGCTGCTGCTTGTCGTCGCGTGCGACCGCGCCGCGAGCGTTCCGGCCGAAGCCGCGCGCGCGGACGCACGGGCCGGCGGAACCCCGGCGCCCCACGACTCCCTGATCCCGGAAGGGCCGCTAGGCGTCTCGATCCGCCGCGGCCGCGCGATCCTGGCCGCGACACGCGACAGTCTCCCCGAGCACGTCGGCAACAAGCTGCGGTGCACCAGCTGTCATTTCGACGATGGCACGCGCGCGAACGTGATGCCGTGGATGGGAGTGTACGGCCAGTTCCCGCAATATCGGGCGCGCGCCGGCGGCGTTCAGATCATCGAGGACCGGATCAACGACTGCTTCGAGCGCAGCATGAACGGCAAGGCGCTCCCGCACGACAGTCCGGCGTTGCGCGACATGATCGCGTACCTGGCGTTCCTTTCGCTCGGCATTCCGAGCGGCGCGCAGGTGGACGGTCAGGGCTTGCCTCCGCTGAAGCCGCTGCAGGGCGACACGGTGCGGGGGGCGGCCATCTACGCGAGCACGTGCGCCCGCTGCCACGGCGCGAACGGCGAAGGCGGGGCCGCGCCGCCAGCGTGGGGACCGGAATCGTACAACATCGGGGCGGGGATGGCGCGCGTCCGCACGGCCGCTGCGTTTGTGCGTGCGGCGATGCCGTACGACACGCCGGGAATCCTCACCGACCAGGAAGCGTTCGACGTCGCCACGTACGTCAACACCCGGCCGCGGCCGGATTTACCCGGGAAGGAGCTGGACTGGCCGAAGGGGGATCCGCCGCCGGACGTGGCCTATGAGACTCGCGCCGCCGCTAAAAAGCGGCAGTGAGCCGCGAGGCGGCATTAACTTGGGACATCATTTAAAACCAATGGAGCTGCGCATGAATCCGTCCGACCCGAAGCTCTCCGCACGGCGCAGGTTTCTGACGCAGCTGTCCGGCGGAATCGCCGCTCTCGCAGGCATCTCCGTGCCGGGCGCGGCGCAGCAGGCCGCCACCCTCGCCAATCCCGCTCACGACGCCTGGATGCGGCGCGCCCGCGGCCGGCACCGGCAATTCTTTCATGCGACGTCACCCGCCGACGGCGCGGCAATGCTCATGGCCGTCAACTTTCTCGACGTCTACGCTTCGGCGTACGGCGAGGCACCGGGACACGTCTCCGCCGTGATAGGCGTGCACGGCACCGCTCTTCCCATCGGATTTGTAGACGCGGCCTGGAACAAGTACGAGCTCGGCCAGCGCATCAGCGTGAACGACCCTGATACGAGCCAGCCTGCCAGGCGCAACGTATTCAGCCTCGGCGGTCCCATATCGATAGACACCGCGATGCGTCGAGGGGTGGTGCTGCTGGTGTGCAACGTCGCGCTGACCCGCCTTTCCAGCGCGCTCGCGCGGGCGCGCTCGCTTCCGGAAGCCGACGTGTACAACGAGCTCAAGGCGTCGATCATTCCGGACGCCGTGCTGGTTCCCGCCCTCGTCGTGGCCATGAACCGTGCGCAGGAGAGGGGCTTCACCTACGTCCGCGCGTCCTGACCGCGGTGGACCATTCGCCCGGGTTTCTCAGGCTCGCCGAGAGCGCGCGCGCGTCCGTGCTCGAGGTGGATGTAGCCGAGGCGCGCCGGCGGAAGTCAGCGGGCGCGACACTGATCGATGTGCGCGAGGACCGCGAGTGGGGTGCGGGGCACGCGCGAGGCGCGATTCACCTGGGGAAAGGCGTCATCGAGCGCGACATCGAGAAGCAGATCCCCGACAAGAACGCCCAGATCATTCTGTACTGCGGTGGCGGGTTTCGCTCGGCGCTGGCGGCGAAGGCGCTGGGGGAGATGGGATACGGGAACGTTGCGTCGATGGCGGGAGGCTGGCGGGCGTGGCAGGCTGAAGGGGGAGAGATCGAGGCCGGCAGCGACGGCTAACTGCAACCGCGAACTGAAGAGCTCCGAGCTGCCCAGTTGATCGCTGCCAGCTGGCCAGCCGCAAGCGATTCGGACATGTGTGGCACATTCGCAGGCAGGCAGGGTAGCAATTGGACTGGTCCGCTTACTGCGTTTGAGGAGGTCCGCTGGGCCGGAATACCTTCCGAGCCCGCCAAATCGCAGCTAACAGCCAATAGCCTACAGCCAATAGCCAACTATATGACCAAGACTTTTCTCAGTTTTGCCCTTGCCGGTGCGCTCGGAGCCATGCTTGCGCCCAGCGATGCCGCGGCGCAGGGCGCGTGGCGGACGATTCATAGCGATGCGCGGATGACGGTCGCGCTCGACACGACCAGGATCCGCGTCGCGGAGGAAGGGTCGTACGTGGCGTTCGTTCGGTGGGATTACGCGACGCCGCGCCGCGCCGAGAGCCGCCGCAATTACACGCGCATGGTGCAGCAGGTGCAGGTGAAGTGTTCGCCGATCCGCGTCAAGAGAATCGGCGCGTCGCTGTACTCGTCGCAGGGCCGCGTGGTGGAGGAGGTTCCCGCGGTGAATCGCCGCGTCCTCGCGAACATGTCGTGGGATGCGCCGCGAGCGGGCTCGGAAGGGGCGCGAGTGTACCCGATGATATGCCAGGCTTTGACGAGGCGGCCGGTTCGGGGATAGAGTTCCCGGGAAGTACATAAGGAGACCCGCCGAGCGGGTCTCCTTTTTTTGTTAAACGGCCACTGAGAACTGAATAGCTGCTGGCTCCGAGCTGATAGCTGCCGGCCTGCCAGCTACCGACGATTCTGACCTGCCCCACGAGGCGACCGGCAGCCTGCGCGAAGTCGGGGCGCGGCGGGGCAAGTCAGCATGTAGTCGGCTGGGTAGCTGGTAGCTTCCCGGCTGGTAGCTCGTAGCTATTCAGTTCGCGGTGATGGTAAGCGCGACGCTCACGGCCAGCAGAACCCCGCAATCGGTCAGAAGGACTGCAGTCGCGCCCGGTTCCGCGGAAAGCATTACGCGAGTATCATCGCTTATTGCGGGACCGGGGGAGCGGGTGAGAATTAATGTTACGAATTCGGTGAATCTCTAAACCCGTGGTGCGAACGACTTTGAGGTGTGTCCGGTGTATACCAGTGACGGAGTTGAGAACCCGCTGTCCTATTCACAGCGGAACGCCGGAATATCGCGACACGGTCCGGGCCGTAATGTGCGGGTTACCCGCTCCGCCAGGATTTTCAGCCAGCAGGGTCTCATGACAACGCTTCGCAGGACATTCGTGGCGGCGACTGCCGCGGGCATCGCGCTGACTTCGGTCGCGGACGCGCAGCGCTCCGCGCGCGCACCAGCGGCGCGTACGCCGGCTCCCGTCGAGAAGCCGATCGTGGCAGTGCTTCCGGTTGACGAAACGCCGGGCGATTCAGTTCGCACGATCATTCAGCGCGACCTGGACTACGGCGACCGGCTCACGCCGCTGTCGCTCGACGCCGCCCTCCTCAAGCCGAACGCGCCGTCGGACGGGAGCGTCAACTACTCTTTTTTCGCCGGATTCAAGGTAGCGGCGATCGTGGCGCCGCGCCGCAGCTCCACCGGAATACGGGTGGCTGTGTACGACGTGGCTACGAGGACTATGCTGCGCGAGTCGGACTTCGCGGTGCCGGAAGTTCCCGCGCTGCGCGAGGCGGAGATTCGCGATTCGGTGATCCGGGCGTGGGAGCAGGTGGATCTGGAGGCCCGTGCGGGGTTGGTGCGCACGACTTTTCTGCGGGACTCGCTCGCGGCGGCAGCCGCGAAGAAGCCGCCCCGCAACCGAAAAAAGCGAGAAGCAGAGGCCGCGTTGCGCGATACGCTGATGCGCGCGGTGGTACTCGAAGACTCGACGCTGCGCGCGCGCATCGATCAGGCGGTCGCGGAGCGGGACGCCGCGCTGCCTTTGTTGGTGGCGCAGGATTTCGCGCGGCGGGATTCGCTGGCATCGGCGCAGCGTTTCGCCATACATGGAATAGCGGACGAGATGCAGCGTTGGCTGACCGGTCATCGCGGAATGGCGCAGAGCCGTGTGGCGTACGTGCACAACGGTCAGCTGTACGTGGTGGACAGCGATGGAGCCAACAATCGTCCGGCAACGCAAACCGGCACGGCCCTCTCGCCGTCGTGGCACCCGAGCGGAACGCGCGTGGTGTTCGCCGACCTGAACGACGCGGGCTCGCAGATCGTGGAAGCGAATCTGGTCACGGGTGGCTTGCGCGAGCTTTCAGCAACGCCGCGCGGACTCAACCTCACTCCGATCTACACGCCGGATGGACGCTCGGTGGTGTACGCGCACGCGCGGGATGCGGGCGCGGATCTGGTGATCGCGAGCCTGGAGGAATCCGTTCCGGCGCGCCGCATTTCCAGCCTGGAGTTGTACGACAGGTCCTCACCTTCGTTTAGCCCCGACGGAAGGCGGCTGGCGTTCATCTCGCCGCGGTCGTGGCAGGGCACGCGGATGACGCCGCAGCTATTTACGATGAATCTCGATGGCAGCGAGGAGAAGCAGCTCACTCCGAGCGTGAAGGGGGTGCGGAGCTACCGGACGAGCCCCGACTGGTCGCCCGATGGACTGCGCGTCGCTTACATGCAGCAGAACGGAGATTTTCAGGTGTGGCTGATCGACGTACGGACTCAGAGCATGAAGCGGCTGACGTCGTTCGCCGAGAACGAGGATCCGACCTGGGCGCCGGACAACCGGCACATCGCGATCGCGTCCAACCGCGGTGGCACCAAGGAGATCTGGGTGATGGACGTCGAGAGCGGCAGAATGCGCCAGCTCACGAGCGCGCCCGGCGCGCGTCTGCCGGCGTGGTCACCGACGATCCGGCCGGAGGCGGCGATGCCAGTGACGGTGGTGCGCAGGGGAGAAACCGGGGGTAAGTAAGAAAAGCGCTGCGTGCTGCGTGCTGCGTCCTAGCAGGCC
>JBPCPS010000206.1:0-5445 GCA_050998915.1 Gemmatimonadaceae bacterium
AGGGAGTACACCCTGTTGTAGAGCAGCTCGGTCACGAACTCGGCGTCGCTGCTCACAATTGTCAGGCTCGACGGCGGGAGACCGCCAGCGTGCAGCCTTACAAGGTTGATGTCCTCGATGGCGCCAAGCTTGTTACCGGTGTTCCACCGGATCTCGGCGCGGAGCAATAGCAGCTCCTCGTTGGTGAGCCACGGAACGTCAGCATCATTGTTCGCCAGCGCGCGGTTAGACGGCAGGTTGTACATCACCGGCTTGTGCGTAGCGGTGATGTTGTTCAGAGTGATACTCCTTCCCGCGGCCAAAACCTTGGTGGTGAGACGCAGGTCGGGCGAGCCGTCGCTCCGCGTTTGGGCTCCCGTCACGATCGACGGATGTATCCAATACGTATTGGATGTTAGCGCTCCGGTAACTGGATTTGACAGCTCGCCGGCTGCGCCCGTGTATCCGAAATAGACTCCAGTCGCGAGCGAGCCCGGCAGTCCGGCCGTCGTTATGAAAGACTGTCCGATCGCCGTAGCAGCTTGCGCCCAGCACGCCGTGCAATTGTTGAAGGTGGCGCGATGCACGAGGATGTCGGCCGCGAGTCCGCGATTGAATTGCAGGAACGTCGCCGGAGCGGTGAAGCCGGCGTACCCTGGCACGAACGCAAACGGAAATGCGGCTCCGCCCGCCTGCAGGTCAGCCGCGGCTTCGTCCATAAGCCTTGAGGCTTCCGCCATCGCAGCTGCGAAAGACACGAACGGGGCCGGATCAGCCGCGATGTCACGGTCCACGTCGATCGGGATCCCCGTGGCGCCGCTGCGAACCGCGAGCCGGAAGAGATGGTACGCCTTGTACGTCTTGGCGAACCCTTGCGACGCTTTGAGTTCCGGTGTCGTCAATCCGGTAGTCGGACTCGCGAGCGCCGTCAGGTAGGTGTTTATCGTGCGGATCGCCTGATACTTCCCGAGCCACGAACCGCCGGATCTTCCACCGGCGTCCTGCGGTCCGCGGATCTGCTCGCCCGTCTCGCGGGGATCGTTCCCGAGCAGGTTGTAACCCTCGCGACCGTAGATCGAATAGAACTCGAGCTCGGTCGCGAGATCGTTGAACGCCTGGATTTGGACCCCCGTCGCGGCGCGCGCGAGCACCTGCCGTGTAGGAGCGGCCGTCAGAGCGTCCTGCGTCGGGGCGTTGGTGTTTTGTATGTCCAGATCACGACAGGAGGCAAGCGAGACGGCTCCCACCATCACGATGCCTACGCTGCGGGCTCGGGCACCCGAGAGGGCTCCCGGCATCCGTCGAAGTATCGAAGTCATCGGAACCCCAGGGAGATGTTAAGGAATACGCTGCGGCTTGGCGGATACGGTGCAACGTCGAGGTTGTTGCGAATCGCGGCGGAGCCCAGGTTCGCAACCTCGGGATCGAGCCCGGTGTAGTCCGTCTTCGTGAAAAGGTTGCGCCCCGTCAGACTGATACGCGCATTGTCCACGCCCAACCTGAAGCCGCTCAACAGACGCGCCGGAACGTCGACGCCGAGGCTGAGCTCACGCAGCTTCAGGAACGTAGCATCCTCGATGTACGGGAGCATTACTCCGTCGGCCTGCGCTTTTTGGCGGACCTTATGGGCCTCACTACCAAAATCGGCGGCATTGCTCCTCAACCCGCCGTCGTCGTACAGGAATTGTGTCAGGTTGATGATGTCACCGCCGTGCTGGTAGTCCAGCACCGCGTTGAGACTCCACGGCCCGAGTGTGAAGTCGTTGACGCACCCCATGCGGTAATCCGGGGCGGTGTTGCCGATCTGAAGATCGGTGGCCGTCGTCCGCGTCCCATCGGCGTTGTACCCCCGGCCTATGAGCTGGGTGAGCGGATCGCCCACCCGAACGAACGTGACGCCAAGACCGCCGAAGCCGGAGAGCGGCGGACGGAAGGGCGGCAATCCGGCCAGATCCAGCACTTCGCTATCGTACGTCGTGTACGTCATGCGTGACACCCACTGCATGCGCTCACGCTGAATCGGAGTGAAGCCCAGGCCCACTTCGACGCCCGTGTTCCTGATCTTACCGCCGTTGAATACCCGGCTGGTGAATCCCGTCGACGGCGCCGGGGTCCGCGGCAACAGCAGGTTCGTGGTATTTCTGTTGAACGTGGTAAGCTCCCACGTTACGCGACCGTTCATCATGAAACCGTCGAGACCCAGCTCGATCTCCTTGACGCGCTCCGGTTCCACGCCCGGGAAGCCTGAAATCGGCGAGACGGCGAAGCCCTGCAACCCGCCCAGCAGAGGCGTAGCGAGCAGCGTGAACTTCTGCCCGAACAGCGGCTGGTTACCTGTTTCTCCATACGCGAAGCGGGGCTTGATCTCGCTTCCTATGCCCAGAAGATTGAGAATCCGGAACGACGCGGACAGCTTCGGGAATACGTAGTACTTGTCGATGTCGCCATTCACGCTGCTCTTCTCGGCGCGCAGGCCAGCCTGCACAAGCAGCCGCTCATCGAACAAGCGAACCTCCTCCTGGCCGTAGAACGCAAACGTCCGCTCCGCGGACAGGTTTTCCGTCCCCGTCGTGATCGTGCCCTGGCCGACGTTCCGCTGGCCCGGTACGAGGTTTTGCGTACGAATGCGGTTTGTCCGCAGAGCGCGGTCCTCGTACTGCAGACCGGCAGACGTCGTCGCCGACCAGAAGCCGCCAGGTCGCAGCGTGTGCACCATGTTCAGGTTCCAGTTGTAAAACTGGCTCCTTCCATCCTGGTCTATCGCTTCTCCCGGCAGCGCTTGCGGCTGCTCTGAGAACAGCTCACCCGGCGCCCACACATCGTTCGTCTGGTGGAAGCCATCGAGTCCACCGCCCGCGATGAACCGCAGCGACTGCCTGTCCGATGTGATGGCGTTGAAATTGACCGTCGCGCCGCCGGTAAACCGGTTGGTTTGCTCGTTGTTGAGTCCGATATCGGTAAGCTGGACGGTGTTAGACTGGATCCCCCAGTCCGGCCTGATGTAGTTGCCGCCATCGTCCTTTCGTCTCAGATCCACGAAGCTCGGCGTGTACGGGAAGGCATAGCCGTGACATGCATAATTGTTACAGTTGTTGTTCCAGCCTCGATCGTGCTCGGAGCGGTTGAACACGCTCGATACCTTAACGTCGAAGCGCGAGTTGACGATCTGATCCAGGTTGATGCGCAGACCCTGGCGCCGGAAGCCGGTGCCGGGCTCGATCCCGCCGTCGCGCTTGAATGTCGCTCCAACGAGATAGCGCGTGTTCTCGGTGCCGCCGCTGACGTCCGCGGCCGTCTCCCAGGAGACTTCCCGTCCCGTGAAGACGTTATCGAAGTGGTTGAAGTACGGATTCGGATCAGCCGTGAACCATTGGGCGACGGACGGGCCATAACCGCCCTGGGCCGGCGCCGCGGTCGCCTCGGCCAGCGTCCAGCGTCGGCTCTCGAGGGTCCGAAGCGGCGTGAATTGACCGAACCGCTGGGTCAGGCGCACGCGTGGACGCCCCGCCTGTCCGCGCCGCGTGGTGATGATCACGACTCCGTTGGCTGCCTTCGACCCGTAGATCGACGACGCCGCCGCACCCTTCAGGATCTCGATGCTCGCGATGTCGGCCGGATTGATGTCGGCCACACGATTCACTGCGTCGTCTTCGGCTGTCGCGAACGCAGCCGCGGTGACGACGCCGCGCCCGCCGGCAATTCGGTCATTGGAGTAAATGACGCCGTCGATGACGTACAATGGGTCGTACGCGCCGAGGATCGTGTTGTTGCCGCGAATCTGCATCTGGATTCCGCCGCCCGGGGCGCCGGAGTTCGACTGCAGGTTGACGCCGCTGACCTTGCCCGTGAGCGCGTTTTCGAACGTCGGAGCGGTCACGCGGGAAAGCTCCTCGCCGGTGACGTACGCGATCGCCGTCGTCGCGCTGCGGCGCTCGACTGTCGTGGCCTGGCCGGTCACGACGACTTCGCTGAGCCGGAAGAAGTCCTGCACCAGCACGACGTCGAGCGTGCTTGTGCCGGCGGGGACGGCGATCTCGCGCCGTGTGTAACCGATCGCGCGAACCTGCAGTCGCACATCGCCCGCGGGAGCGCTGATCGAGTATCGTCCGTCCGCGCCCGTGCGAGTGGTCCGCCCCTCGGCGGCGTTGAGTACCGAGATCTCCACATCCGGCACAGGGTCCGTTGATCCGGATCGCGTCACGCGTCCTGATATCTGCCGTTCCTGCGCCGCGACGAAGGTCGGGACGACCAGCAGCAGTAGCAACGCTGCCAGGCCCGTTCGCAACAACGTGCGAGTGCCCATGGGTTCTCCAGGGAATTGAGTGGGGCTGCATCCATCATGCTTGCCGCAAGGAGCGTCCAGCTTTATGCGGCGCGCAGATAATGGGAGCCACGAGGACCCGCGTCAAGCCAGTGGCCGGTACAACGGACGGGACGTAGCGTCCCCAGGGTTCGGCAGCCCCTCCGGTTGGGGGGCGCTGCCGGCCGTCAGCCGCCTGAGATAAGAACGATCTTGTCGATAGTCCCCGTCGCGACCGAGTGGTACGTCGGCCGCGCGCGCCGGTAAATGTCGCGCGCCATCGTGGCCCCCCACGGCGTCTTCATCATCTCCGTGTACAGCGGAGTCAGGAATTTCCGCCGACCCTGTGACGCCAGGAATCGGGCGAGCGCAGGGAACGCCGGCGCGTACTTGTTCTTGATCGCGATCAGCAGCCACTTGCCCAGTATCTCCGCATTCCCGCTCGAGGATAGCCGGAACTGCGCATCCAGCTCCGCCAGCCGCGCGGTCGGCACTGTGTCGGTTAGTGCGCGGAGAAAGTGCAGCCATTCCTGCGTCGACCACGTCGACGTTTGCAGGGCGGAGGTTGCCGCGCCCCCGTTCCAACGGGTGACCTGGCTGTCCACTGCCGCCAATGCGTTCGATCTCACGACCGGCGCGTTCGTTGGGATTCCGGCGCCGTTGATCCACGCTTCTGGTTTCACCCGCTCGACCTCGGCTGGAGTCAGCAGGTTCGCCTTGAGGTCGTCCACCAGCCATTCGGTCGTCATCGGCTTAAACGCATTCCGGTCGAAATAGCCGCGCAGGTATTGGTCGAGCCGCACGCGTCCGACCACCGACTCTATGGTCTGGAGAAAGGCAGAGCCCTTCTCGTACGCGACGTCGGTTAGGCCGGCGTCGGGGTCGCGTCCCGCGAGGTTCAACTTCAGGTGCGTGTCCGGGCTGTCCAGCCCGGCGATCTCTTCCTCGAGATCCTGGCGGCCAAGCTGGCGCAGCATGTCCGCGTAGGGCCTGCCGCGCAGCTCTTCCATGATGCGCGCTTCGATGTAGTTCGTGAATCCCTCGTTCAGCCAGAAATCATCCCACGTGGCGTTGGTCACGAGGTTGCCGGACCACGAATGCGCGAGCTCGTGCGCGACGAGGCTCACGAGCGAGCGATCACCGGCGAGAATCGTCGGCGTCGCGAA
>JBPCPS010000012.1:0-7042 GCA_050998915.1 Gemmatimonadaceae bacterium
CTTCACCGCGCCGCTAATCGCAACGTACCGCGGCTGGCGGAACTCCGACACTGAAAACACCGTGATCTCGTCGTCTTCCCGCAACGGGAAATCTCCGATAACCCTCCCGGTCGTGTCGAACAGCGCCGCGCGCATCTGCGTGCGCGATGAGTCGCGCTGCATCCTGCTCACCAGCACCTGGCCAAGATACGTGTCCGGCTTGATCCCGCCGGCGGCTCTCAGAGCGTCCGCGATCGTAGTCCGGCCGGGCTCGATTCCCTGGGCTCCGGGGGTCCACACATTCCCGCGAACCGCTACGCGATTTCTCACCCGGCTGCTGACGGGGAAGACGCGAATGACGTCACCAGCGGCAACCGGAACGTTGGGGCCGGTTCCCGTCGCGAACTGATCGGAAATGACCTCCGTGACGGTGCGGTCCATCCCGCCCGTGCCGCGTTGCGTTGGCGGGAGGATTCGCTCGATCTGTACCCGCGCGCGGGCCGCGGTCGGCGTGAATCCACCCGCGAATCTGATGGCGTCATCGAGCTCTTCATCAGGCTTCATTTCGTACGTGGCAGGGCGGGCGATCTCGCCCACTATGCGCACTCGCGGCCCGTGGATCGGCACGAACACGATGTCGCCATTGCGCAACCGCACGTCGTTAGACGCGTCACCCTGCAACAGGTAGTCGTACACGTCGAGCTCGGCGACTGTGCGGCCGGCACGCCTGATTTGCACCCGCCGCAAAGAGCCGTTGTCTGTCGGGCCGCCGGCAGCGTACAGGGCGCTCATCGCCGTACCGGCGCTGGAAACCCGATGCGCACCTGGACGCATGACGTCGCCCTGCACGAAGATCTGGTTGCTGCTTAGCCGCGCCGGCGTGATGTAAAAACGCGTCGTGGCGCCGGGCCCGCGCCGCACGCCGGAATACACCCGGCCGAGGCGGGAGTACAGCAGGTCCTCGAGTTGGGCGAGGCTCAGGTTGTTGACGAATAGCTGCCCGACCTGGGGAACGACGATGAATCCTTCTCGCGTGACTTCAAGTTGATACGACTGCTCGACGTCGCCGGTGAGGATGAGGACGAGCCTGTCGCCCGGGCCGAGCTGGTAGCTCGGATCCACCGGACCCGTGAGGTTGGGGTCGAACGCCGTCGTCTGTTGCCGGAACGTCTCGAGTCCAAAAATATTGAACCCGCTGTCGGCGTCGAGTCGTCGTCGGAGCGTCCCTCGCTCGAGCGAATCCAGCCGCGCCCGGCACTGAGCCCTGAGGTCCTGCCTGCGGCGCTCCGCCTCGCGCCGGGCCCGAAGCGTGTCGTTCGGGGAAACGCCGGTGATGATACGGCCCGAGGCATCCAGACTGTCACCTCGGTCGTCCATTCCGGCTTCAACGATGCCGCAGCGCAGCAGGTCGAGATCAACGGAATCTGCGATTCCCAGCGCTCGCACCGCGTCGAACACGTCGTCGGAGGGGACTGCGCCAGATGATGCGGCGTCTCCGCTACCGAGGTACGCGTCGAGCAAGTCTTCCGGGTAACCCTCGGCGCGCAGCCGCGCGCGAACCTGGTCGGGCGTCAATCCACTGGTGAGGATCCGCTGGCGCAGCTGCTCCAGGAGAGCCGGGTTCGAGCGGAGCATGCGCGCGGCTTCTTCGCTAGTGGGCCGCCCCTGCGCGGACGCGAGGGCAGGTGTGAAGAGCAGGGCCGCCGCGACGAGCGCGCGTGTTCTGAATCGGATCATGTTTTGACGCAGTGTAAAAGTATGAGCGGGTACGCTCGGCAATCTTGCAGAACGAGCGGCAGAGCCGCTCGCACGATGAACGTTCAATGACAGTGGTCGCGCAGGGACTCGAACCCCGGACCTCTGGTATGTGAGACCAGCGCTCTAACCAGCTGAGCTACGCGACCGGTGCCGTCCGCACGACTCGCACGAGCACCGCGAACCGGTTGAACAAGACAAATAGAAAATAGCTTACAAAGATACAGCTAAACCCGCCGTACGTATAGACTTTGCGAGCAGGAAAACCTATGTTTGAGTGGCCGCCAGTTCAACCCGTCCCGATCCGACTTTGCGCCTCCGGTCCTCTTACACAAAAAAGCAGCCTATGTTCTGATCGCGGCCGCCTTTGGGTGGCGGGAGACGGCCCCACTGCACCAGATCCAGTTAGCCCCCCGCCGGTCGCGGCCATGGCCAAGGGGTACGCCGACTAACCGCCGCTACGCCACTCGCTCCGGTTCGGGGCGCGTCTCGCTCCCTCGGCCGAACCGCACCACCCCCGTGATCTCTCCGGCCAGCAACAACAGATACAGCGGGTTGAGAAAGAGATACCGCTTCCACAGCCGCTTCGGATCTCTGCAAAGGCGGAACACCCATTCCAGGCCGGACCGTTGCATCCAGGCTGGGGGTGCGGGAAGGGCGCCCGCGTTGGAGTCGAACGCCGACCCTATCCCCACGATCGGCATCGGCAGCAACCTGCTGTTCTCGTACGCCCAGACCTCCTGCCTCGGGCACCCTAGGCCGGCGAAGACGAGCCGCGCGCCGCTCGTGCGAATCTCCGCCGCGATCTCGATTTGCTCCTCGTCCGTAACCGCGCGAAACGCGGACGGACGCGTCCCCGCGATAGACAGCGCCGGGTACCGCCGCCGTAGGTTCGCCACGAGCGGCGCGAGGATCTCCGCCCGGCTCCCGTAGAGAAACACCGGAATTCCCACCGCTGCGGCGCGCTCGCACAGCGCGAGCATGAAGTCCACGCCGCGCACGCGATCCGCGAGGTCAACCCCGTGCCGCCAACGCAACGCCCAGCGGACCGGCTGCCCGTCGGGGACGATCATGTCGAACGAGTTCAACCGGTATCGGTGCGCCGCGTCCAGCGCCCCGACCATCACTCCATGCACCGCGGTGCAGGTCGCGGTCATCGCACGCCCGTCGACCGCGGCGGCGATCACCTTCTCGACGGCGGCCTCATAGTCCACCGCGTTTATTCCGACGCCGAGTACAGGGTGACGGCCGCGGTCTATCATGCGACGTAAGCGCGAGCGGGAAAATACCGCGCATTGCCGGGGCGATCGCTGTGGAGCACGGTGTATCTTACCGGCCGGGAATCGCTTTCTGCCACTCGCCATCGCTCTCTTTGTACCTGCTGCAACCCAGGCCCAAGCCGTGCGGGAGTGGGCTTTCCGGATGGCTCTCCTACAGCCATCGCCCGGCGACCCAAGCTGGTTCCGCTGGCCTCGCGACTCTGGAGGAGGCTATGCCAGCTCGCGATACACGTCCACAGTCAGCGCCGCGGTGCGGGCCCATGTAAACTCGCGAGCGCGCCGGCGGCCCCGCGGGATGAGCGTATCGCGTTCGGAGATGGCGCGCTCGAGCCCGTCGGCGATGTCGGTGGTGTCCAACGGGTCAACGAGCACGGCTGCGCCGCCGGTAATCTCGGGAAGGGCTGCGACGCGCGCGGCGACCACCGGCGTTCCCACAGCCATCGCTTCCAGCGCGGGCAGGCCGAAGCCTTCATGGAGCGATGGGATGGCGAGGCAGGCGGCGCCCGCGTAGAGTCGGCGCAGTTCCTCGTCGTTGACCTTCCCGAGCTTTCTTACGAAAGGGCCACCGATCTGGACGCGACCCCAGGCGTCGGCGCCGACGGTTACGAGAACGTGCGGGAAGCCGCGGCTTCTGAGGATCGCCACGGCGCGCTCCAATCGCTCCAAATTCTTGCGGGGTTGCTCCGAACCGACAAACAGGACGTACGGCTCGCGGACGGGTAACCCGCTGGTTACGGGCTCGAAGAAAGCCGGCTCCACGCCCAGCGGTGTGACTCGAACTCTCTCGCGCGGGACGCCGAACAGCCGCTCGACGTCATTGGCGGTGTCCCCAGAATTACAGATGACCCTGTCGGCGATGAGCGACATCCTCTTCTGCGTGGTCCTCCCGTTCCACCGCGCCCAGCGCGACAGCAGCTCGGGGGAGAGCAGCGGCACCAGATCGTGTATCGTGACGACGACCGGCACACTGCCGCGGGTAAGCGGCCCTCTCAACCCCGGGGAGTGATACACGCCGGCTTTCACCTGCGCGGCGCGCAAACGGCCGAGCAGCGGGTGCCAGGCGAAGTCGGCACTTAGGGTGACCAGCCGGCGCCGGACCGTGCCGCGCTGCTCGCTCGGGCCGCCGCCGATCTCGATCACCTCCACGTCGCCGCGCTCGCGAAGGGCCGCGGTGAGCTGGCGGGCGTACCGCGCGATGCCCCCGTCCGGTTGGCGCTGATACGTGGCGTCGAACGCCACCCGGAGCGTCACTCCTGGACCGCGGGCGCCCGAGTGGTAGGCTGTCCCATCGTCACCGCGGCTCCGGCGAACAGGAAGTAGACGTACGCCAGCATCGTCGAGCTGAACACGATGGATGTGATCCCGTTGACTAGAATGCCCAGCGGGGCGTCTTCCATGGGCCGGACAGGACTCGAACCTGTGACCCGTCGATTATGAGTCGACTGCTCTAACCAACTGAGCTACCGGCCCTGCTAACTCACTCCATTATATGCATGCCGGCCCGCGCTGACTACCAGCCGCCCGCGCCAACGGGGAATGAGTTGTACGTTGAGACTTATGATCGGGCCCCTGAAACGACTCGTCAACAACGCGGACACGCGCTCCCTCGCCGTCAGGCTCCGGAGACGGCGGTTCGAGCTCTTCCTCTCGCTCCTGGAGCGCGTGCCAGCGCCGGTCAAGGTCCTCGACATCGGGGGAACCGCGAGCTTCTGGAGAACGATGCCCGCATCCGGACGGGATCGGCTTCGCATCAAGCTCCTCAACCTGGAGCTACAGCCGGTTGATGGAACCGATATGGAGAGCGTCGTCGGTGACGCGACCAAACTTTCCCGGTTCGGCGGCGGGGAGTTCGACGTAGTGTTCTCGAACTCGGTCATCGAGCACCTGCGCACCTTCGACGCCCAACTCAGGATGGCCGATGAGGTGCGCCGCGTAGGAAAGCGATACTTCGTGCAGACGCCGAATCTTTATTTTCCAATCGAGCCGCACTTTCTGGTCCCTGGCTTTCAATTTTTGCCGCTGGAGCTGCGTGCCAGGCTGCTCTCCCGCTTCGATCTCGGCTGGTGCAAACGGATTCCGGACCTCGATAGAGCTCGCGCCGAAGTCGAAAGCATTCGGCTGCTCTCCCGCGCCGATCTGCGCCGCATTTTTCCGGAAGCGGAGCTCTACGAGGAACGCTTCGGCGGAATGGTCAAGTCGTTCGTGGCGCACTCCGGGTGGTAATCGACCCCGCCTGATTAAAACGCCGGAGCGCGCGGGTTTCTAGTTCTTGTTGACAGATAGGTTGTTCACTGCTTTTACCAACGGCTAGCTGGTGGTAGAACGACGAGTGCCGTGTGCGGGCGCTTGCAGTTGTAAAAGCGCGGCCAGCGATTTGCAGGCTGCTTGCTGGACGCGGGGGCTGAACGTAAGATCGAGGAGCGTGTCCGTCTTTCAGCCGCTCTGATCGGTGCGCTCCATGTGAATCGCATGGACGTGGTGATCCTGAACGACGCCCCGCCCGGCCTCGCTCGCCACATCGTCACTACCGGCACGAGAGTGTTTTGCCCGGATCCGGAGGCGGCGCACGCGATCACGCGGGATGCCATGCTGCGCGCCGCGGATATCGATCCTTTTCTCAACAGGATGCGCCGGATCGCTCTCGAGCACCTGCGCGCGTGACTTTTCTCGTCACCACGGCGGATTCGGTTATTTATCACGCGCCCGGAACAGGGTCCAACCCGGCTCCCAGCCTAGCCGCACGCGACCTTCGAAGCCGCTTCGATCTTCCGCGGTGGCGAACCAGACTGGCTGCGTGCTACCGGCTGGACCCATCGTGTGGCTCACCCTGTTGAAACCGACGTCGGCAGTCAGCTCGAAGGCGCGCCCGAGCGCGCCGCCGCCCGAAATTCCAAAGCGCTGAACTTCAGCGACGTTGTCCATGAGAAAGCCGGGCGTCGTCCTGTATTCCGAAGTGTCCGGAAAAGCGGCGCGATAATCACCGGCTCCTTGCCGGCGATGCGCGAAGTAAACGCGCAGAGGAACGCGCGGCAGCACTGCCAGATCCAATCCCGCCCGCACCTCGTCGTAATCCGAGAAGCCGCGACCGAGCCCGACATCGAAGCTGGTGTACCGCTCCGCGTACAGCGGCGTGCGATACGCCAGGCTCGATACTCGCGTGTACGACGCGAACCAGCGCTGCGAACCGCGAAGCGGCAAACCTTCCGCCGATACAGTCAACCCGTACGAGCTGGGCTCCTCGCACACCGCATCGCACCGGTCGATCTGGAGATCGTCAATGAGGACTTCGGCGCTCCAGTTCCCGAACCTCCGCGTGCGGATGGCTGCGTCCGCTCCCACCATCAGATTCCCGTCGAGCTTCTCGTTCCGCCAGGACAAGGCATAAATGTTGAGCGGATTGAGCATACCGATTTCCAACCCGCGTCCTTCGCCGCTCATCAGGATCGACTCGTTGATGCCGATCTCGAGAGGGCCGATCCGTCCGGCCAGGCGATGCGCCGACAGATAACGATTCGACGTGCGCCCCCCGGCAAGCGGATCGCTGTCCAGCTTGGCGAACAGTGACGCGAAATGGATTCGCGGCGTGCCGAATCTGCCGTACAGATGGTCGTAGCTGTAGGCGTAGTTTCCGATGATGAGACCGGGCATCACGCCCGGTCCCCAATTGCGAGCGGTACGGCCGACGAACAGCTCGCCGTACCGCCACTGCGCGCTGACGTACCCGTCCTCCGTCCGCCCCCCGATGTCGCGGTCTTTCCTGCCGGCGAATTCGGGGTCGTCATTGAGCCGAGTGTCGCCGATAACGCGCAGCATGCCGACGACCGGCCCGCCGGCGAGCACGAGGCGCCCGGTGATGCCCGGGTCGAAGCTGTTGCCCTCGTCCGCGAGCATCAGCTCCCGCCGGCCGGAACTCTGGCCAACGGCGTAGAACGCGCCGCTCAACCGCGCGCCGAAAGCGTCGCGACCAACGGTCCGTTCGCGCGCCGGCCGCGATCTCCGCGGAGGCTGGCCCTCGACCGTCGTCTTCA
>JBPCPS010000024.1:0-6216 GCA_050998915.1 Gemmatimonadaceae bacterium
CCTCGGATTCTCGGACCTCCCGTCGCTGCTGGAAGCTGTGGGCAGCCGGGCCCGCATCGTCTGCTTTCACGGTCCGACGGCGCGCCTGCGGCTCAACGATTTCAGCCGCGCGTCGCTGCTCGCCGCGGTCAGCGAGGGCACCGATCCGTGCGGTACCGCGCCAGGCGCGCGCGTGCTCCGCGGCGGGACCGCCGAAGGACGACTCGTGGGCGGAAACCTCGCGCTCGTCGCGGCGATGATGGGCACGCAATTCGCGCCCGGTCTCGACGATGCGATCCTCTTTCTGGAAGACGTCGGTGAGCGCACGTACCGAGTGGACCGGATGCTGCGGCAGATATACCTGAGCGGCGCGCTCAAGAATTGCCGCGCGATATTGTTCGGAGAGTGCACCGATTGCCTGGACGACACCGCGAGCGGGACGCGCGAGCTCGACGAGATACTGCAGGAGATGGCCGATCTCGTCGGAGTGCCGTGCATCGCCGGAGCTCCAATCGGCCACATCGATGACCAATGGACGCTGCCGGTAGGCGCGCGCGCCCGGCTCGACGCGGACGCCCGCACGCTCAATGTGATGCAACATTCAGCAACTGCGGACAGCGGAAAAGGAGGGATCGAGGAATGAGCTACAAGACGGGCGAAGATCTGCTCGAGGAGGCGCGCGCGCGAATCACCGAGATCACCCCCGCGGAAGTCGGGGCGCTGCGCGAGGGCGGAGAAAAAATCGTGTACCTCGACGTGCGCGAGGCCAATGAATGGAACCTCGGCAGGATTCCTGGCGCCGTGTTTCTCCCCCGCGGCCAGCTCGAGTCCAAGATCGAGGAACTGGCTCCGCGCGAATCGCGCGTGATCATTTACTGCGCGCGCGGTAACCGCTCCGCTTTCGCTGCGGACACGATGCAGCAGATGGGCTATGCCAGCGTCGCTTCGATGTCGGGCGGGCTCCAGCAGTGGGCGATGGAAGAGCGCGAGGTGGAATCGTGAGGGAGGCGTTCGAGATCGCCGCGCCTGGAGATCGAACGGTGCGCGGCGACTTGTACCGCGCGGAGGGCGCGAAGAACGGAGTCATCATCTGTCACGGGTTCAAGGGGTTCGCGCGGTGGGGCGCCTGGCCGCTGCTGGCCGCCGCGCTGAACGAAAGGGGAGTGAACGCCATAGCCTTCGATTTCTGCGGGAGCGGCGTCGGCGCGGACCGCGAGAGCTTCACGGAGCTGGACGCGTTCGCGAGCAACACGTACCGGCGGGAGCTGGAAGATCTCAATGCGGTCGCCAGCCATGCGACGACCGAGGGATGGACGCGCCGCGATTGCGGGCTATTCGGACACTCGCGCGGCGGCGCGACGGCGATCTTCTTCGCAGCGGACTCGGATCGCGTCTGCTGCCTGGCTACCTGGGCCTCGATCGCGACCATCGAGCGCTGGTCGGCGGAGCAGATCCGGGAATGGCAGCAGCGCGGCTTCATCGAGGTCGTGAACAGCCGCACCAATCAGGTGATGCGAATCGACAAGACCGCGCTGGACGAGTGCGTCAGCGAATCGCGGTACGGACTGGATGTGGAGCGCGCCGCCGAACGAGTGCGGGCGAATTGGCTGATCGTGCACGGCACGAACGACGACGTGGTGCCGGTCGAAGACGCGCACACGCTCGCCAGGGCGAACTCGCGCGGGGATCACGGGATGCAAGCGGAGCTACGGTTAATAGAAGGTGCGAATCACGTCTTCGGCGCGACGCACCCGCTCACGGCCGCATCGCCGCAGCTCGTGGCAGTGATCGACCGGACTGCGGATTTTTTTGCCCGCGAGCTGGGGTGAGCCTGGAAGCGACGCTCGCCGATCCGGAGATCGTCAGGATCGCGCGCTCGCTTGTCGAACGGCCGGGATCGCCAGCGCCGGACGATTCGGACGCTCGCGCCGCCGCGGTCGCGTTGGTGCTGCGGGCGGTGCCGGCGCGAGGGCTCGAGCTGTTGTTCATCCGGCGCGCGGAGTACGCGGAAGATCCGTGGAGCGGGCAGGTGGCGTTTCCCGGGGGGCGGCACGAGCCCGGCGACGAGTCGTTGCAGCGAACCGCCATCCGCGAGACGTGGGAAGAGACGGGGATCGATCTCGCCTCCACCGGCGCGATACTCGGCGCGCTGGACGACGTCCGGCCCAACACGCTCGTGCTTCCGCGCATCGTCGTCCGGCCCTTTGTTGCGGCGGTTTCTCCCGATGCCGGGATAAGTGGGAGCGGGGAAGTTGCGGAGGTGTTCTAGGTTCCGCTCGATTCGCTGCGGGAGGAATCGGGGTGGGGCGAGACCGAAGTGACCGCCGGCGGATTGGCCAGGCGCGTGCGGGCCTTCCAGCACGGGAACCACACGGTGTGGGGAATGACGGAAAGGATTCTCGGGCAGCTGCTGGACCGTCTCTAAAAGCTCCAGCGGGGGGTGCCGGCAGATGCTCCAGCCAGCAGCCGTCGGTTCGCAATCCGTGCTGCGTCACCGTACGTATCTTCCGCAGCAGGCTTCGCCGCCAGGTTGATCACCCCATGCTATTTGAGGAGCAAAAATCTCCTGCCCTGGCCGCATTCAAATACTCGCCATCATCGCCCTCCTGACAGCCAACGGCTGTAAGGGAGAAGGTCCGTCCGGTCCCGGCGACGACGAGCCGCTCCCGATAAGTCTCCCGCCTGCGACCGATAACGCGTCGTTCTTTACCCGTCCGGTATGGTCGGAGAACGGGGCGGAGCTGGGATACGTTCTGCCGGACAACCGCACAGCGGTGGCCCGCTCGGGCGGAACCGGATCGCGCCGCGAGCTGTTCGCTGTGAAGTAGTTACCGATCGTGGCGGTACGAGTTGGGCCACCGGACGGGCGGTATTGCCGGCCTCCAACGGGGATTTTGCCTTTATCGTCCGACCGGATTCACTGTACTTTCGGCGGAAAGCGGGAGGAGGAGCACAATTCCTGGGGGTTGGATGCGTCGCCCTCGCCGCGATCTCTCCGACTGGCGAAGGAGTGATCTGTTACCGGCCGCTGGGCTCCTCTTCTGCGTTGCGGTTCACGACTTCGCTACCAACATCGCCAACGGAAATAAGCGGGAGCGAATCGAGCTGGCGCCCCCCGGGATTTCGTTTGGAATGACCAGGGGATGTACATGGTCTTCGGGACATGGGGCTCGTACTTCGTGTTCGAGCGTCATTCCGATCCCCAGTCGAAATTTTCCACGCCGAGACCCACGGGCCTCGAGAGCTCCGGAGGGGGTAACGTTTCTATTGCCCTGGACGGCCGGTCGTTCTCGTTCGTGAACAGCTACTGCACGCCGCCCCGCGGCCTCTACATCGGCTGTGAGACGTATCAGTTCCTGATCTACCATGCCGACGCCGTGGTGCGGGGAACGAAACGTCTCGCGGTACACAGCACCTTTGGTGGTGATGCGATTGTGTCGATCTCGCCCGATGGGAGGCGGATCGCCTACACACTGGACCGACTCTTGTACGTGCTGACGGCCAACTAGCCGGGGGAGGCTTCAGGCCCGCTGGACCCCTTGCCAGATATTTAGTCAGCCCTAATTTTGGCCCAGACTCCTATAAATCAGGGCTCCAATTTGGGCGTACCCGTCGAACCGAAGAGAAGCGCGGCCGATGCGGCCAAGCGAGAGCCTGTGCAGGAAAAAGAATCGGTGATCACGGGCCCGGCCGAGGATTACCTCAAGGCGATCTACGAGCTGGAGCTGGCAGGCGGCGCCGCTTCGACCAACGACATCGCGCAGCGGCTGTCGTTCGCGCCAGCGTCGGTCACGGGAATGATCCGGCGCCTCGCCGAGCACGGACTGCTGGCCTACGAGCGATATCGGGGCGTGACGCTGACAGTAGCAGGCAGGCGCGCCGCGCTGCGCACTCTGCGCCGGCACCGCATCATCGAGTCGTATCTCGTGGAGACCCTCGGCTACCGGTGGGACAACGTGCACGACGAAGCCGAGCGCCTCGAGCACGCCGCGTCGGAGGAGCTGATCGACCGGATGGCGGCGGCGATCGGCGAGCCGGTGGTGGATCCGCACGGAGCGCCGATTCCGACTCGCGAGGGAACGGTGGACGAAACCCGGTACTGCACGCTCGCCGATCTCGGTCCGGGACATCGCGTCGCGGTCGTGCGCGTGAGCGACGACGACCCCGAGATCCTGCGCTACCTGGCGGAGCTGGGGATCATGCCGGGTGTTGCGCTGGCGGTGCTGGCGTGCGAGCCGTTTGACGGCCCGATCACGCTTTCCATAGGAGACGAGCGAATATCCATCGGCGCCCCGCTCGCTGCTCAGGTGATGGTGGATATGATCGGGGACACGCAGGCGCCGTCGCACTGATAAAGCGTTTAACTGCCAGATAGAACTGACAAGCTGGTAGCTGCCAGCGGACCACGCTGATAGCTGCGAGCTACCGCCTCAATCCGAGTAACCGCGAAGCTCGCAGCGTTGTTCGCTGGCAGCTACCAGCTATTCCGTTCTCAGTGGCAGTTAACGACCTTGCGGCATGCTCGGAAACGTGCGCGTGGGCACCCAGGGCTGGAACTACGACGCGTGGGAGGGGCCGTTCTACCCTCCCGGGACGCGCGCGTCGGATTTTCTCTCGGTATACTCGCGCGCGTTCGACCCGGTGGAAGTCGATTCCACTTTCTACGCGATCCCTGCGCTGACGACCTTTCAGAGCTGGGCCGAGCGAACTCCGCCGGGGTTTGCATTCGCGCTCAAGCTTCCGCAGGAAGTGACGCACGAGCAACGGCTGCGCGACACGACCGGCGCGACGGAGCTGTTCTTCGAGCGGGCGCGCGCGCTCGGCACCAAGCTCGGGCCTACGCTCGTGCAGCTTGGGCCGGACTTCGTGCTGTCCGAGCTGCCGGCGCTCGTGGCCTTTTTGCGGAGGCTGCCGAGTGATCTGCAGGTCGCGGTCGAGTTTCGTCACCGAGGCTGGATGAACGACGGCATTTACGCGCTGCTCCGCGAGCACAACGTCGCGCTCGCGCTTGTTGAAGGGCGGTGGATTCCGCGAAAGACGATGCTCGCGCTCGCCGAGAGGCCGACGGCGGACTTCGCGTACATACGGTGGATGGGACCTAACCGCGACATAGTGGACTACTCGCGAGTGCAGGCGGACCGGACGCGGGAGATCGAGCTCTGGCGAAATGCGCTGATCTCGCTGGCCGCGCACGTCACGATGGTGTACGCGTACGTGAACAATCATTTCGCCGGTCATGGCCCGGCCAGCGCGCGGGATGTGCAGCGCGCGGTTGGCCAGCGGCCGGTCGCCCCCGAGACTATCGGCGAACAGCTCCTTCTCCTTTGAGCTTCGCAAGCTCTCGCGAGAAAGCGCTCGTAATAATCGCGCTGTTACTCGCCGCGCTGTTCGCCCGACTCGGCTTCTGGCAGATCGAGCGGCTACGCGAGCGACAGGCGTACAACGCACCGATCGAGTCGCGCCTCACACAGCCGCCAGTGCAGGTCGCCGCGCTACCCGCTGATCTGGAGACAAAGAGACACCGGCGTGCGGTCGTGACGGGCGAGTACGATTACGCGCACGAGATCCTGCTCACATTGAGATCGCGAGAGGGGTCGCAGGGCGTAAATCTGTTGACTCCGCTCAAGCTGGCCGGGAGCGACACGGCGATACTGATAAACCGCGGTTGGATTTACGCACCGGATGGAACGAATGCCGACACCAAGCCGTGGCGCGAGCCGAACCCGGCTGAGGCTGTCGGCTTCGTGCGACTGTTCGAAAGCGGGGACACGAGCGGGGCGCGGTCGATCGGCAGAGCGAATGCCGTTCGCCGGCCGCACTTCGCAATCATCGGATCGATGCTGCCGTATCCCGTGGCGCCATACTATATAGTGCTCACTTCACCCGGCTCGAACCCGGACAGCACTCCGCCGCGCGTCCCGCCGCCGGCGCTCGACGAGGGGAGCCATCGCGGCTACGCCGCGCAATGGTTCACGTTCGCGCTGATTGCGCTGGGAGGGACGGCGCTCCTCATTTTACGGGGGCGTCGGATGGTGACCAGGTATTAGCTATTGGTATTAGCGCGTGCGGGCAGGATGAGCGGTTAAAGTCCAACTAATACCGAATACCTAATAACTAAGACCTATTCGCTCGATGTCCGAACCCTCCCGTGCAGAACAGGACGCCCGCGACGTCGCCGAAGCGGCGCGCGAGACCGAATGGGCGCACCCGAGCTTCGTCCGCGAATTGTTCCTGGGG
>JBPCPS010000045.1:0-3852 GCA_050998915.1 Gemmatimonadaceae bacterium
GTCCTAATTGGTAAGGCAGCGGACTTGAAATCCGCCGCGCGCAAGCGCTTGGGGGTTCGAGTCCCCCTCCCTCCGTACCCGTACACCGTCCGGTATC
Organism: Gemmatimonadaceae bacterium; assembly: GCA_050998915.1. GTDB lineage: Bacteria > Gemmatimonadota > Gemmatimonadetes > Gemmatimonadales > Gemmatimonadaceae > JACDCY01. Next base: position 98 of record JBPCPS010000045.1, read on the forward strand.
CGGCATCAGCCCAACCGAGTTGCTCTCGCCGCCCGACTGATCCCCGAGTCTGATACCAATGCTCCCGTATGTACGTAGATAAACTGGCCCGCGCGGTCCCCGTTGGACTCAGGAGGAGACTCATCTTCCTGGTGCTCCACAGCGTGCTCCCCTTCCTCCTGTTAATAGGAATGGTCGCGCGGCGTCACCTCCTGGACCAGAAGCCGTTAGCCGCCGAGCGCGCGCTGGCCAAGTCGCGGGAGATCGCGAATCAAGTTGACGCCAGGTTCCGCAACATCGAATCGGTGATGCGGGCCGTCGCCTACTCCCTGAGCGGCGACCCCGCGGAGAGCGCAGCGAACGACAAGACGCTCGCGGCCCTCGATCGCAACCTCCCTTTTCATATAGCCCGGTGGGATCTTTTCACCGCCGGCGGCCAGCTAATCGGAAGCTCTTCGCCCGAATCGACAGGGCGACAGGTGCGCTCGGACGCTGAACAGCCCATAGGCTCGCCACTGAACGCGTTCGTGACGGAGCCCGTCGCCACCGAGCGGGATGGGCTCATCGTTCGCATGGTTCTCCCGATGCTGGATCAACGGGGGACCGAGGCTCTCCTCGTCGCACAGATCCCCGTGCAATCGTTCCGCGAGGTGATCGCAGCGCGAGACTTGCCGGCCGGCTCGTCGGTGGCGCTGGTGAGCGAGCGTGGAATAATCGTAGGCCGCTCGCCTGACCCCGACAGGTGGGTTGGATTCGACATATCGAAAACTCCGTTGGACAGCCTCATCCGGGCGACCCCGAACGGAACTGCCGAGTTCACCACCCAGGACAGCGTGAGACGAGTGATTGGCATAACACAGATGCGCAAAGCACCGTGGATTATTGGCGCCGGAATCCCCACGACCGTTGTATACGCGCAGGCCCGGCGGAATTTTGCACGAGCCATGGGATGGGGTGGGCTGGCGTTGCTGCTCGCCTTCCTGCTGGCCTCGTGGCAGGCAACGCGCATCATCGAACCCCTCACCCGCCTCTCGGCGGACGCCGCGAAATTGGGCACGGGGAACCTGGCGCATAGGTCGGGCGTGTTCGCCCGTGACGAGATGGGAGAGCTCGCGACCGCCATGAACGAGATGGCTACTACCCTCGAGCAGCAGGGCGCGGTGCTGAGGGAGAGCGAAGCGCGTTACCGGGGCCTTTTCGACATCAACCCGCTGCCGATGTGGGTGCTCGATCCCACCTCCCTCGCGTTTCTCGCGGTGAACCGCGCCGCCGTAGAGGCCTACGGTTGGTCCGAGGAGGAATTTCTCGCCATGAAGGCCTCGGAGATACGACCCGAGGAGGGCGTGCCGGAGCTTCTCTCGCGCCTGTCCGCCGTCGGTGAGAAGGGCCGGAGGTTCGTGACGCGGCACAAGCGCAAGGACGGAACCGTCTTCGAGGTCGAGGTCGACTCCGGGGCGATCGCGTTTGGCGGCCGGCCCGCGCGCCTAATCGTGGCGCACGACGTGTCCGAGCGCATTCGCGCCGAAAAAGCGCTGCGGGACGCCGAAGCGCAGCTGCGCCAGTCGCAGCGTCTGGAAGCGATAGGACAGCTCACCGGTGGCATCGCGCATGACTTCAATAATGTGCTGACTGCAATCGGCAGCTATAGTGATTTCCTGTACGAATCGCTCGATGCCGGGGACGCGCGCCGTCTGGACATCCAGGAGATCCGGAAGGCTGCGAACCGTGCCGCGGGACTCACCAAACAGCTCCTCGCGTTCAGTCGCAGCCAGATCCTTCAGCCGCGGGTCATCGATGTCAACGCGTCGCTGATGGAGTTGGAGTCCCTCCTCAAGAGACTACTGACAGCCGATCTGGAGCTGAAATTTGCGCTCGACCCGGAGGTGGGACATGTGCGCGCGGATCCCGGGCAGATGGCTCAGGTAGTCATCAACCTCGCCGTCAATGCGCGCGACGCGATGCCCGGCGGCGGCGTGCTGACGATCGCGTCCCGAAACGAGCAGGTGCGTCCTCCATCGGCGAGCGCGCCCCACGCGCTGGCGGTAAGGCCTGGAGAGTATGTCGTGCTCGAGATCTCGGACACAGGTTCCGGGATGGAGCCTGAAACGCTCCAGCGAATATTCGAGCCCTTTTTCACCACGAAGGGACCAGGCCGAGGTACCGGGCTCGGGTTATCCACCGTGTACGGGATCGTGCACCAAAGCGGCGGTTACATCTTCGCCGACAGCGTGGTCGGCTCCGGCACGACGTTCACGATTCGCCTCCCGCGCGTCGACCTCCCGGTCGAGCCTGATCGGCCGAAGGCGGAAAAGGCGATCGGCGGCCGTAGGAGCGAGACGATTCTCGTCGTTGAAGACGAGGAAGCAGTACGCCGGGCCGCCAAGCGGATCCTGGTAAAAAAAGGCTACACCGTTCTCGAAGCCGGCGCCGGACACGAAGCCCTGGAAGTTTTCACGTCGCACCCGGGTGTCGACCTCCTGCTGACCGACCTGGTGATGCCGGTCATGGGAGGGCGTGAGCTCGTTCGCGTTCTGCGGGACCAAGGCCGCTCGGTACCCACGCTGTTCATGTCCGGCTATACCAAAGACGCTGTGATGCGCGCCGAGCTGGATCCGGACATCATGGTTCTGGAGAAGCCATTTTCACAGGACGAACTTGCCGCCAAGGTTCGCGAGGTGCTCGACAGCCACGGCGAGTAGCGCGAACCGACATTTACGAATACACGGCGTTCAGTCGGTTGCTTAGGTTAGTTAGGCCGGATTCCGCTGAACGTCCAACCGCCACCTCGCTAATTCCATGTCGCACGCAGCCGTTCCGCTGACGCGCCGATCATTTGGCCAAACTCTGCGCCCCGACGCGTGGTGGGTTCAGCCGCTCCTGGTCTTTCTGATATTGAGCGGCTTCCTCGTATACGCGACCTGGGCGGCATTCCAGAACGCGCACTACGAGTTCGGTCCCTACCTCTCGCCGTTTTATTCGCCGGTGCTTTTCGGAGATTCGCCGCACGCACTGTTCGGCCCCAAGCCGTCTTCATGGCCGGGCTGGCTGCCATTCTCGCCCGCGTTGCTGATCCTCCCCTTCCCCGCGGGCTTTCGTTTTACCTGCTACTACTATCGCGGCGCGTACTACAAGGCGTTCTGGGCTGATCCGCCGAACTGCTCGGTGGGCGAGCCGCGCTCCAACTACCGCGGCGAAAGTTCATTCCCTCTGATCATCCAGAACATCCACCGGTACTTCCTGTACTTCGCGCTCGCATTCATCCTGGTCCTCGGCTACGACGCGTGGAAGGCGATGTGGTTCACGAACGCGGCCACCGGCGCGACGGAGTTCGGCATCGGTGTCGGCACGCTCGTGCTCATCGTCAACGTCGTGCTCCTCGCCGGATACACGCTTGGATGCCACTCGCTGCGGCACCTCGTAGGCGGTTACGTGGACCGGCTGTCGGGCGCGCCGGTGCGGCGCGTGAGCTATCGCTGCGTGAGCTGCCTCAACCGTGGCCACATGCGCTGGGCGTGGCCCAGTCTGTTCTGGGTCGCGTTCGCGGACGTGTACGTGCGCCTCTGCTCCATGGGCATCTGGACCGACTTCCGGCTCATTTGATGACCGAGCACGACATCCATTCCTACGACGTAATCGTCGTCGGAGCCGGCGGCGCCGGGCTACGCGCGGCGATCGAAGCGGCGGACAAAGGCGCCAAGGTCGGCGTCATATGCAAGTCGCTCCTCGGCAAGGCGCACACGGTAATGGCCGAGGGCGGCATGGCCGCGGCCCTCGCC
>JBPCPS010000097.1:0-37878 GCA_050998915.1 Gemmatimonadaceae bacterium
TCACCAAGGCCGACGTGGACCGCGCCAACGAAGTCGCGCGCGCGCAGCCGATCCCGCAGGACCGCGAGCTGCTGCACGCGATCCCGCAGGAGTACACGGTCGACAAGAACCAGGGGATTCGCGATCCAGTGGGGATGATCGGCACGCGGCTCGAGACCGAGATGTACCTGGTGACGATCGGCAGCTCGCCGGCGATGAATCTGTGGCGGTCGGTGGAGCGGGCGGGGTATCGCGTGCGCGAGCTGGTGCGGGAGCCGCTGGCGAGCGCGCTCGCCGTGCTGACGGAGGATGAGCGGGAACTGGGCGTGTCGCTCGTGGAGCTCGGCGCCGGCACGACCGACATTGCGATATTCCATGAAGGGAAGATCCGGCATCTCGCGACGATCAATTACGGCGGGAACAGCGTCACGAGCGACATCGTGCACGGGCTGGGCGTGACGCAGGCCGACGCGGAGAAGCTGAAGGAGCGGCACGGGTGCGCGTACGAGCCGCTGGTCGATCCCTCGGACGTCATCTCGCTGCCGAGCACTGTGGCGCAGGGCGACCGGCAGATTCCGCGGGAACTGCTGTCCCACATCATCCATCAGCGGATGGACGAGATCTTCAATCTCGTTCAGCAGGAGATCACGAACGCCGGGTATGCGAACAGGCTGAGCGGCGGGTTGGTGATGACAGGCGGCGCGTCAGCGGTCGCTGGAATCGCCGAGCTGGCTGCCGACGTGTTCGGGATGGGCGTGCGGGTCGGAATGCCGAGCGAGAACATCGGCGGTTTGAGCGATTCGGTGGAAGCTCCTCGGTTCGCGACGGTGGTGGGTCTTGCGATCTATGGCGGGAACAAGGCCGCGGGCGGGACCGCCGGGATGCTCAGGCGCCGGCAGATCGGCGGGGCGGGGTTGGAACGGGTTGCCGGCCGGTTCAAGACCTGGTTTCAGGATTTCTTCTAGAGGATACGGCGGCCGACTGGTCGACGGTTGATCAGCTGACTCCGACACCGACGAGCCACATCGTGTTCGATGAGAGTCCGCCATCGGTGGGCGACGAGTTGAATGATCTGTGGGCGGCCGCGTAGTGAGACGGTCGCGGCAACAACTTCCATGGATATCCCGACCGGCGCGATTATCCCGGAAAAGTGGGGCGACCTGAGCGCATGACTACGCTCGTGCCACTTTTTGCCGCGCTTTTACTGCCGCGCGATCGGCGTCCGATACTGTATCTCCGCAACACACTGTAGGAGGACGGGACATGCGACGAATTCGGTATCAGGTAGCCTGCAGTCTCGATGGATACATCGCAGGACCGAAGGGCGAGTACGATTGGATCGTCATGGATCCCGAGATCGACTTCGCAGCGCTCTTTAATGAATTCGACACGCTGCTCATGGGGCGGCGGACATTCGAAGTCACGGGCGTACCGTTCCCCGGAATGAAGGTCGTCGTGTTCTCCCGGACTCTGCGGCAGACAGGCCACCCAGAAGTCACGATCGTCTCGGATCACATCGAGGAATCGATCCATGAACTGCGCGCTCAGCCGGGGAAGGACATATGGTTGTTTGGCGGGGGCGAGCTTTTCCGGAGCCTGCTCGCGCTTGGTTGTGTTGACACAGTCGAGCCCGCCATAATTCCCGTTCTTCTGGGCGGCGGACGCCCGTTCCTCCCGGCTCCGTCGGTCCGACGCAGCCTGGTACTGACTGGGCAGAAAGTGTACAAGAAGACGGGCACAGTCCTGCTGACCTACGATGTCGCCAGGTCCGACGCAAAGAAGCGTGCGCGAAAGGGAAAGGCGCGGACGACGTGAGCTGTCGGTCCGCCGCGCTTGACCGTCTGTGAAGGCTGTCGTCGTCGGTGGCGGCCCCGCCGGACTGTATACGGCATTGCTCCTCAAGCAGGCTGACCCCGCGCACCAGGTCACGGTCCTCGAACGAAACCGCGCCGACGACACGTTCGGGTGGGGCGTCGTCTTCTCCGACCAGACTCTCGAGAACTTCCGCGTCGCTGACGAGCCGACGTACCGCGCGATCACCGAAAACTTCGCGCACTGGGATGACATCGACATCGTCGTGCGCGGGCGACGGATCACATCGGGCGGGCACGGCTTCAGCGGCATCGGGCGGAAGAAGCTGCTCGAGATCCTGCAGCGTCGCGCGGCGGAGCTGGGTGTGGAGCTCCGGTTCAACACCGAGATAAGGAATACTGCCGATCTGCAGCGGCTCGGGCTCGGCGACGCGGACGTGGTAGTCGCTGCCGACGGAGCGAACAGCGTCTTCCGCGCAGAGTACGCCGCGCACTTCGAGCCGGACCTGGACGTGCGCACCACACGGTTCATCTGGCTGGGCACCACTCTTCCATTCGACGCGTTCACCTTCTTCTTCGTCGAGAACGAGGCCGGCGTCTTTCAGGCGCACTGCTACCGGTTCGACAAGTCGATGTCCACGTTCATCGTGGAATGCGACGAACCGTCGTGGCGCGCGGCGGGCTTCGACAAGCTGGACATGCCGGCCACGATCGCGGCGTGCGAGACCCTGTTCGCCGAATGGCTCGACGGCTACCGGCTCATCTCCAACGACACGCGCGCGACCGCTTCGCCCTGGACGACGTTCACGCGAGTCCGGAACGCGCGCTGGCATCACCGGAACGTCGTGCTGGCCGGCGACGCGGCGCACACGGCGCACTTCTCGATCGGTTCGGGGACCAAGCTGGCCATGGAGGACGCGATCTCCCTCGCCCGCGCGCTCTCGACGGAGCCGGCGATCCCCGCTGCGCTCGCGAGCTATCAGGACGAGCGCGCGATCGAGGCGCTCCGCCTCCAGAACGCCGCGCGCAACTCGATGGAGTGGTTCGAGCACGTCAAGCGCTACATCCATCTCGAGCCGGAGCAGTTCGCTTACAGCCTGCTCACCAGAAGCCAGCGCGTGAGCCACGAGAACCTACGACTGCGCGACACCAGCTACGTCGAAGACATGGAACGCTGGTTCGCGAGCCGCGCGGAAACGGAGCACGCGCCCGGCAAGAGCACCGCAGCCGATGGCGAGCGCCCGCCGCCGCCGATGTTCACTCCCTTCCGGTTGCGCGGGCTGACTCTCGTGAATCGCGTCGTCGTCTCACCGATGGACATGTACTCCGCGATCGACGGCACGCCCAACGACTTTCACCTCGTTCACCTCGGCGCCCGCGCCCTCGGTGGCGCGGCAATGATCACGACCGAGATGACGTGCGTCTCGCCCGAGGCGCGCATCACGCTCGGCTGCACCGGGATGTACTCGCCCGAGCACGTGACTCGATGGCGCCAGATAACGAAGTTCGTTCACACGTGGAGCCCGGCCAAGATCTGCCTCCAGCTCGGGCACTCCGGCAGAAAGGGCTCCACCTGTCTCCCATGGGAAGGAGGGGAAGACACACCGCTTGAGACCGGCGGGTGGCGGGTGGCCGGGCCGTCGCCCATCAAGTACTGCAACAGCCTCCCGGCTCCGCGCGAGATGACCCGCGCCGAGATGGACACGGTAGGCGAGGAATTCGTCCGCGCCACGCTGATGGCGATCGAGGCGGACTTCGACATGATCGAGCTGCACTGCGCCCACGGCTATTTGCTGTCGAGCTTCCTCACCCCGGTGAGCAACACGCGGACGGACGAGTACGGTGGCTCCATCGACAACCGGCTCCGGTATCCGCTCGAGGTTTTTCGCGCGATGCGCGCGGTCTGGCCCGTGGACCGGCCGATGTCGGTCCGGGTCTCCGCGACGGACTGGACCGAGGACGGGCTGACCGAGGAGGATTCCAACACCATTGCCCGCGCGTTCGTCGCGGCCGGTGCCGACATCATTCACGTATCTACCGGCCAGACGACCGCCGATGCCAAACCGGTGTTCGGCCGCCTGTTCCAGACGCCGTACAGCGACCGGATCCGCAACGAGGCCCGCGTCCCCACGGTCGCCGTCGGAAACATCACGGAGGCCGATCAGGTAAACGGGATAATCGCCTCGGGTCGGGCCGACCTCGTGGCGATCGGACGGCCGCATCTGAGCGACCCCCACTGGACGTTGCGCGCCGCGGCCGAGCTGGGGTACGCTGCGATGGAGTGGCCCAGGCAATACAATCAGGGCGGCGTACAGCTCAGGCGCGAGGTGGAGCGCCGCCGGAGCATGACGCAATGACGCCGTTCAAGACCCTCATCCCGAACAGCCATCGACACTGACGAGCGGTACCTCGAGGGCAGGCACGCTGTCGTGACGGGCGGCGGACGCGGCATCGGAGCCGCGGTCGCCGATGCGCTCGCCCGGCGCGGGGCGACGGTCACGGTAATGGGCCGGACCATGTCCACTCTGGAGCGCAGCGTCGCGGATCTCCGGCAACGCCACGGCGTCGCGGCACTCGCGATCGAGTGCGACGTCTCCGATGAGAAGGCCGTCGCGCACGCCTTCAGCAGCGCCGCGAAACAGCAAGGCGACCCGTACGTCCTCGTCAACAACGCGGGCGGGGGCGAAAGTGCCGCGTTCCTGGACACCGATCGCGAGCTGTGGGACTGGACGCTAGCGGTGAACCTGACGGGCACGTACCTCTGCACGTCGCGCGTACTTCCTGCGATGCTCTCCGCCCGAGCCGGACGCATCGTCAACATCGCGTCCACCGCCGCGCTCCGCGGCTACAGGACGATGGCCGCCTACTGCGCCGCAAAGCACGGCGTGCTCGGTCTCACACGCGCCCTCGCGCTCGAGACGGCGCGGCAGGGTGTCACGGTGAACGCGGTCTGCCCCGGTTACACCGACACGGACCTCGCACAGGCCGCGGTGCTCAACATCGCGAACGCCCGAAACGTGTCGAAGGATGAAGCGCTGGTGATCCTGCTGAAGTCCATGCCGCAGGGCCGGCTGACGACCGCCGCCGAGGTCGCCGCCGCGGTGGCCTGGCTGTGTGCGCCTGAATCGTCGGCCGTTACAGGCATCGCGCTACCGATAGCGGGCGGCGAAGTAGGATGAAGACTCCCCGGCACTTCGGCTGGAGCGTGGACGAGCGCGTGGCGACGGTCACGCTCGACCGTCCGGAGCGGAAGAACCCGCTCACCTTCGAAGCGTATCGGGAGCTCACCGACACTTTCCGCGCGCTGGCGGACGAGCGCGAGATCCGCGCGGTAGTCATCACGGGCGCTGGCGAAAATTTCTCCAGCGGCGGCGACGTCCACGAGATCATCGGTCCGCTCGTGCAGCTGAAGAACGAGCAGCGCCACGCGGAGCTGCTCGAGTTCACGCAGCTCACCGGCGATCTCGTCAAGGCGATGCGCGCGTGCCCGCAACCGATAATTGCCGCGGTCGACGGCGTGTGTGTCGGAGCAGGCGCAATCATCGCGATGGCCAGCGACCTGCGGCTCGGAACGGAGCGCAGCAAAGTGGCCTTTCTCTTCGTGAAGGTCGGCCTGTCCGGCGCGGACATGGGCGCGTGCGCGATACTGCCGCGGATTATCGGGCAGGGGCGCGCGAGCGAGTTGCTCTTCCTCGGCCGCTTCATAACCGGGGAAGAGGCCGAGCGGTGGGGGTTCTACAATCGGCTCGTCAAACCGGAATTACTGCTCGACGAGGCGGCCGCGTTCGCGGCGACGCTCGCCAACGGCCCTGCCGCCGCGCACGCCGCCACCAAGCGTGCCTTGCACGAGGAATGGGACATGGGCGTGGACGAAGCGATCGATTACGAGGCCCGTGTGCAGGCCGAGTGCATGCGCACGAACGACTTCGAGCGCGCATACCAGGCGTTCGTGAAAAAAGAGAAGCCGAAGTTCCAGGGCGACTGATGCGCGACGACCCGCTGGACTGGCCGTTCTTCACGGACGAGCATCGCACGTTCGCGGGCGCGTTGCGCTCCTGGTCGGCGGATCTTCCGGATACGCACCCAGCCGACGTGGATGCCGAGTGCAAATCGCTCGTCCGCCAGCTCGGCGACGGCGGCTGGCTGCGGCACGTGGTCCCTGCCGCGTACGGCGGCGCGACGGAGCGGCTCGACGTGCGCACGCTCTGCCTCGCCCGCGAGATCCTCGCGCGCCGGTCGGGGCTCGCCGAGTCCGCGTTTGCCATGCAGGGACTCGGCGCGGGCCCGATCGCGATGTTCGGCTCGGATCAGCTGAAAGAGCGGTACTTGCCGCCGGTCGCGCTGGGTGATGTGATCACCGGCTTCGCTATTTCGGAATCGGAAGCCGGTTCCGACGTGGCGGCGATGCGCACGACTGCCCGGCACGACGGGGATGCGTGGATCATCGACGGGGAGAAGACCTGGATCTCCAACGCGGGGATCGCCGACTGGTATGTGGTGTTCTGCCGCGTGGAGGGCGCCGAGCGGAAGTTCGTCGCACTGGTGGTCGAGGCGAGCGACTTGGGATTCGAGGTCACCGGGCGGATCGAGGCGATGGCGCCGCACCCGCTGGGCACGCTCCGGTTCGACGGCTGTCGCGTGCCGGCCGACCGACTAGTCGGCGACCCGGAAGGCGGGCTAAAGGTCGCGCTCGGAACGCTGGACGTATTCCGGAGCGCGGTCGGCGCGGCAGCAGTCGGCTTCGCGCGGCGCGCGCTGGACGAAGCGCTCAGACACGTAACGGCCCGCAAGGTCTTCGGGCAGGTGCTCGCCGACATGCAGCTCACCCAGGCGCGCATCGCGCGCATGGCGACCGACATCGACGCGGCCGCTTTGCTGGTTTACCGCGCCGCGTGGACGCGTGATTCCGGCGCAGCGCGCATCACGCGCGAGGCGGCGATGGCCAAGATGTTCGCGACGGAGATGGCGCAGCGTGTGATCGACGACGCGCTGCAGCTGCTGGGCGGACGCGGCGTCGTCGCCCACAGCCCTGTCGAACAGCTATATCGCGAGATCAGGGCGCTGCGGATATACGAGGGCACGACCGAGATTCAGCAGCTCGTCATTGCGGGTCAGGTTCTGGGCGCGTACAAGGATGGGGCTCAAACGGGAAATGACTGAGCCGCTCTCCGCCCACGAGCTCGAGCCGAGTGGGCACGTAGACACTTTTTGCGCTGATCGATTGCCGCCGCGCGAGCTGTGGCCGGTGCGCGACTGGAGCGGGATTCCCGAGCTCGACTATCCACTGCGCCTCAATTGCGCCGTCGAGCTGCTGGACCGCGCGATCGAGCGCGGCGATGGCGACCGCGTGGCGCTGCGCTCTCCCGCGGAGCAGTGGACGTATCGCGAGCTGCTCGAGCGCGCGAACAGGATCGCGCACGCCCTGGTGGACGACCTCGGCATGGTCCCGGGGAACCGCGTGCTGCTGCGCGGGCCGAATACGCCGATGCTTGCCGCGTGCTGGTTCGGCGTGCTCAAGGCCGGCGGTGTGGTCGTGTGCACGATGCCGTTGCTGCGCGAGCGCGAGTTGCGCTTCATTGCCGACAAGACGGATTTGAGGCTGGCGCTGTGCGATGCCCGGTTCACCGGAGAGTGTGAGCTGGCGCTCGCCACCCGCGGGAGCGGCGCCCGGCGACAGGGCGCCCGCACGGTCGCCTTCGGAGCGAAAGATGCTTACACGCTCGAGACGCTGATGCGGGACAAGCGGGGCACGTTCGACTGCTGTGACACGGCGGCCGAGGACACCGCGATCGTTGCGTTCACTTCCGGCACGACCGGGCAGGGGAAGGGCACGGTGCACTCTCACCGGGACATCCTCGCGATCACCGACTGCTTCCCGCGCTACGTGTTGAAGGCATCGCGTAACGATCTGTTCTGCGGATCGCCCCCACTCGCGTTCACGTACGCGCTCGGCGGACTCTTGCTCTTTCCGCTCCGGATCGGCGCTTCCGCGCTGCTCGTGGAGCAAGGCGCTCCGCCGCACCTGCTCAAGGCCATCACCGAGCATCGCCCCACAGTCTGCTTCACCGCTCCCACCGGCTACCGCGCGATGTGCGGCATGCTCGCGGAGCACGATATCTCCAGCCTGCGTCTCTGCGTCTCCGCGGGCGAGACGCTTCCCGTGAGCGTGTTCCGCACGTGGCAGGACGCGACGGGGCTGAAGATCATCGACGGCATCGGTGCGACGGAGATGCTGCACATATTCATCAGCGCGTCCGGCGAAGACATCCGGCCGGGCGCCACGGGGAAGGTCGTGCCGGGCTATTCCGCCAGGGTAGTAGACGATGATGGGCGGGACGTCGCGGTCGGCACCGTCGGGCGGTTGGCCGTGCGCGGGCCGACCGGCTGCCGGTACCTCGATAATCCGGATCGACAGAGGGAGTACGTTCGCGATGGGTGGAACTACACCGGCGATTCGTATCGAATGGATGAAGACGGCTACTTCTGGTACCAGGCGCGGACTGACGACATGATTATCTCGGCGGGTTACAACCTTTCGGGGCCCGAAATCGAGAACGTGCTGCTGGAGCACGCCGCGGTGCAGGAGTGCGCGGTCATCGGCGTTCCGGACGAAGCGCGCGGCCAGCTCGTCAAAGCGGTGATCGTGCTGCGCGCCGGCTTCGACGGCGGCCCCGATTTGGTCAAGGAGCTGCAGGACTTCGTGAAGGCGAGCATCGCGCCGTACAAGTATCCGCGCGCCGTGGAATTCGTGGACGCGCTGCCCCGCACGACTACCGGGAAGCTGCAGCGCTACCGGCTGCGCGAGCCGTCGGCATGAGCGCCGAGGATATGCCGCGAGTGCTGCGACCGGATGGGTGGCCGCGTCCGTCGGGCTACAGCGACGGCCTGAGTGTGTCCGGCAGGTTGATCGTGCTGGCGGGTCAGATCGGTTGGAATCCGAAGTCGGCGGAGTTCGAGAGCGACCAGATGACCGCGCAGGTCCGGCAGGCGCTCGCCAACATCGTGACGCTGCTCGCCGAAGCCGGCGCGGAGCCTCGCCACCTGGTGCGACTGACGTGGTTCGTCACGGACCGTGAAGCGTACGTGAGCGCGCGGCGCGAGATCGGCGCGGCGTACCGCGAGATCATCGGCGCGCACTACCCACCGATGTCCGTGGTGGTCGTGAGCGGGCTGGTCGAGGCGCGCGCCAAGGTCGAGATAGAAGCGACGGCCGTGGTACGGGAGTGACGGCACGCGAGGCGGTCATCGTCGACGCGGTGCGGACGCCGGTCGGACGCCACCGCGGCGCGCTGGCCATGGTCCGTCCCGATGATCTCGCGGCGATCGCGATCGCGGGGCTGGTCGCCCGCACGCGGCTCGATCCAGCGGCGGTGGACGATGTGATCCTCGGCTGCACGAACCAGGCGGGCGAGGACAGCCGCAACGTCGCACGCATGGCGCTGCTGCTCGCTGGTCTCCCCGTGGAAGTCCCCGGTCAAACGGTGAACCGGCTGTGCGGCTCCGGTTTGCAGGCCGTGGTCAGCGCGGTGCACGCCATCCGCGCCGACGAGGGCGATTGCTTCATCGCCGGCGGAGTCGAGAGCATGACGCGCGCGCCGTGGGTGATGCTGAAGCCGGACGAGGCATTTCCGCGCAACGTCCCCAAGACAGCCGACTCCACGATCGGTTGGCGGTTCGTGAACCCGGCGCTCCCGCGTGACTGGACGATCTCGATGGGAGAGACGGCGGAGCGCGTCGCCGAGCTGTATGGCATAACGCGAGAGGAGCAGGACGCGTTCGCGCTCGAGAGCCAGCAGCGGACGGCGCGCGCCGTAAGCGCTGATCGCTTCGCGGGCGAGATCGTGCCGGTCACGATCAAGGACGCTCGCGGGCAGAGCACGGTGGTGGATCGCGACGAGCATCCACGTCCCGAGACGACCGCTGCCGCGCTCGCCGCGCTCCGCCCGGCATTCAAGCGGGAGAAAGGGACGGTCACCGCCGGCTCGGCGAGCGGGATCAACGACGGCGCGAGCGCGGTGCTCGTGATGGAGCGCGGCGCCGCTGAGCGCGCGCAGCTGCGTCCGATCGCCCGCGTCGTGGCGAGCGCGGTGGCCGGCGTCTCGCCCGAGGTCATGGGGTTGGGACCGGTGCCCGCTACGCGGAAGTCGCGTCAGCGCGCCGGACTCAGCGTGGCGGACATTGACGTGGTCGAGCTGAACGAGGCGTTCGCCGCACAGGCGATCGCTTGCATCCGCGACCTCGAGCTCGATCCCGGGAAAGTGAACGTCAATGGCGGAGCGATCGCGCTCGGCCACCCGCTCGGCTCCAGTGGATCGCGGATCATGACGGCGCTGGTGCACGAGCTGCGGCGGCGCAAGGCGCGATATGGGCTGGCTACGATGTGCATCGGCGTGGGCCAGGGCATCGCGACGATAGTGGAGCGCGTCGAGTGAAGGGCGAGCGCGTGGCGATCGTGGGCGTCGGAACGATGGGGCAGGGCATCGCATATGCCGCCGCCGTCGCGGGTTATCGCGTTGCGATTACCGACGCGTCTCCCGCCGCTGTGTCCCGCGCGATGGACGCGATCCGACTGTCGGTTCGCGGCGGTCTGGAGCGCGGCAAGCTCTCACGGGAGGAGCACGACGACGCCCTTGCGAGAATCACCGGCGAGGCGACTCTCTCGGATGCCGTGAGCGAAGCGGCGATAATCATCGAGGCGGTCCCGGAGATTCTGCCGGTGAAGCGCACGCTCTTCGCGAAGATCGAGATGACCGGTACCGATGCGGCGCTGCTGGCCAGCAACACGTCATCGCTCTCGATATCCGAGATCGCGTCCGCCGTCGGCACGCCGGGACGCGTCGTGGGTCTGCACTTCTTCAACCCGGTGCACGCGATGAAGCTGGTCGAGATCGTCCGCGGGAAGATGACGACGGACGCAACGGTCGCGCGGGCGAAAAAGTTCGCGGCTTCACTCGGGAAGACGTCGATCGTGGTCCACGACACACCGGGATTCGCGACGAGCCGCTTGGGCGTGGTGCTCGGGCTCGAAGCGATGCGGATGCTGGAGCAGGGGGTCGCTTCGGCCGAAGACATCGACACGGCGATGGAGCTGGGTTACAACCATCCGGTCGGCCCGCTCAGACTGACTGACATCGTCGGACTCGACGTGCGGCTAGCGATCGCGGACCATCTGCACGCCACGCTCGGCGGCGAAACCTACCGGGCTCCCGAGGTGCTCCGGCGGCTCGTGGCTGAAGGAAAGCTCGGCAAGAAGTCGGGCGAAGGGTTCTACCGCTGGGACGCGCAGGACAGTTGATGGCCGTGAGCGGAATTCGCGTCACCGACTGTCATGTCCACGTGCATCCGTGGCGGGACATGCCCGACGACATCGTCGAGGTGCTGAAGCGCGGACAGCAGGACATAGAGAAGCTGATGGAGATCATGTACGAGCCCGCCCTGCTGCTCCAGATGATGGACGAAG
The DNA here is from genome assembly GCA_050998915.1 of Gemmatimonadaceae bacterium. Lineage (GTDB taxonomy): Bacteria > Gemmatimonadota > Gemmatimonadetes > Gemmatimonadales > Gemmatimonadaceae > JACDCY01. Next base: position 11,251 of record JBPCPS010000097.1, read on the forward strand.
ACGGGATCGACCGCGTCGGGCTCGTGAACTACCCGTCCCCGGACGTGATGAAGACCGACTGGCGGATCAACGAGCACGCGGCGCGGTACGCCGCGTCGGACCCGGCGCGCATGCTGCCGTTCGGCGGTGTGCATCCGCGCGTCACGAAGGACCCGGCCGGCGATGTCGATGCGCTCATCGAGATGGGAATGCGCATGCTCAAGCTCCATCCGAACCATCAGCAGCTCACCGCCAACGCGTACACCGAGGGCCTCGACACTCTCGGTCAGATTTACAAGCGGTGTGAGGACCGCGGCCTGCCGGTCCTCATCCACACCGGCACGAGCATCTTTCCCCGCGCACGCTGCAAGTACGGCAACCCACTCGAGCTCGACGATGTGGCTCTCGATTTCCCGGATCTACAGATAGTGCTCGCGCACGGCGGCCGGCCGTTCTGGATGGGCGAGGCATTTTTCATTCTGCGGCGCCACAAGAACGTGTGGTTCGATCTATCGGGGATCCCGCCCAAGTCCCTGCTCGAATATTTCCCCAAGCTCGCAGAGCTCGAGCACAAGCTGCTGTGGGGGACTGACTGGCCCAGCCCGGGGATCACGCGCATGCGCAAGAACGTGGATCAGTTCATGGCGTTGCCGCTCTCCGATTCTCTCAAGCGGGCCGCGCTGGAGACCAACCCCGAGCGCCTGCTGCCGTCCAGGTAGGAGCTAGTCCGCCTGGCACCAGGGGGGAAACGCTGGGCTACGGCGTCACCGCGGTCTTGCTGAGGATCTCCACCAGGCGAAACCGGAAGGCGGAGCCGTTCGGCGGAGGATCCTGGATGTTGGTCCGCTCGACGCGGATCACGTACAGGAAACCGCGCTCGAAAGTGAATCCCTCGATTTCGCCAGAAAAGTATTCCCACGTCGTGGTGCCGGGCACGCGTACCTGCAAGCACTCCTGCGTACTGTTGGTGAAGCACGGAACCTTGTCCGGGCCTACCTCGATCGTTTGAACGATTCGTTCGGTTCCGACGATCGAACCGCAGGCCGCGAGCGCTACGACGAGCGAGAGCGCGAGAGCATGAAAAATCTTCGGGTTCGCACAACGGGTTTTATGCATGCGGCCACAAGAAAAAAGTGGACTTGGTTGACCCCTCCTGCATTTTACCCAGGGCACGGGCAAAACGTGCGGATCTGACCCGGCTCTTGGCGCCCGCCGCGGCACCAGAGCTCGTTGGGTGAGGTTTCGTCAATAACGTGACGAGAGGATGCCAAATGTGGAAAACTCCGATCTTCCGTAAAAGATGAACGAAACGGCCGATCCCTTGAAATTTCATATGGTTGAATCGCGCCGGGCACCATATATTCGGCACCAGTTTTCCCCAAACCTCTGGCGTTATACACCAGCGGAGAGAGAGTCTTGACCATGGTATTCGAGTTCGACGAGAGCGAATCACAGGCCGCCCGCATGAAAGTGGTGGGCGTTGGGGGAGGCGGTGGAAACGCCGTCAACCGGATGATCGACGAGCATCTCCAGGGAGTGGAGTTCATCTCGGTCAACACCGATGCGCAGGCGCTCCTGAACTCGAAGTCGGACGTGAAGATTCAGATTGGGAAGAAATTGACGCGCGGGTTGGGAGCCGGCGCGCGCCCCGAGATCGGCCGCCAGGCGGTGGAGGAGAGCCGGGACGACGTCTCGCGCTCGCTGCAGAACGCCGATCTCGTGTTCGTCACCTGTGGCATGGGCGGCGGTACCGGCACCGGCGCAGCGCCGATCGTGTGCGAGCTGGCGAGAGAAGCAGGATCGCTCACCGTGGGGATCGTTACGCGGCCGTTCCTGTTCGAAGGCCGCAAGCGCATGCGGCAGGCGGAGCTCGGTATCGCGGAGATGCGGAAGTACGTGGACACGATGATCGTCGTCCCGAACGAGCGGCTGCTCGCCGTGGTCGGGAAGGGGATTCCGTTCCAGGACGCGCTGAAGAAGGCCGACGAGGTCCTGCTGCACGCCACGCAGGGCATCTCCTCGCTCATCAGCGTCACCGGTCTCGTCAATGTCGACTTCGCCGACGTGCGCACCGTCATGCAGGAGGGCGGGTCGGCGCTCATGGGAACCGGCATCGGCCGGGGGGACAACCGCGCGACCGAGGCAGCCCAGCAGGCGATTGCCAGCCCGCTGTTGGACAACGTCTCGATCGCCGGGGCCACGGGGGTGCTGCTCAATATCACGGGCGGCCCCGACATGACCCTGGGCGAGGTCTATCAGATCAGCGAGATCATCCACGATGCGGCCGGATCGGACGCCGAAATCATCTTCGGAGCGGTCCACGAGCCGGCCATGGGCGGGGAGATTCGCGTAACAGTCATTGCGACCGGCTTCGACAGCGCTAATAATAGTGCCGTCTCGGGAGGCATTATTTCCCAAGGGCAGGGTAAGGGCTCACCGGTCATTCCGTTCCCGGCGCAGCGCCAGGCCGGTGTAGCCAGGGTTACCAGGGGCATCCAGGCCGGTACGGGAACAGATGGCTTGCGCCGTGTGACCCAGTCACCCTCAGCGTCGTCCTTGACGGACAAGCAGCACAAGCAGGATGTGCAGGATCAGGATCTCGCCGACATGGAGATCCCGACCTTCATTCGGAGACAAATGGATTGAGGTTGTCATGGGCGCGCTCCATCACCTACACGGTGGTCGGAGCGCTTGCGATCGGAGCTTTGAGACTTACACCGCCGGTACCTGCAGCAAGGGCCGGCGAACTGCTCTCTGCGCGCGAAATCGATCCGCTTCGCGTGCTTGGCAGCGACCGCGCTGCGACTCCGATCATGCCATATGTGTACGACCCCATCGTCTCCCCCGTCCTGGTCGTTGCCAACAGCAAGACGATCACCGACACGGTCGTCGTGGCCGGTACGATCCGGTCGAGCCTGTACTCCGCGTTGGACCAGTTTTCCGACACCGTTCTTCCCAAGGGACAGCGTCTTCGCCTCGCCTGGCTGCTCGCCGACATCTACGAGTACCGGGTGGACATGAGCAAGGACCTGCAGGTCGGCGACAAGTTTGGGGTCGTGGTCGAGCGCGTGCAGCAGCCCACCGGCGGCGTGTACGCGAACAAGATCCTGGGCGCGACCATGGAGCTCTCGGGCAGGGAGATCCAGGCGATTCATTTCCGCAGCAACGTCGCCGGCGGCGAGTATTTCGATGCCGAAGGCAAATCCATGCGCGCCGCGTTCCTGCGCGCGCCGCTCAACTTCCGGCGGATCTCGAGCGTGTTCGGCATGCGGCGTCATCCCGTGCTCGGCCGGTGGCGCGCGCACAAAGGCACGGACTACGCGGCCGCTTCCGGCACGCCGGTACGCGCAGTCGGCGACGGCGTCGTGATCTTCGCGGGCCGCAAGGGCGGCTATGGCAACGTCATCGATATCCGGCATCGCAACGGCTACGTGAGCCGGTATGCCCATTTGCGCGCGTTCGGAAAGGGCGTGGGCCGGGGCAAACGCGTTGGAATCGGGAGTACGATCGGATACGTGGGCATGACCGGGCTGGCGAGCGGGCCGCACCTGCACTTCGAGGTGCTCGTGAGCGGGGTGCAGAAGAATCCGCGGGTAGCGCTCCAGATGCGCGGCGGGGACCCGATCGGGTCGTCGGAGCGGAATACGTTCCTGCAGCAGCGGAACCGGGCGTTGGCGTTCTTGAAGGACTTCTCCGCGTCAACGGTAGGAGAGTAGGCCCGGGGGTAAAGGGCGGCGCGCGGTGTGCGTTACCCGTAAATCCGTCGTGCGTTAGGACGTGCACTGCGGTGGGAACTGAATGGTTGCGCCAGCCGCCGTACGGCCTTACGGGAAAACGGTTCAACGGGTAACGCACACCGCGCTCCGTTTTCCCTCCCGCCCGTTCTTTACCTTTCAGTCCCAATGTCCCGATTGATCCGCCGTCCCGGCGACGTCCCCGCTCGCTCCCTCTGGCAACGCGTGCGCGACGTCGCCCTCATGGACGTCGCGGTACTCGCCAAGGGTGGCGTTTCCGCGGGCTCGCTCGATCGCGTGGAGGAAGTCCTACTCGAGGCCGATCTCGGTGTCGCGACGACGATGCAGCTCGTCGCGGAGCTCGAACGGCTGGCGAAGCTCGGGAAGATCCGGACCGAGCCCGAGTTCCGCGAAGCTCTGCGCGCGGGGATCGAGTCGGCGCTGCGAGCGGGGAACAGCGATCCCGCGCTCATTCAGGTTCCTGGCGGACCGACTGTCATCCTGGTGATCGGGGTGAACGGCGCCGGCAAGACTACGTTCGTCGGCAAGCTCGCGTCCCGGCTGCGGCAGCAGGGTCGGAAGAAGATCGTGCTCGGCGCCGCGGACACGTTTCGCGCCGGCGCCGTGGATCAGCTCAGGCAGTGGGCCGACCGCGCGGGCGTGGAGTTCGTCGGTGCCCGCGGCGGCACCGACCCCGCGTCGGTTGCGTTCGAGACGGTGGACGCGGCCGTCGCGCGCAACGTTGACGTGGCGATCATCGACACCGCGGGGCGTCTGCACACGAGCGACGCGCTGCTCGAGGAGATGCGCAAGATCCACCGAGTGATCGGCAAGCGCCTGCCCGGCGCGCCGCACGAGACCCTGCTCGTGCTCGACGGCACGATCGGACAGAACGCCATCGCGCAGGCGACTACGTTCTCCGCCGCCGTGCCCGTCACGGGAATCGTGATGAACAAGGTGGACGGATCCGCGCGTGGCGGAATCGTGGTCGCGGTGCACCAGACGCTCGACGTGCCGGTGAAATTTCTCGGCGTAGGTGAGAAGCTGGACGATCTCATCCCGTTCGACCCCGCCGAGTTTGCCCGCGAAGTGATCGGCGACTGATGCCTCCGGCTGGGCGAGTCGCACTGGACACGCCGGTCGGATATCTCAAGGGCGTGGGACCGATCCGCGCCGAGGCGTTCCGGAAGCTCGGGATCACCAAGGCGGGCGACCTGCTGTTCCACATTCCGCACCGGTACGAGGACGCCAGCAGCATCACGCCGATCGCGTCCGTGGAAGTCGGCATGGACGCGACGGTCGTCGGCAAGGTGATCTCCAAGGGCGTGCTGCCAACGCGCAAAGGGCTGCGGATCTTCCAGGCCGTAGTGCAGGACCCGAGCGGGATGGTCGAGGCTGCGTGGCCCGGGCAGCCATTCCTCGACCGCTCGATCGACAAGGGCGACGTTCTCCTGCTGAGCGGCCCCGTGCGCTTCTATCACGGCCGGCAGCTCGCGCCGCGCGAGTACGTCAACCTCGGCCCCGACGATCCGGGTGCGTCGCCCGGGCGCGTGTTCTCGGTGTATCCGGCGACCGAAGGACTGACGTTCAGGACAATCCGGTCCATCATCGACGCGCATCTGGACCAGCTGCTGGCGAAGACCACCGATCACCTGCCGCGCGCCGTGTCGAAGCAGCTCGGGCTGCCGGCGCTGCCGGACGCGCTGCGGATGGTGCATCGGCCCGCGTCCGTCCGCGACGCGGAGCAGGGGAGGGACCGGCTCGCGTTCGACGAGCTGATGTTCATGCAGCTGCTGCACCGGCGCGCGCACTCGCTCGCGCGGACCGCGCGCCGCGGCATCAGGTTCGTTAACAGGAGAGAACTGACGTCGAAGCTGAAGTCGGAGCTGCCCTTCGAGCTCACCGGCGCGCAGGTGCGTGTGCTGCGCGAAATCTTCGCGGACATGTGCGGCGACCGCCGGATGCACCGGTTGCTACAAGGCGACGTCGGTAGCGGGAAGACGATCGTCGCGCTGTTCGCGGCGCTGCTCGCGTACGAGAACGGCTACCAGGCGGCCATCATGGCGCCGACCGAGCTGCTCGCCGAGCAGCACTACCGGACGCTGAGCCGGCTGCTGGCGCCGCTCGGGATCGAGCCGCTGCTGCTGACCGGGAGCGTGAAGACAAAAGTGCGCACCCCGCTGGAAGCGCGCCTGAAAACCGAAGAGCCAGTGATAGCCATCGGGACGCACGCGCTGGTCCAGGGGACCACCGCCTTCGGCCGGCTTGGATTCGTCGCCATCGACGAGCAGCACAGGTTCGGCGTGGAGCAGCGCGCCGCGCTGGCGAAAAAGGGCCAGGCGCCGGACGTGCTGCTGCTGAGCGCGACCCCGATCCCGCGATCGCTCGCGCTTACCGTGTACGGCGACCTGGACGTGAGCACGCTCGACGAGCGGCCGCCGGGAAGGCGTCCGGTCGCTACCGTGTTGCGGCGCGAGCGCGGGCGCGGGAAAGTCCTGTCGTTCGTTCGCTCTCAGGTGGAGGAAGGGCGGCAGGCCTACGTCGTCTATCCAGTCATCGAGGAGTCCGAAAAGACCGATCTCAAGGCTGCGACGACGATGTACGAACAGCTTTCAGCGGGAGCCTTCTCGGGACTCCATGTCGCCCTGCTCCACGGACGTATTCCGTCGGACCAGCGTGAGAGCGTCATGCGCCAGTTTCGCGACGGCGAGATCGCCATTCTCGTCGCTACGACTGTCATCGAAGTCGGGATCGACGTCGCCAACGCGACGGTGATGCTGATCGAGCATCCCGAGCGGTTCGGCTTGTCGCAGCTGCACCAGCTGCGTGGCCGCGTGGGCCGCGGGGCCGAGAGCTCCTACTGCATCCTGCTGGGAGACGCGGGTGAAGAGTCGATGCAGCGCCTCGAGCTATTCGCGTCCACGGACGACGGCTTCGAGATCGCGCGCGCGGACCTGAGAATTCGGGGGATGGGCGACCTGTTCGGACAGCAGCAGAGCGGTGAAGCGCTCCTCCGCATTGCGGATCTAGTCCGCGACGAGAAGCTGAACGAGCTCGCGCGGCAAGCGGCGGAGGAAACGCTGGCGGCCGACCCCGGCCTCGAGAAGCCGCAGAACGCTGGACTCAAGCGGGCGCTGAGCGCGCGCTTCCCGAGAGCGCTGGAGCTGTTCCGCGTCGGTTAGGGCGTCGGCGCGGCGAGCCGGCGCTTGATGCGCTCCAGCTCCGCGTTCAGCCGGGCGATCTCGGCACGCTGGACCCGGATCACCCGATCCCGCGCTACGATTCCAGCGACTGAAGTGTCTCCCGGGACAATCGTCGAGTCCCCGGGGGACTGCTCACCATCGGTGATCTCGCGCGCGAGAAGGCGGAGCACATTCGCCTGGCCCCGGTACCATGAAGTCGTCGACGATGCGACGTAAGAATCCATGAGGACACGTCCTTCCGCCCGGGTCCCCGCGGAGCTGCGCGGGTCCAGCTTGTAGAGGGCGCGCCAGAACAGCACTTCCTCGGCCGCGCGCGTGTCGGGGTGCCGCTGGGCAAATGCCTGGAGCGTGCTGTCCACGGCCGCGTGTCGCCCGGCGTTCGCGAGGTAATCAGCGGTATTGAGCAACGCCCCCCAGTCCTCAGGCGACGGCGATTCCGGAGCGGACGGCGCAACCGTTGCGCAGGCGCTCAACAGAAAAAGGGTTGCGACTCGAGCAATTGTGTTTGCAGATCTCATGGCGGTCTAGGCGAGGTCGGTAGCGCGGTGCCGGCCCGATACACGAGAGACTACGGCAACGACGGGCAGGGTCACAAGAAACGTCGTGCCCACGCCTTCGGTGCTGTGCGCGGTGATCGTGCCCATGTGCGCTTCAACTATCTGCTTGGCAATCGCAAGTCCCAAGCCCGTCCCTTTGAGGGCGGCCGATGCCTGGTTGTCGGCCTGATAGAACTTCTCAAAGATGTGCGGGAGCTGGCTCGCTGGTATCCCGGCTCCGGTGTCGCGAATCGTGATCCTGACATTGGCCTTGTCGCTTTCGGCCGCCAGCAGCACCTCTCCATCCCGCGGAGTGAACTTGAACGCGTTCGACAGCAGGTTTCCGAGGACTTCGTTGATCCGGTCTTCGTCCCAGGTGACCTCCTCCGGGAGCGACTCGGCCCGCTGGACCCTGAAGGTGATTCCACGCTGCACGGCCAGACCCTGGAAGGCTGCTTCCAGGTGGTCCAGGAATCGCGGCAGGTCCACCCGCCGAGGGTCGACCTTCCCCCCACCCGCTTCGAACCGGCTGACGTCGAGGAGCTGCCTGATCAACCGTGTCAGCGTCTGCGCTTGCTTCTCAATCGTCGCCGCGATCTCGATCTGCTTGGGCGTCATCTCTCCGTAGATGCCTTCCCGGAGGAGCTCCAGGTAGCCAATTATGACGTTGATCGGCGTCTTCAGCTCGTGCGAGGCGACGGAGATGAACTCGGCCTTCAGCTTGTCCAGCTCGGCGAGCTGCCGCACCATGGATTCGTAGCTACCGGCCAGCCGCCCGAACTCATCGCGCCGCGTGCCGGAGTAGGGCAGGCGGTAGGAGAAATCGCCGTCCGCCACGGCGCGCATCCCGCGCTCGAGGAAGAGGACCGGCGTGCTGATGGAGCGCAGCAGCCAGAGCGCGATGAGGAGCGCGAGCAACAGCGCGATCGCGAGCGAACCGGCCGCCGTACGCTGCGCGTCTATCGTCACCGCCGCGGCTTCGTCCACCCGCTCGGCGGTGCGGCCGCGCAGGTCGGTTTCCGTCTGCCGCACCGTGGTGTTGATCCGGGCGATCTCCGGGAGGAGCTGCCCGGCGGAGATCTGCTCAGCGTCGCGTGGGCGGCCCTCGTTCGCGGCGGCGTACTCCGCGGCTGCCACTTCCGATATCCGCGCCAGTGCCGCCCGGATCTGCGCGCTCTCTCGCTCGAGGTGATAAGTGCCCAGCATGGCGGCGAGGCTGTCCGCGTGCGCGATGTGCGCCGCCATGCGCCGCCTGCTGCTGTCGTCGTGCACGAACAGCAGCGCGTTCTCCGCCGCGCGGATATCGTCGGTCTCCGAGCGCAGGCGGCCGATCGCGATGGACGCCGCGAAATCGGTGTCGCGAAGCTCGCGGTTGGTGTCCTCGAGCTGCTCGAGCGAGTTTAGCGCCAGCAGCAGAGGGATCAGCAGCACGAGCGCGATGCCGATCAACCCGGCGCTCAGCCTTGCGCGCAGGGTCATATTTTGTTGACACTCATTACATAGCGGCCTAGCTTGCCGCGTTTTCTCTGCCGCTCAGCGAATGTCAAAGAAATCCCCATCAACACGGATCGCCGACTTCGGCGCGCACGCCGGGCAATCCGTCGAGGTGCAAGGGTGGGTAACACACGTTAGATCGTCAGGGAAAATTGCGTTTGTTGTCATGCGTGACGGTAGTGGCACGGCGCAGGTGGTGCTCGTAAAGAGCGAGGTCCAGCCCGAGGTCTGGGAGCGCTTTGGCGGCCTGACGCAGGAAAGCTGCGTCCGGCTCACCGGCGTGGTGCGGGAAGACAAGCGCTCGCCCGGTGGATTCGAGCTGGCGGCCAGCGACCTCCAGGTCGTGGGTACCAGTCCCCAGGATTACCCGATCCAGCCCAAGGAGCACGGCGTCGACTTCCTGCTGGATCACCGCCACCTGTGGCTCCGCAGCTCGCGCCAGCGCGCCATTGCACGCGTGCGGCACGAGATGGAGCAGGCGATCCGTGATTTCTTCTACGAGCGCGACTTCACGCTGGTGGATACGCCGATCCTCACGGCTGCGATCGGCGAGCGCAGCGGCCTGTTCGCGACGGAGTACTTCGACGAGGGAACCGCGTACCTCGCACAGACGGGTCAGCTGTACGGCGAGGCGGCGGCCGCGGCCCTGGGCCGCATTTACTGCTTCGGTCCGACGTTCCGGGCTGAGAAGTCGAAGACGCGCCGGCACCTGAGCGAGTTCTGGATGATCGAGCCCGAGGTCGCCTTCAACGACTCCGAAGACAACATGCGCCTGCAGGAGGACTTCGTCTCGTATATAGTCGCTCGGGCCGTCGAGCGGCGCCGGCCGGAGCTGGAAGAGCTGGAGCGCGACGTCGCGAAGCTCGAGCGGATCAAGCCGCCTTTCCCGCGCGTCGACTACACAGATGCGGTGGAAACCCTGCAGGCGAAGGGAAGCTCGATCACCTGGGGCGACGATCTGGGCGCCGAGGACGAAACGCTGCTCGTGGCCGACTACGACACGCCGATTTTCGTGTGCAATTATCCGAAGGAGGCGAAGGCCTTCTACATGAAGGAGAACCCGGCCGATCCGCGCACGGTCCTGTGCAACGATTGCCTCGCGCCGGAAGGCTACGGCGAAATCATCGGCGGGTCGCAGCGCGAGGACGATTACGACAAACTGCTCACCAGAATCCACGAGGAGAAGCTGCCGGTGGAAGCGTACGGCTGGTATCTGGACCTGAGGAAGTACGGCACGTTCGTGCATTCCGGGTTCGGGCTCGGGCTGGAGCGCACCGTCGCCTGGGTCTGCGGGCTACCCCATTTGCGAGAGGCGATTGCGTTTCCGAGGATGATGAATCGGCTGAGGCCGTAGGAGCGCTGCACGCAGCACGCAGCGTAGTTATGGCCTTTCCTGTTTTACCTCGTCCCAGATGACGTCGAGCGCCTCTAACCCGGCCGAGCCCATGTCCACCCCCCGCGCGGCCGCCGCCTTTTCCACCGCCTCAAACCGCCGCTGGAACTTCGCATTCGCGACATCCAGCGCCAGAGACGCATGAACCCCGAGCTTCCGGCACAGGTTCACGCCCGCGAACAGTAGGTCCCCGAGCTCGCCCTCCAGCTCGGCGTGCGCCTCATCCTGCACCGGCGCGCCGTGCTCGCCGAACCGGACTGTTTTCGACTGCATCAGCTCGCGGACCTCCGCGAGCTCCTCGGCAACCTTGTCGGCCGGCCCTTCGGCGTCAGGCCAGTCGAACCCTACGCCCGCCGCACGGTCCTGAAGGCGATGCGCGCGGTGCAGCGGCGGTAGCGAAGCCGGCAGACCATCGGCGATCGACCTGCGCTTCTTCGACTTCATCCTCTCCCACGACTCACGCTGGCCGTCCGCGTACAGGTGCGGGTGGCGGGCCTTCATCTTGGCGATCAACGCGGCCGCCACGTCCTGGAAATCGAATGCGCCCCGCTCCTCGGCCACCACCGAGTGGAACAGCACCTGCAGCAGCAGGTCTCCCAGCTCTTCAAGCATGAGCGCGTCGTCGCCCAGTCGCAGGGCATCGTCCAGCTCCAGCGACTCCTCGACGAGGTACGGGCGCAGCGAGCTGTGCGTCTGGGCCGCGTCCCAGTCGCAGCGTTTGCGCAGGTCGTGCATGAGGGCGAGGGTGGCGTCGAGGGATGGCATCGGGTGATTGGTGATTAGTGATTAGAAACCGCTCGAACCGGGCCAAAGACCGGAAAGAGGGAGAAGTTAGGACGTTACTAATCACTAATCACGAATCACGAATAACTTTTCTTTATGCCCGCCCGCATCGACATCGACCTTTCCGCCGTGCAGCGCAATGCGCGGGCGATGGCGGACAGGTCGGGCACGCGGCTAATCCCCATGGTCAAGGCGGACGCCTACGGCACCGGGGTCGGGCACGTGGTGCGCGCGCTCGAAGCGTTGGACCCGTGGGGCTTCGGCGTCGCGACGGTCGCCGAGGGCGAAGAGCTGCGTGCCCTTGGGGTTCGTCGGCCCGTGGTGGTCTTCACCCCATTGCTGGAGAGCGAGCTGCCGGCGGCCAGCGGTGCGCGGCTGACTCCGTCGCTCGGCTCGGCCGCGGCGATTCACGCGTGGCAGACCTTCGGCGGCCCATGGCATCTTTCGATTGACACGGGGATGGCGCGTGCGGGCGTGCCGTGGCGCGAAGCCGCAGCGCTGCAGGAGGCCGTCGCTGCGTCGCGGCCGGAAGGCGTCTTCACCCATTTCCACTCCGCCGAGCTGGACAATGGAAGCATGCAGGAGCAGGACCGCAGGTTCGAGGAGGCGGTGACGGCGCTGGGTCTTTCTGGTGCGATGGCTCACACCGACAACAGCGCGGCGGTCCTCCGCCGCGGAAAGTCGAGTCGCGGCGCCGTTCGTCCCGGGATCTTTCTCTACGGCGGGGCTACCGTCGCCGATGCCGCGCTCGAGCCCGAGCCGGTCGCGCATCTGCGCGCGCCCGTGGCCGACCTCCGCGCGTGCGAGCCCGGGGACACGGTGAGCTACGGCGCGGAGTTCAGAGCCGGCCGGCGCACGCGGGTCGCGACGCTGTCATGCGGCTATGCCGACGGCTATCCGCGTAACGTCGGCCAGCACGGTCGCGCGGGTGTGAGCGTCATTCTGCGCGGCCGCCGTGTGCCGGTCATCGGCCGCGTCACGATGGACATGATCATGATCGACGTGACCGACGTCGACTGCGCTCTGGGTGACGACGTGACGTTGATCGGACGCGACGGTGACGAGGTCATCACTGTCGCGGAAGTCGGTGAATCGGCGGCAATCTCGCCGTACGAAGTGCTCGTCGGGATGAACAGCCGGTCGCCGCGCGCCGCGTCGTGAAGCCGGAGCGCCGGGCGGCGATAATCGTGCTCGACGGCGTGGGCTGCGGCGGCGCGCCCGATGCGGAGCAGTACGGCGACGCTGGCAGCGATACGCTGGGCAACGTCTCGCGCGCGGTCACGGACTTCGCGCTGCCGAACCTCGCCGCCTACGGGCTTGGCAACCTGACGGCGTTGAAAGGTGTCCCACCTGCTGCTGCACCTCTCGGCGCATGGGGCGTGATGGAGCCGCGATCCGCGGGGAAAGACAGCACCACAGGCCACTGGGAGATTACCGGGGTGCACCTCGCGCGTGCGTTCAGGACGTATCCAGGGGGATTTCCGGCGGGTGTGCTTGAGGAGTTCGAGCGCCGGACCGGCCGGAGCGTAATCGGGAACGTAGTCTCGAGCGGCACGGCCGTGATCGAGCGGTTCGCCGAAGAGCACCGCCGCACCGGCGCGTGGATCGTGTACACGTCGGCTGATTCCGTCTTTCAGGTTGCTGCGCACGAGGACGTCATTCCGCTCGAGGAGCTGTACGCGGCTTGCGCAGTTGCGCTGGAGATCAAGGTCGGCGACGGCGGCGATGCAGGCGCGCTCGTCTCGCGCGTGATAGCGCGTCCGTTCGACGGCGAGAGGGGGTCTTACAAGCGCACCGCAAACCGGCGCGACTTCTCGGTACAGCCCCCCGAGGAGACACTTCTCGACGCGATTCGTACGGCCGGGATCGAGACCGCGGGAGTCGGAAAGGTGGACGATCTGTTCGCGGGCAGGTCGATAAGCGCCCGGCACACTTCCTCCAATGGCGAGGGGATTGCCCACATCCGAAGCTGGATCGAAGGTGATCGGAGTGGGTTACTGCTGGCCAATCTTGTAGATTTCGACCAGTTGTACGGGCACCGAAACGATGTTGCGGGGTTTTATCGAGCGCTGCTTGAATTCGACGAAGCGCTGCCCGGTCTCGTGCGCTCCCTCAAAAAGGACGACCTTCTGTTCATCACGGCCGACCACGGCAACGATCCAACGACGCCATCGACGGACCACTCGCGAGAGTGCGTGCCGCTGCTGGTCGCGGGCGCGCGCGTGCGGCGCGCGGACCTCGGGCGCCGGGAGACGTTCTCGGATCTTGGCGCCACCGTTGCCGAGTGGCTCGGCGTGGCGTTCCGGGGCCGCGGTACTTCCTTCCTGACCCAGATCATACAGTGACCCGGCACGCCGACCATAAGCTCCGCGACGCTGCATTCGCGGCGCTCGAGCGATCGCACGCCCCATATTCCGGCTTTCCCGTCGGCGCCGCGCTCCGCGCGCGCAACGGCGCCGTCGTCCAGGGTTGCAACGTCGAGAACGCGTCCTACGGCCTCGGGATCTGCGCCGAGCGTGTGGCGGTGTTCTCCGCGATAATCGCGGGCACGGGGAACTTCGATTCCATCGCCATTGCGACCGAGGCCGAAGAGCCCGCGCCGCCGTGCGGCGCCTGTCTCCAAGTGCTGGCCGAATTCGCGGCGATGGATCTCATGGTCCACAGCTACTGCCGCAACGGCGCGGAAGCGAGCTGGAGTCTCGGGTCGCTACTGCCGCACCCGTTCACCGCAAATCTTCTGACCACCAGTACCACCTGATGCGATTCCGGATACTGGCGCTGCTTTGCGCCGCCCTTGCTGCCGGCGCGTGCAGCGAGAAGCTCGACAACGCGGTCGGATGTCCCGAGCTCTGCCCGAACCAGGGGATCGAGGTGATCAACGTCACCATCGACCCGGTCGTGCTGGACTCCACCGTCAACGCCATCTTTCCGTTCGGCACGGAGCCATCGATGCTGCTCGCGTCGCGCGGGGACACGGTCGATTCGCGCGTCATCGTCCGGTTCGACAGCCTGCCGCAGAGATACAGGAGAGTCGCGGCGGATACGACCACCACGGCGATAACGACCGTGGACAGCGCCTTCCTTCAGCTCAAGCTGGATCTCGCCGAAAAGCAGCAATCGGGGCCGCTCACCGTGAGTGCGTACGACGTGGACACGCAGGCCGGCGACACGTCGGCGGCGGCGCTGCTGCCGCTGTTCACGGCGGATCGCCTGATCGGGTCGCAAACCTTCTCCGCGACCGATTTGAAGGACTCTGTGCGCGTACCGTTGTCGAATTCGGCGGTGCTCGCGAAGGCGCAGGCGAAAGCGCGCCTGCGCATCGGGCTTCGCATCACCGGCGGCACGGGCCAGCTTCAGATCCGTTCCACGGAATCGCTGCAGCCCTCGCAGCTCTCATTCCGCGTCTCGCCGGACACCGTCGTCCGGCCGCTTACGTTCACGCCGTTCTCGCGCACTCCGGCAGATTCGGCGCAGCTCCAGCTCGACTTCGCGGACTTCCGCCTGCTCGTGCGGACTCCGCCGGGCGGACCGCGGCAGGCGCTGCTCGTGGGCGCGCTGCCGTCGAAGCGGACGTACATGCGCTTTCTTATTCCGAAGTCGATCCTCGATTCTTCGAGCGTCGTCAGGGCCACGCTCCTGCTCACGCAAATGCCCAACCGTGGCTTTGGCCCGCTGGACACGGTCCTGGTGGTGACGCACATCGGCATCGGCGGACCGGCCATCACCGATCCGGAGCAGGCCTCGCGGCTCATCGCCGCCTGGGAGTTCACGCGCGTTGATTCGCTGCGGGTGGCCGCGAGCGATTCCGGCGTGCGCGAGATAGAGCTCGCCCCGCTGCTCAGGATCTGGCGGGCCCAGGGCGACACTGTTGGGCCGCGCGCGATCGTGCTGCGCAGCGCACGCGAGGGCGTGTCCGCGGCGGAGGCCTGGTTCTTCAGCGCCGAGTCGGCCCCCGCGCTTCGCCCGCGACTCCGGCTCAGCTACACGCCGTCCAACCCATTCGGACTACCATGACGCGCTTCGTTCTGGCCGTGGCAACGGTCTTCTCTCTCGGTGCGAGCGGCGCGCGTGCCCAGGGAAATCTCAGCACGCAGGGCTTCGGCTATCCGCCGGGACAGCTGAGCGCTAGCGCGATGTCGCTGGGCGGTGCGAACGCGGAGCTGGATCCGTCTTCCGGGATCAATCCCGCGGCGGCGGCCCTGTGGGGCGCGACCGTGGTGTTCATGCAGTACGAGCCCGAGGTGCGAACCGTGAAAGCCGCGGGTGCGAGCTCCCGTACGGTGACCGCGCGGTTCCCCATGGTGGGCGTGGCGGTACCCCTCGGTCGCCGTCTCAGCGCCCAGGTCTCGGCGTCGACCTTTCTCGATCGCACGTGGAACAGCAGCTCCACCAGCCAGCAGAACATCGGCGGAACGATCGTGGATGCCACCGAGATTTTTTCCAGTAGCGGGGGCATAACCGATTTCCGCCTCGCGCTCGCGTACCACGCATCCCCCCGCTTCCAGCTCGGGCTGGCCGGGCACGTATTCTCCGGGGAGAACCGCATCGCGATCGAGCAGCGCTTCCCCGACACTGTCACGTTCTCCGGGACGTCGCAGCGGTCGGAGATCAGCTACGGCGCGCTGGGCGCGTCGGCGGGAATGCTCTGGCGCCTCGCGAGCAATGTCGGCATCGGCGCGTCCGTGCGGGTCGGCGGGGACATGGACACGCAGGCCGGCGACACGGTGCTGTCCAGCGCGAAGCTGCCGATGCGGTACGGCATGGGAGTCAGCTACTCGGGGATCTCCGGAGCGGTGCTCTCGGCGCGCGCGAGTTTTGACGAATGGTCGGCGATGGAGCCGCTCAGGCGCGCGGGGAGCGACATGCGCGCGTTCGACGCCTGGGATTATGGAGTCGGCGCGGATGTTTCCGGCCCGACGTTCGGCAGGCGTACGATCGCGCTGCGACTGGGTGCGAGATACCGCGGGCTGCCGTTCGGCGCGGGCGGGGCACTTGGCGGCGAACAGTCGAAGGTGAACGAGCTCACGTTCTCCGGCGGCTTCGGCATTCCGCTTGGAGTCGGCCGGTCGCAGCTCGACGTCGGCGTGGCGCGCGCGACCCGGGACCTGGGCAGCAAGGTCACGGTGAACCCTGCTACCGAATCTGCGTACATCTTCAGCTTCGGGATTCGCGTAAGGCCGTGACCGGATGACAGCGACCGAGGCCGCGCACAAGCCGCTGATCCTCGTCGCCGACGACGTACAGGCGAACGTCGAGCTGCTGGTGGACCAACTCAACACGCTCGATTACCGGATCATCGCTGCGAATGACGGGCCCTCGGCCGTCGCGCTGTGCCTCTCCGAGCGGCCGGACGTGTGCATTCTCGATGTGTCGATGCCCGCCGGGGATCTCGGCGTGGATGATCGTTCCACAGGGTTCGAGGTCTGCCGGCGCATCAAGCGCGATCCGCGCACCGCGCGCATTCCGGTGATTTTCGTCACCGCGCTGAACGACACCAGCGATCGCGTGAAGGCCATCGAGGCCGGCGGCGATGATTTTCTGACCAAGCCCCACAACCGGCTCGTACTCGGCGCGCGCGTCCGCAGCCTGCTCAAGCTGAAGGCGGTCACCGACGCGCTGGAGGACAGCTACCGCAAGCTGCGCGAGCTGGAGAAGGTGCGCGAGGACTTGATGAAGATGATCGTGCACGATCTCAAGACACCGCTGACGTCCGTGCTCGCGAGCCTGGAGATGGTGACCGATGGCGATTTCGGTGTGCTCAGTACGGTGCAGAAGCGCGTGCTGGCGGACGCCGAGTCCAAGTCGGAAGATCTGCTGTCGCTCATCAATGATCTGCTGGAGGTCGCGCGCATCGAGGATACCAACCTGCCGCTGAGCATCGAGCCGCTGGCACCCGGCGCATTCCTGGCCGACCTGGTCGCGGAGTGGGAGGTGCGGCTGGCGCAGGAGGCGGCCGTCGTGGCGGTGGACGTGGACGAAGACGCCCCGGTCTTCGAGGGCGACAGGATGATCCTCAAGCGGCTGTTCTCCAACCTCATGCAGAACGCGCTGGTGCACTCCGCGGGCGCGGGCGTGGCGATCGAGCTGCGCGCTCGCGCGGACGGCGACGGGATTCTTTTCGCGGTGTGCGACAACGGGCCCGGGATCCCGGAGGAATACCACGAGGTGATCTTCCAGAAATTCCGGCAGGTGAAAGCTCCGCGCCTGCCTAACGTGCGGAGCTCGGGACTTGGCCTGGCGTTCTGTAAGCTCGCCGCGGAAGCGCACGGCGGCCGGATCTGGGTAAAGAGCAAAGAGGGGGAGGGGAGCACGTTTTTCGTGTTGCTTCCCACCAGGGCCACCACGCCGGCGGAACGCGACGCATGAGCGGCACGGTGTACGTCGAGACGTACGGCTGCCAGATGAACGTCAGCGACTCCGAGCTGATCATCGGGAAGCTGGCGGACGTCGGCTATTCGCAGGTAGAGTCGCCGGACGCGGCCGACGTGATTCTCGTCAACACGTGCGCCATCCGCGAGCACGCCGAGCAGCGGGTGCTGGGCAGGCTCGGCGAGCTGAAACGGCACATGAAGGCCGGCGCCGTCGTGGGCGTCACCGGTTGCATGGCGCAGCGCCTGGGCCCGCGCCTGTTCGACCGGGCGAAGCACGTGAGCCTCGTGATCGGACCGGATGGTTACCGCGCGCTGCCCGATCTGATCGAGCGCGCCCGCAACGGCGAGCGCGCCACCGCCGTCGACTTCGATCTCGAGGAGCACTATCAAGGGTTCAGCGCGCGGCGGTTCGAGGGGGTGAAGGCGTGGATCCCGGTGCAGCGCGGCTGCGACTACCGGTGCACGTACTGCATCGTGCCTACCACGCGCGGCCCCGAGCGCAGCCGGCCGCTGCTCGACGCCGTGCGCGAGGTGGAGCAGGTCGTCGCGGACGGAATCACGGAGGTCGTGCTGCTCGGCCAGACGGTGAACTCGTACAACGACGGCACGCACGACTTCGCCGATCTGTTGCGCGCCGTTTCGCGCGTGGACGGAATCCGCCGGGTGCGGTTCACGAGCCCGCACCCCAACGACTTCAGCGAGCGCGTGATCGGCGCGATCGCCGAGACGCCGGAGGTGTGCGAGCACGTGCACCTCCCGATGCAGTCCGGCTCCACGAGAGTGCTGAAGCGTATGCTGCGGCGGTACACGCGCGAGCAGTACTTCGAGTGCGCCGAGCGTCTGCGTGCGGCTGTCCCGGGGCTGGGTCTGACGACCGACGTCATCGTCGGATTTCCGGGTGAGTCGGAGGAAGATTTCGAGGAGACGTTGAGCGCGGTCCGAGACATCGTTTTCAACGATGCGTACACCTTCAAGTTCTCCGCGCGGGAAGGAACTGCGGCGACGAGGTTCCCTTCCACGGAGGACGTACCGGACGAAGTCGCGAGCGAGCGGTTGGCGCGGCTGATTGCGACGATGCGCGCCGGCACGCGCCGAGCGAACATGGCGGCGCTGGGGGAGAGGCACGAGGTGCTGGTGGAGAAGGAGGCGAGGCGGGGCGGGTTGCTTCAGGCCAGGACGCGCGACTTCAAGACCGTGATCATTCCCGGGGAGGCGTCACTGATCGGGAAGTACCTGATGGTCGAGCTGACGGGCACCACCGGTTCGACGTTCACAGGGACAGTCGCGCCGCAGAGAGCTCAGCTTCCTCTCGCAGGGTAGCGTTCCGGAATATCCCAGCCGGGATGCAGGTTCTGGGTGGGAGTGATGAGGACGAGGGGTGAGTGACACACCGTCGCAGCCTCAAGACTCATCGCTCACAACTCAAACTCACAGCTTGCACCCCGCCAGCCCGATCGCGGCGCCGCGTGGCGCCAATCCGGTTGCGACCGCAAGACACTGCTGTCGTTCATGGCTGAGACGGTCGTGACTGTAGTTGATGCCGTTGATTGCTGCCGCGTCCCTCGCCTACGCCGCGGGGCTGATCGCCGGCTTCGCGCCGGATCACCGCATCACCGTCATTGTAGCGGCTGTTTCTGCCGCAGCGGCGATCCACGGGCTGCTCGCCCGCAAAGGGTATGTGCTCGCGGTAGCCGCGCTGCTCGCCAGCGGGATCGCCGTCGCGCTGACCGAGCCACCCAAGCCGATTCACCGGTTCACCCGGTCGGTCGCCTCCCCTGACGCGGCGCCGGCGCTCGAGCGCGTCCGCGCGAGAGCGGCGAAACGAATCGAGCGGCTGTTCGGGAACGACGCGCCGATGGCCAAAGCGCTGCTGATCGCCGAGCAGCAGGACCTCGGCCCTGAAGTGCGCCAGCGCTACGCCGACGCCGGGCTGGTGCACATGCTGTCCATCTCCGGCCTGCACGTCGCGATCGTCGCCGGTGCGGTCGAGCTGCTGCTCGCCGCGATGGCGCTCGGCCGTGCTCGCGCCGCGATCCTCTCGCTGATCATCGTGTGGGTGTACGTCGCCGTGATCGGAGCGCCGGCGCCCGCGCTCCGCTCGGCCGTGATGCTGACGGTGATGGCATCGAGCCGGATCGCGCAGCGTCCCACGTCGCCGTGGGCATCGCTCGCGCTCGGCGCGGCGGTTCCGCTGTACGAGCCGCGCAACGTGCTTTCGCTCGGCTACCAGTTGAGCGTCGCGGGAATGGCCGGGCTCACGGCCAGTGCAAGCATCACGCGGCGGTGGATCTCGCCGCGAATCGACGGCTGGAAGCTCGCGGTGTCGAACCAGCTGCTGCCGTCTGTCATCGCCACTCTCGTGACGGCGCCGCTGATCGCCTGGTACTTCGGCCGGCTGAGCCTCATCGGCCCGGCGTCGAACGTGCTCGCCGCACCGGTCATCACGATCCTCCAGCCGATGCTGTTTCTGGCGATGCTGGTTCCGGTCGATGCAGCGGCTCAGTTCGTGGCGGACGGGACGGTACCACTGCTTCGTGTCTTCGACGGGATCGCAGTTCGCGCCGCCGCAGTCCCGCACTCATCGGTGCAGGTGACACCGTCGCTCATCACCACGCTCCTGTGCGGATTGGCCATGGTCTCGCTCATCGTGGCTGCATCCGCGCGATTCAGCGCGAGACCCGCGCTGCTCGCCGGGCTCGCGCTTGGCGGCGCGCTGTGGTATCCACTCGTCCCGCCGCCCACGCGCCGCGAGATCGAGCTGCACATGCTCGACGTGGGGCAGGGCGACGCGCTCGCGCTGCGTACCATCCGAGGCAACTGGATCCTGTTCGACGCGGGACGCGCGTGGCGCTCCGGCGATGCCGGACGGGCTGTGATCGTGCCGTACCTCGCGCGGCGCGGCGGAAAGGTGGCCGCATTCGTCCTATCGCACCCGCACAACGATCACGTAGGTGGAGCATCGACGATCCTCCTGTCCCTCCGGCCCCGGAGCTTTTACGATCCCGGGTTCGTCACGCCGACCGGATCGTACGCGGAGGCGCTGGCGAGTGCCACGAGGACCGGAACGGCTTGGCAGAGGGTGCGGCCCGGCGACTCCCTGGTGGTAGACGGGCTCGCCGTTCACTTTCTGGCGCCCGACTCCGCGTGGGCGAGCCGATTGACGGATCCCAACGAAGCGAGCACGATCGCGCGGGTCCGCTTCGGCGCGGTTCGATTCCTGCTCGTCGGAGACGCCGAGAGAGAGCTGGAACAGTGGCTGGTCGAGAACGACAGCATCAACCTTCGCGCGGACGTGCTGAAAGTGGCGCACCATGGCAGCTCCACGAGCTCATCGGAAAGATTCCTTGCCGCCGCGCAACCGCGCGTCGCACTGATCTCCGTGGGGAAGGACAACGGCTACCGGCATCCCAGTACGGCGGTGGTTGACAGGCTCGCGCGCTCCGGCGCCGCCGTGTATCGCACGGACCAGCTCGGGACCGTCGTGGTCTCCACGGACGGCAAGCGCATACGGGTTCGCGCCCGCGACAGCGACTGGGAGCTGTCGCCGCAATGATGCGCGTGCTCCTCGGCAGGCCGATCTCGCTGCGGGCGGAGCTGCTCGCGCGCTATCCCGAGCTCCACGGCGCGCGCTTTCGCCTCGGCGGACTACCAGTGCTGGTAGGGGGATGGCTGCTGGGCCGCCGCCGGGTGGACGCCGTGACGCTCGGACGCACTGTCTTCGTCGCGCGGGAGGTCGAGCCGTCGCCGGAATTGCTCTTGCACGAGCTTCGGCACGTCCAGCAATTTGGCGAGAGCAGAACGTTTCCTTTTCGCTACATTTGGGAGACGATTCGCCGCGGCTATTTCGAGAACCTTTTCGAGCGGGAAGCGCGGAGCTTTGCCGCGCGAAGGGTTGGTGATCCCGCGTCTTCTTCTTCGAAGGACGTTCAAGTGGTCAAACACACAGCAGTGTCGGTCGTCACGATTGACCGGTACATCATCGAGCAGGAGCGCCTCCACCCCGAGGCGACCGGCGAGCTGTCCGGGATTCTGTACGACCTCGCGCTCGCGGCCAAGATGATCGCCAGCAAGGTCCGCAACGCCGGCCTCGCCGACATCCTGGGCGCCACCGAGAACAGCAACGTCCAGGGTGAAGTGCAGCAGAAGCTCGACGTCCTCGCCAACGACATCATCATCAAGGCGATGGACCACGGCGGGCGCCTGTGCGCGATGGCTTCGGAGGAGGAGCCGGACATCATCCCGATCCCGGAGCAGTTCCGCTGCGGCAAGTACGTGCTGCTGTTCGATCCGCTCGACGGCTCGTCCAACATCGACGTCAACGTGCCGGTCGGCACGATCTTCTCCGTGTTGCGCAAGATCACCCGCGGCGCGCGAGGCGAGATGGAGGACATGCTGCAGCCTGGGCGCAGGCAGGTCGCGGCCGGGTACGTGATCTACGGCTCGAGCACCATGATGGTGTACACGACGGGACAGGGCGTGCACGGCTTTACGCTCGACCCCGCGATCGGCGAGTTCCTGCTGTCGCACCCGAACATCCGCATGCCGGATCCGGGGCGGTATCTCTCCGTCAACGATTCCTACGAGCCGCTCTGGAGCGACACGGTCAAGGATCTGATGCAGCGCTACCGGAGAGGCGACGGCAAGAAGCGCAACGGCACGAGCTCACGCTACGTCGGGTCGCTGGTCGCGGATTTCCACCGCAACCTGCTGGGTGGCGGGATCTTCGCGTATCCCGCGAACAGCAAGAGTCCGAAAGGCAAGCTGCGCCTGCTGTACGAAGCCAACCCGCTCGGATTCATCGCCGAGCAGGCGGGCGGCGCCGCCAGCGACGGCGAGCATCGCATCCTCGACATCGTACCCACCGAGCTGCACCAGCGCACGCCGCTGTTCATCGGCAGCAAGTCGAACGTCGAGCTGGCGAAGTCCGTGCTCGGTGCCGCGCTCACAGGCGTCGGGGCCTGAGCGCGGAGCGTAATTCGCCGTCCGGCATTCCGGTCGCGCCGGTGTACCGGCCGGAAGATGCCGACATCGAATACAAGCGTGACCTAGGCGATCCCGGCGAGTGGCCGTACACGCGGGGCGTGCAACCCACGATGTACCGTGGCCGCCTCTGGACCATGCGGCAGTACGCGGGGTTCGGCACCGCTGCCGAGACCAACACCCGCTTCAAGTATCTATTAGCGGCTGGTCAGACGGGCTTGTCCGTCGCCTTCGATCTTCCGACGCAGATGGGGATCGATTCGGACTCGCCGCGGGCGCTCGGCGAGGTAGGCCGCGCCGGTGTCGCGATCGACACCGTCGAGGACATGCACGAGCTGTTCGCTGAGATCCCGCTCGACAAGGTGTCCACGTCGATGACCATCAATGCGACGGCGTCCACGCTGCTCGCGATGTACATCGTGGTCGCGGAAGAGCGCGGGATCGCGCGCGACAAGCTCAGCGGCACGGTACAGAACGACATCCTCAAGGAATACATCGCGCGGGGGACGTACGTATATCCGCCGGAGCCGAGCCTGCGGCTGATCGCCGACATGTTCCGCTTCTGCACCGCGGAGGTGCCCGGGTGGAATCCCATCTCGATCTCCGGCTACCATATAAGAGAGGCCGGCGCGACCGCCGTGCAGGAGCTGGCGTTCACGCTGGCCAACGGGGTTGAGTACGTGAAGCACGGCGTCGCCGCCGGGCTGGAAGTGAATGCCTTCGCGAAGCGGCTATCGTTCTTCTTCGCCGCGCACAGCGACCTGTTCGAGGAGGTCGCGAAATTCCGCGCTGCGCGGCGGATGTGGGCGAGGATCATGCGCGAGCGGTTCGGTGCCGACGACGAGGGGTGCCGGCTCCGCTTCCATACCCAGACCGGTGGCGTGACGCTCACCGCGCAGCAGCCACTGAACAACGTTGTGCGGGTCGCGGTGCAGGCGCTGTCGGCGACGCTCGGCGGGACGCAGTCGCTGCACACCAATGGGTACGACGAGGCGCTGTCCCTACCCACCGCCGAAGCCGCGACGCTCGCGCTCAGGACGCAGCAGATCATCGCGCACGAGTCGGGTATCGCGAACACCGTCGATCCACTCGCCGGGAGCTACTACGTAGAGAGTCTCACCAACGAGCTCGAGGCCCGCGCGATCGCGCTGATGCAGCGAGTGGAAGATCTGGGTGGGTCAGCCGCCGCGATCGAGCAGGGCTTCTTCCAGGACGAGATTGCGCGCAGCGCTTATGAATTTCAGCAGCGGGTGGAAGGCGGCGAGACCGTCATCGTGGGTGTGAACCAGTTCACGGACGACAGCGAGGGGCTCAGCATTCTGTCGCCGGATTACGCGGGCATGGAGCGCGGACAGGTGGCGCGCCTGGCGAAAGCCCGGGCGTCGCGCGATCCGAGTGCGCAAGCGATGGCGCTGTCCGCGCTCGGCGCCGCCGCAGCGGACGTGAAGGGCGGAAGTGCGGCGCTGCCGCTGATGCCGCTGGTGATCGACGCGGTCCGCGCGCGCGCTTCAGTCGGTGAGATCTCGGATGCGTTAGCCGGGGCGTGGGGGCGGTACGTTCCGCCGTAACCGCTGCGTCACGCGGTCGTCAGTCTGGTGTCAATCGTGAGAGCGCACTACTACCGCAAATAGCGAGCGCTCACAGCAGTTGGCGAAAGTCTTCCACGGAGAGCCCGGCATCCCGCACGATGCCCCCCATTGTGAACGCATTGACCGGGTTATGCCGAGGAATCGTGATTATGCGCGTACCGTTGGTCATGACGATGTGTTTCCCTTGCCGCGCGATTCGGAATCCCGCCTTCTCGAGGGCTCGCACGGCATCGAGATGATTGACGCCGGCGATTCTCGGCACGTCCTACGCGACCTCTACCTCACGCACGTCGGCATCGCGCACGAGTTCGTCGCGGGTGAGCAGATATTCGCGAATCGCGTCACGGATATTGGCAAGCGCCTCCGCCTCTGTTGCGCCTTGGGACCAGCAACCGGGCAGACCGGGGACGGACACGCTGTACCCTTCGTCCGAGTGTTCGAGCGCGATCTTGTACTTCATCCGTGAGCCCTCCTACTCGAATATACGCGGGCGCTGTCCGTCCCGCTAACGCTTTGGGGTTCTGCTGTGGCGCATCATGTTGCGACACCGACATAAGACCTATGCCGCGCGGCAGAACCGACGCCTTGTTAGAGCGCCGGTCCAATCATCGGGGAATATCTTCCAGCGCGACGCCGTGGCCGGCCCGTAGTGCTGCGCGCGCTTCACTGACCCGTTGCAAAAACGCCGGATGATTCTCCAGCCGGTATTCAAACCAGTCATCCTCCGACTCGAAGCCGATCAAAACGCCGGCGGGTCGCCCGTGGCGCGTGATCACAATCTCCTCCGTGGCCGCGAGCCGTAGATAGCGGGAGAAATCATCTTTGACTTCAGCCAAGGCCACCTCACGGTTCCGCGGTGCTGAACTCGTCGAGCCACGCTTGCGCTTGGTCTTTGGGGACGATTGCGAGGACTTGGACTTCCTGGCCGATGACGTCATAGAAAATGCGAACCTCCTCAACGCGGAGACGATATTGCGGCTGGTGGAGCTTCCGAAGGCGTTTGATGCGGCTCTTAGATGTCTTTCTCGGCTCGTGCCGCAGGTGGGTTTCGATTGCATCGCGCACGGCGGCCCGCTGGTACCCCGGGAGCGCGCGATGCGACTGCACCGCCTGCGGCGAGAAGATGATCTCGAAACGCATCTGGCCATATTATAGCCAGAATGCTCTGCTGGCGCCAGTGGGCATGGTCAGTCGCCACGATGATAGCGGCTCCTTGCGGAGTGCGCGGATATGGCGATGCCCGGACGTGAGAAATCTCCCCGATCAACGCTCGCTCTCCTCCCCGAGAAGAGAGCGGTCACTCTCCTGCGGCGCGCCGGCCGTTTTTCAGCAACTCCTGATACGCCGGGTTCGTGTGCAGCGGCCGCAGGTCAGGGTCCTGCTCCAGGTAGGCGTAATTCGTAAATCCTGCCGCAATGGCCTGGCGAAGCAAGCCGACTGCCTGCGTGCTATCACCGAACCGCGCGAAGTAACATGCGCTGGCATAGAGGATGAGTGGGTCATCACCCGATTCCGAGAGCGCACGCTCTACCTCGCGCAACCCCTGTTCGTATCTGCCGGCTTCCGCCAACTCAAAACCGTAGGAATGCCGCGCGCGCGCGTCGTCCGGATTCTTGGCGAGGTAACGTGGGAAAATGTCATCGACCAGCCGCATCACGTACGGCCGGTAGATCTCCTCCCTGCCAACGCTCTGGCAGACCATTCGCAAGGTGAAGTATGCGGGATATAAGTCGGGATTGAGTTCTACAACCTTCTTCAGTAACGCGATGGCCTCTTCGGTCTGGCCGGTGACGTAGTCGATGCGTCCAAGTATCCAATAGCCAACATAGTTGTGGGGGTTGAGTTCGATGGCACGGCGGCACGCCGCGAGGGATTCATCGAGTAAGCCCTGGTTGAAGTACGCGAGGCCGAGAGCAGCGTGCGCCTCCGGCAGGCTCGCGTCATACGCGAGCGCCTTCAGTGCGCTTTCGATCGCGCGGTCCAGCCATTTCTCGTTCCGATCGTAGTACTCGTAGTACGCCGCGCTGGCTTCGGCTGCTCCGGCGTAGGCTGCCGCATAACGCGCGTCGCGCGCGAGCGCGCCATCGAAGAGGGAGAGAGCTTCCAGGAGATCCTTCTTCGTGCCCGCGCCCAGGAGATGGCGGCCCCGGAGATAAAGGTCAAATGCCGCGGCGTCGAGCGTTGATCGTTTGCCGAGCGTCACTTTTTCGGCGGGCGTCAGCTTCACCCGCAGCGCTTCGACGATCTGCCGTGCCACTTCCTCCTGGATCTCGAAGACGTCCTGAATAGTGCCTTTGTATTTACCGACCCAGAGGCTGGTGTCATTCGCCGCGTCGATCAGCTGCGCCGTGATGCGGAGTGCATCACCGGCCTTTCGAACGGTCCCTTCGAGCACGTAGACGACGCTGAGCTCGGCGGCAATGGTGCGGATGTCCTTCGCCGTCGCCTTGTAGCCGCGCGCGGAGAGGCGCGACACTACGGCGAGCGAGTTGATGCTCGACAGGTCGGCGGTGATCTCGTCCGTGAGACCATCGCTGAAGTATTCATTGTCCTTCCCGGCGCTGAG
>JBPCPS010000114.1:0-2990 GCA_050998915.1 Gemmatimonadaceae bacterium
GGCGTGCTGTGCTCGCGCGAGCGGATCGAGGCGGTTGCCCGGCAGAATCCGGCGAGCATCGACGAGCTTGCCGAAGTTCGCGAGCTGAGGAAATGGCAGGCGAAGGAGCTGGGTCCCGACTTTGTGAGAGCCCTACAACCCTAGATAGGCGCGCACCCGGGGCTCGATTCTGTCCGGCGTCCAGAACGGCGTCCAGACGATGTTGGTCTTGACGCTCTCGACTCCCTCGATGGAGCCGACCTCGCGCTCAACGCTCCCCACGATCTCCGGGCCGGACGGACAGGCGGGTGACGTAAGCGTCATGTCCACGTTGACTGTCGATCCGTCGACGCGGATTCCATACAGCAGCCCGAGGTCGACGATGTTCAGGTGAAGGTCGGGATCCTTCACCCGGCGCAGCGCGAGCTTGACCTGCTCCTCGCTGACCGCGTAGGCCGCGTCCGGCGTTGTGCTCGTCACCGGCGGCGACGACTCGCCGCTCACTCGCCAGCCGTGCGCTTCGTGCGGATGTTGCTGGCGCGTGAGCGTTTTTTCGCGGCGGCCGCCCGTGTTCTAGCCCGTCTGGCGGTCACGCGCTTCCGTGCGGCGGCGGCCTTCGCGGCCCTGACCTTTTGCGTATCGCCATTCCAGCCGTCGCGACGATCCGCGCGGAACGCCGTGGGCATCTTCATCGCGCCGCGCGGCCCGTCGATCACGGCCATCACCGCCGCGTCCGAAAGATCTGCTCGAACGTCCGAGATGACGCGGCCCGGGTGTCGGGCGCGCGCCGCGTGCACGCGGTTGGTGAGAAGGATCACGAACATCTCCCGATCGGGATCGATCCACATCGATGTGCCGGTGAAACCGGTATGGCCATACGCGCGCGGCGTGAGGTATCGCCCCGAGCCGTAATCGCCGTCGGCGGTGTCCCAGCCGAGCGCGCGGTGACCGGCGGCTCGCCGGGTGAAGAGCGCCACGGTGGTGTCCGCAAAGATGCGAACGCCGTCATAGCTGCCGCGGTTGAGCATCATCTGCGCGAAAATCGAGAGATCGGACGCGGTACTGAAGAGTCCCGCATGGCCGGCGACACCGCCCAGCGCGTATGCGTTCTCGTCGTGAACCTGGCCGTGGATCGGGTAACCACGCGGCGAGATCAACTCGGTCGGAGCCACGCGATAGCGCAGCGAATCGGCCGGCCGGAAGAAAGTGTTGCGCATGCCCAGCGGCCCGAACACCCGGTTGTGCAGAAAAACATCGAGCGGCTGCTGCGATACCGCCTCGACGATGAAGCCCAGGACGTCGGCACCGAGGTCCGAGTATTCGTATTTACGGCCGGGAATGTCCTTCACGCGGGTGGAGAGCACCATCGCTCGCGCGGCGTCCGGCGTCGCGGAGCCCCGCCAGAGATCCCGGGCTGCCGGGAGGCCGGACCGGTGCGTCAAAAGATCGCCCACGGTGACCATGTCGTTCAGTCCGCCGGTGAACTGCGGCACGTAGCGGGTGGCGGGAGCATCGAGCCGTATCTTCCCGTCGTCGTACAGCGCCATTATCGCGGCGGTCGTGCCCACGACCTTCGTCAGCGACGCGACGTCGTAAATGCTCGTGTCGGGGCTGACGGAATTGCTCGCTTCGCTCCAGCTCAGGCGCCCGAAGCCGCGCTGCAGCACCACAGCGCCCTTGCGGCCAACGACGACAGCCGCGCCCGGGTAGCCCCCGGCGTCGATCCCGCGGGTGACGATACGCTCGACGGATCCCAGTCTGTCCGCCGACATTCCCACTGCGGCGGGCTTCTTGGAAGGCAATCCATCGCTCCCGGACGCGAGTCCGAGCACTGTTACCACTATCCTGAGCACGATAACTCCGGAAAACGCTGCGTACAGCCAACGGGCTGCACTACCCTATTGTCTACCTTTAGAGCGCCCCCGGGTTCCATGGAAACCGTACGGGGGCCAGGGGTGACACATAGTACAGCACTCGATGACAGCTGACCAGCTGATTTTGAAACGGGCTCGTGCTGGCGACGAGGATGCGCTGCGCTCCCTGTGGAGTCAGCGCTCCCCGCATATCGACGCAGTAGTGCGTCGATTGTGCGGGGACGCGGAGCTTGCCGCGGATATCGCGCAGGAAGTCTGGATACAGATCTTTCGCGCGCTTCCCTGCTATCGCGGGGAAGCCCAGTTCGGAACGTGGGCGCATCGCATCGCCGTCAACCGCACGCTGAATGCGCTCCGCAAGGTGCGGCGCATAGAGAAGTGGGAGGTCGACATCGCGGACGATTCCGCCGCAACCGAAATGGATTCGGATCGCGGATTTCTGGCGGAATCAATCGAAGAAGCGATGCAGAAGCTTTCGCCGGGTGCGCGCACGGTGTTCGTGCTGCACGACGTGGAAGGCTATACGCATGAGGAAATTGCGAGCAGGCTCGGCATCACGTCGGGTGGCTCCAAATCGCAGCTGTTCAAGGCGCGCGCGAAACTTCGCCGGCTTCTCGCGCACGTGATCGACGATACCTGGCCGGCGAGGAATGGGAGTCATGTTGCATCTGCAAGCTGATAGGCTGATCGAGCTCGGAGATTCCGAGCCTACCAATGTCGAGCTGGCGCATCTTGGCGCGTGCGCCGAATGCGAGCGCGAGCGTCAGGCGTACCGCGCGTTGCGTGGTCTCGCCGTCGCGGAGGGAGCGCAGGTTTCAGCTCCGCTGACTTCGTGGGACGCCCTGAGCACGGCGTTGAAGGAGGAGGGGCTGATCGCGCGAAAGCCGTCGCCCGTTCTGGTACTGACCCCGCCCCCCATGCGCGCGGCCTCGCGCCCGGCACCGCGGAAGCGGCAGGCGAGCGAGTGGGCTTTGCGCGCCGCAGCCGCGCTCTTTTTTCTTGCCGGTGGCGTGGTGATCGGGAGAGGTACCCCCGTGGATGGCGAGTCGGGCAGCCACGCCGCGCAGTCCGCGGCCGACGCGGCTGCCGTGCCTACGGATGCCCCGGTTGGACTGGCCTCCAATTTTTCGGGCAGCT
>JBPCPS010000188.1:0-7997 GCA_050998915.1 Gemmatimonadaceae bacterium
GAAGCGACTTCTGTCCCCATCGGGCGCGTTGAACGATCTTTCGTCCCTTATGGAACAGTTGCCAAATGGAGCTCGCAAGATTTTTGAAGCGTTTGCGGAATCTGCAAACAAGTCGGTCTTGCACCCGTTCGACTGGCAGCGCTTTTACGCCTTCATACGGCATTGCCACGCCAAGCGCATAGGGCTCACTGAAAGCGACATTGGAGTTTTCGCAGCCAGGTATGGTTTCCAAGACGAGATAGTGTCCGAATTGGAATCTGCATATTTTCACGGGCGCGGAGTGTTGGCGGCACCGCTCCCCAAGCCGGGTTCACCATGACGGGTGTCGAGGTGCCGCACGCGGGGAGACTAATGACGATAAAACTCGCGCACGCTCCGAACCTGCCTAGCGCGCTTTTCGCAGCGTTCGCTCCATGAGCCTGTTCAAATCAAGGCAGCGCGTCGCCGACCACGCGGAGGTGTTCACGCCTCCGTGGATGGTCGAGGCGATGCTCGATCTCGTCAAGGACGAAACCGAGCGCCATAGTTGAAGCTGTCCTCCAGCTCCGCCGCCACCGTGAAGTGCGCGACGGCGTCCGGGAAATCCCCACGCCGGTAGGCGATCTCCGCGGCGAGCGCGTGCATGGTGATGTCCATGATGATCTTGTTCTCGCCGGCGCCCAAAGCCTTCGCTGTCCGATCCGCATGAAGTGATCTTCCGGAGCTTCCAGGATCAGCGGTTCACGTACAAGCAGCCCAAGCGAAAGCCGGGCAACTGTCTCCGCACAACGGCCGTCCCATAAGGACGGCCGCTGTGGCTATGGGTTCCGCCGCAAGTACGCCCGTGCGTCTCCTATGTCGAAGCGGCCGTTGCGGTTGCCCTGCTCGTCCAGCTGAGCGCGCTCCTCGGCTGTCAGAGATACGCCGCCGTCGGCCAACGCTGCAATGATTCTGGCAGAGGTGAGAGTTGCCATCGGCGCGCTCAAAGCGGTTGAGACCGTGACGCGGGCCACCTTGGCGATCTGATCGATCACTATGGAATTGATCTCCACGGAGCTGAGTGACCCGTCATTCAGTGCCGTCGATGGATTCGACGTGCGCGTGATGGAGCTTCCCGTCAGGAACAGGTCGCCCGCTTCGCCGCGGTTTCCTCCCGCAATCTCGGGTCGGGTCAGTCCCGCGTTCCCGTCCGCCTCGAGCAGGTTGTACGAGTATGTGCGAGGACACGTCGCGCACGGCAGAAACGCACGACCCGACACGACGCGATACACCAGCACGCCGGCAGCGGGGAGGTCGGCGTCGAAGCCGCTGCGATCGCGGTACTCGATGAGCAGATACTCCGTCGCGCTCAGGTCGACGCGCAGCACGTCGCCGGAAGTTCGCACGGGTCGGAGGACGAACTCCTTCGTGCGGGTGTTGGTCGGCACGAGCGTGGCCGTGATCCACTTGAGCTGGGCTTTGGGAAGCGGCCCCATGTGCGGCGGAAGCATGGACGCAGGCTGCGGTCCGGAGCCACAACCCCACGCGCCGCCCGACATCAGGTCCCAGCACCCGATGACCCACCGCCGCTGATCGCGCGCCAGACCCCCGGACGCATCGTAATAGTCGGGAAGGCCGAGCACGTGCCCCATCTCGTGCGCGAAGACGTTCGATCCCAACGCCTTCGTGCCCGTGCAATCGCTGGCACCGAGGAGGATGTAATCGTTGACGACGATGGGATTACCCTTGGCGCCGATGTCATTTGTTGCCGCGGGGCCGCCCCCCCATCCGGAGATCCGCGAGCGATGCGGCCACGGACCGCTTCCGCCGCACGACGCGTCGACTTCGTGAAACAGGAACGCCGCTGCGTCGACGCGCCCATCGTCATCGCCGCTGTTGGGTCTGCCGTCCGGTCCGTCGTTGTCGAACTGGCGGAAGTCGATATGCGCGTCCGCGGCCGCCACCGATTCGCGCAGCCATGGACCGATGCGTGCTCCGGCGCCGAGTCCCATCGACGAGCCCGTGACCTCCGCGATCGTCAGCGATGTCGGCGACCACGGCGCCACCGTCCCGCGCATTTCGAGCTGGCCGAGCGATATCTCTGTGTAGAACCCACTGAGAGTGCTGCTCGCGGGCCCGTCGAACAGCTGCGTCTGGAGTGCAGTGAGAGAGACGACCGCCGGCGCCGGGGAGCTAGAGGCAAACAGAGTCGGAATCACCGCGATGTTGAGCACGCCTGCGACGGCGCTCTCCTGGGTCGCGGCGGACGCGAGTCGATTGCGCCACCCCGCGCTGAGCTCATAAATAGTGGGATCGAGTGCGATGCGGGTGTAGTACGACGGCGGGAGGTCGCGCCCCATCGCGGCCGCCCGCGCCTCGATATCCTGCGCGGCGACTGGCGTCGCGAGCACGGAGGCAAGCGACAGGAATGCGGCGCCCGCGATCTTTGCATGGCGCATCAGTACTCCACCCTGTACGCGCTCACGTCCTCACGCGGTAAGTCTTGCAGGTTCGCGGCGGCGAGCACTTTGGCTGCCGGCTTCGCCGCGCCCGGTGCGACCACCATGGTGAACCACTCGGCTGCGCCGGCTGCGTCTCGCAGTGCGAGGACTCGCGTGACGCTCCCGGAGCGCTCGGCGTACAGGGTCGTGCCGGAGGCCGCGGTGACCGACCGGATCTCCCCGGCGAGCTCTACGAACACCGCGCCATCGTCCTGGTGCGGCGAAACGACGCGTGCGTTGAAGGTAGTTTGTGTCGGCGGGATCTCGTCGGGAGCCGTAGCGTCGCCACAAGCGACGAAAACGAGCAGTAGCAGCGTGGTGGCAGCCCGTGCGGTGACGTGGAGGGTCATCTGGTTGTCCGGTTCGGCGGTGTGCTGTGTTCTTTCGTGAGATGCTTGGCCATGCCGTTCTGACACCATTTTGCCTTTCGAAGATACAGCGAGGGCTGGCGCGCGTTCAATCTTTCAGAACCTCGACCCCGCCAGCACCACGTCCGCGCCGCGCCACGTCCTGACGAGCCTCGCGTCCGCGGCGTCCGCCGCATCGGTCTTCCCCTGCGCCCGCAGGCTCGCGGCCAATCCGTGCAGCGACCATCCATTCTCCGGGAAACGCAGCAAGTCCTCCATGTAAACCCGCTCCGCGTCCGCCGGCCGGCCTGCCTTTAGCAGCGCCGCGCCCAGGGAACGGCGGATCGGCGTCGCCCACTGCGGCGGCTCCACATAGTTGAAGCTGTCCTCCAGCTCCGCTGCCACCGTGAGGTGCGCGACGGCCCCTGGAAAGTTCCCACGCCGGTACGCGATCTCCGCGGCGAGCGCGTGCATGGCGATGTCCATGATGATCTTGTTCTCGCCGACGCCCGCGGACATCGCTGTCCGGTCCGCCGGAGACGTGCCGCGCGCGATCGCGGTCACGGTGTCGAGCGCAGCGGCGGCGGCCGCCCAGTCGCGCTTCGCGGCGAATGCGATTCCCCGCGCATACTGCGCGAGCCCGAACGACAAGCGTAGATCGGCCGGCGGTACGGGCTCGCGCAGCACGTCGTCCCACATCCCGAACGTGGCCAGCATCTGGTGCGTGTACGGAATCAGCGGCTCCAGCGGCGGCACGGCGCGCGCGTTGTCCACCGGCACCCGCTCGCTGAGATTCCGCGCCGCCTCGATGGCCTGCGCGCTCCGCCCCGCCATCATCGCCGCCATGGCGAGAAAATGGTAGTTGTGCGGATAGTACCCCATCGGGTACATCCCCGTCGGCTTCTCGCCTGCGATGTACGTCTCGTCGGCGTGCGTCGCGTGTATGTTGCTCTCGATCGCGTCGTTGTAGCGACCCACCCTGATATAGATGTGCGCGGGCATGTGCACGATGTGCCCCGCGCCCGGCATCAACGACGCGAGCCGCTCCGCGCACTGCACTGCCTTCTCCGGCGCGACGGCCTCGACGGCATGTATATAGTAGTGGCACGCCCCGGGATGGTCCGGATTCCTGCTCATCACGCGCTCGAGCTGCGCGAGAATCGTGGTGGTGCCCGGGTACGGCTCACCGTCTTTCGCCCAGTACGCCCACGGGCGCAGGTTCATCAGCGCCTCCGCGTACAGCGTCGCGATGTCGAGATCTTCCGGGTAGCGGGCCGCCACCTCCGCCATTGCGCTGGCGTACGCCGAGTCGAGGGCGCCACGGTCGGCGAGCGGAGCCGATCCATACCGCTTAGCCAGCGCGTGTATCAGCGCGCGCTCGCGCGGAGGCGCGTCGTCGTGAAGCGCGACGGCCATCTGGAGATGTGCCCACGCCGCTACGCCGCCCGCGGAGTCCATCGGCGCGTTGATGTTCGGACCGTAAGCGAGTGCGGAGCCCCAGTGGCAGACGGCGCAATCGGGATCCAGCCGGCCCGCCTCCTCGAACGCACGAATGGCTTCGGCGTGGTTGAAGCCGTACAGCAGTCGCATTCCCTGATCGAAGTACCGCTGCGCCGCGGGCACCTGTGAGCTGATGAGCATCTGGTGCGCGCCGAGGTCGGTGTACAAGGGGACCGAGTCGGACTGGGGAGCCGTTGCGAGAACGGCGGGGAGCAGCAGCGGCCAGATCGCGATGGTAATCATGACGCACTTCCAGGTGGACGGAGGGGCAAGCTCTTCTAAGGAACAGGACGAGCCTATCGATTTCCGGTTTCCCGGTCAACCCGCCGTGCAATCGTTCGCTCATGCCCGCCCATTGCGCCCTCGTTTCACGCGACTGGCCTGACACCTTAGAGGTATGGCCCCGCGCGCACCTTTGGCAGCCGAAGCGGTGAACCAGGCGATCTCGTCGGGGGCTAGCCTTGACAGTATGTACGTTGTACATACATTATCGTAGTGGACGCCCCGCGCTTCGAATGGGACTCCGCTAAAGCAGCGGCCAACCTCAGAAAGCACGGCGTTGGCTTCGAGGAAGCCCAAACCGTTTTCGAAGACGAAGAAGCTCTCCTAATGGCCGATCCCGATCATTCCGTCGAGGAGGAACGTTTTATTTTGCTCGGCCTAAGCTCTTCCCTTCGCGTCCTTGTCGTTGTGCATTGCGAGCGTGCGCGTGGGAGCGTCATCCGTATTATTTCTGCTCGCAAGGCAGATCGCCAGGAGCGAGCCCAGTATGTACCGAGGAGATCCTTATGAGAAAACACTACGACTTTTCCTCCGCTCAAAAGAACCCGTACGCAAAGCGGCTGAAGCGCCCCGTAACAATTCGTCTGGATGACTCGACGGTCGAGTATTTCAAGAAGCTCGCAGAAGAGACTGAATTTCCTTACCAGAGCCTCATCAATCTCTACCTCAGGGATTGCGCGGCGACCGGACGTCGTTTGGCGCTGACATGGTCACCCCGCCGTGCGGGTGCCGCCTAGCTTTGGAAGAATAGACAATGCGTATCCGTACCAATCGGCCACCGATTACTCCGGGCGAGATACTGGAGGAGGAGTTCTTGAGGCCGCTCGATATCTCACAAAGCGAGCTCGCGCGACAGCTTGGCATCTCCTTCCCGCGGGTCAATGAGGTGATCAAAGGCAAGCGCCCTATCACGACGGATACGGCCCTCCGTCTGGGACGGCTATTCGGCACGACACCGGATTTTTGGCTGAACCTGCAGCATGCGTGCGACCTTTATGAGCTACACCACTCAAAGGGGGCACGCGAAGTGAAGAAGCAGGTGAAGCCCCTGCCAGAATTGGAGCGCGCCGGATAACACACAGCCACGCCGTTTCCGGATCAACCGTGACGGGCCGGTTCCTCCCGGCCGCGTTGGCCATTTGCCTGGCGGCAGCCGCGCCAGCCACGCCCGCCGCTGCCCAATCCGAAAACCGCGCGCTCCTTCCCATTCCATTGGAGCACTCGGCGGAGTTCGCATGGCTGCGAAAGCCAGTCCACGCCTCGCGCATGCTGGACGACATGACGCGGCCTGAGGCCTGGCGCTCCTCAGGCACCACCGCGGTCACATTCCCAACCGAACCACGGCGCGACGGCATGCGTGTCCTCCGGGTGGACATGCAGATGTTCCGCGACGCGCCCGCGCCAGCGCGCAGCCGGCTGTCGTCCGTCAACCTCCGGCGCGCGTTCGACGGCGAGGACTGGCGCGCGTACAACCGGCTCTCGCTCTGGATCAAGCCGGAAGTCCGCGGCTTCCCGATTCTGCCGCTGCAGATCGTCCTGCACAACGACGGCGCCGAGAAAGTGCCGGACAAGTACTACCGCGAAGGGATCCACTACGTGACGCTCGAGAACAACAAGTGGACGCAGGTAGTGTGGGAGATCGAGCCGCTCGCGCGCGACCGCGTCACGGCGATCGAGATCGGCTACTGGGTGAACAAGATGCTCGCGATGCCTGGCGACACGGTCGCGTTCGAGATTGGCCGCATCGAGCTGCAGCAGGTCACGCCGGACATACACACAGGATGGAACATCGGCTCGGGGCGGTTCGCGTTCAGCCACAGCGGCTACCTGCCGCACTCGAGCAAGATCGCGTTCGCGAGTGATCTGCCGCCGGGAGAGTTCTCGCTCATCCGAATGAACGACAGCACGCCGGGGCCGGTCGTGCTACGGAAGCGCGCCCGCCCGGCGTACTCGCACATCGGCCAGTTCCAGCAGATGAACTTCTCGGAAGTCACTGCGCCGGGGCGGTACATCATCCGCGCCGGTGGACGGGACTCCCGTCCGTTCAGCATCGGCGGCGATACCTGGAACAGTACGATTTGGAAAACCCTCAACTTCTTTTACGGCAATCGCTGCGGCTTCGACGTCCCCGGCTCGCACCCGGTGGACCATCTCGACTGGTTCGCGACGCACGGCAGCGACAGCATCGTCATGAGCGGCGGCTGGCACGACGCTGGCGACCTGTCGCAGGGCACGGTCAACACCGGCGAAGCGGTGTACGCGATGTTCGCGCTGGCCGCGCGTCTGCGCGGGCCCGGCGGCGATCCCCTGCTGCTCGCGCGCGTGCTCGAGGAAGCGAAGTGGGGGCTCGACTGGGTGATGCGCGTCCGCTTCCCCGGCGGCTACCGCCTGTACTTCGCCAGCCACAACCGGTGGACCAACAACATCGGCTGCGATGCGGACGACCGCACGCGCGCCGCGCGCAACAATCCCAACGTCAACTACATCGCGGCGGCCGCCGAGGCGATCGCGTACCGGGTGCTGAAGGACAGCGAGCCGGCGCTGGCCGCGCGGGCGCTGGCGCTGGCGGAGGACGACTGGAATCACGCGATCGTCGGGGTCGAATCGCGCGAGACGCGCGACACACCTGCGTTCGCTGCAACGCCGATCGAGCTGGCCGGGATCGGCATCACCGCGTCGCTCGAGCTGTACCGGGCGACCAACAACAAAAAGTACGCGGACAAGGCGGTCGAGCTGGCGCGCGTGATCGTCGCGTCGCAGCAGAAGTCGCCGGTCGGCTCAGCGTTCCCGCTCGCGGGCTTCTTCTGGACGGGCCCGGACCGCGACACGCTCTTCCACCAGTTCCACCGTGGCAACGACCAGGCGCCGGTCGTCGCGCTGGCGCAGCTCGTCGAGGCGCTGCCCGATCACGCGGACTGGATGAGCTGGTACTCCACGGTCGCGCTGTTCGCCGGGTACCAGAAGCGGAGCGCGACTATGACCGCGCCGTACAACGTGCTCCCCGCGTACGTGTACCGCGTGGGCGACGAGGTGCGGGAAGTTCCCGATTCCGGCGCGATCCACGGCGCGACGCGCGCGGCGTATCGCGCGCAGGTGCTGCAGGGGATGCCAATGGGCGATGAGTGGTATCTGCGCGCGTTCCCGGTCTGGTTCGCGCGCCGCGGGAATTACGGCGTGCTGCTGTCGCAGGCCAAGGCGCTGTCCGCGGCCGCGCGTCTCAGGGGCGACAGCGCGGGTCTCGATCTCGCCGAGCAACAGGCGCAGTGGGTCGTCGGGCGCAACCCGTTCACGCAGAGCACGATGTACGGCGAGGGCTACGACTGGGCGCAGCAGTACAGCGTGTCGTCGGGCGATTTCGTGGGCTCGCTGCCGGTGGGGATGCAGAGCCGCGACACGACCGACCTGCCCT
>JBPCPS010000078.1:0-30714 GCA_050998915.1 Gemmatimonadaceae bacterium
GGCCGCGTCTTAGCGCGCGTAGTTTGCGCGCGTAGCGGCCGCAGCGGGACACGCCTTCGCGCAGCACCCACCCACAACTATCTGAACATCTTCATCCACGTACGCCCGTCCGGACCCACGTACCCGCGAGTCATGCCCTCGGCATTGAACGGCATGGCGACATGGCCGCGGCTGTCGAGAGAGATGACGCCGCCCGTGCCGTCGGTACGATCGAGTACGCCCATGATCACCGAATCGGCGGCCGAGGCGAGCGACTGGCCGTTGAACTCGGTCCGCGCGCAGATCGAGCGGGCGATCGTCCAGCGGATGAAGTACTCGCCGTCGCCGGTCGCGGATACGGCGCAGGTGGGGCTCGCGTAGGTGCCTGCGCCGATGATCGGCACATCGCCCACGCGGCCGTACCGCTTGTTGGTCATGCCGCCGCTCGAGGTCGCCGCGGCCAGGCGGCCCTGCTTGTCGAGCGCGACGGCGCCGACGGTGCCGAAACGGAGCGTCGGATCAGGGACGACGGCGGAGCCACCGGGGTTCGCCGCGCGACGCTCGTTCTC
Source organism: Gemmatimonadaceae bacterium (assembly GCA_050998915.1). Lineage (GTDB taxonomy): Bacteria > Gemmatimonadota > Gemmatimonadetes > Gemmatimonadales > Gemmatimonadaceae > JACDCY01. The sequence continues at coordinate 549 of JBPCPS010000078.1, forward strand.
GATCGCCCTGCGCAGCGAGCGCATGCGCCGCTCGGTGCGGAAGTAGCTCGGATCCACGAACTCGATTCCCTGTTCCGCGGCGAACCTCTCCGCGCCGTCACCGATCATCATCACGTGCTTGGACCGTTCCATCACCGCGCGCGCCAGCGTGATCGGATTTTTTATGCGGTGCAGCCCGGCGACGGAGCCGGCTCGATACGCATGCCCATCCATGATCGCGGCGTCGAGCTCGTTGATGCTGTCATTGGTGAACACCGCGCCCTTCCCGGCGTTGAACAGCGAGTCGTCCTCGAGGATCCGTACGGCGGCCTCGACTGCATCGAGGCTGGAGCCGCCGCGCGCGAGGATCGCATGCCCGGCGCGGAGCGCCTGGTGGAACGCGGCCTCCATGAGCGGGAGCTCGGCCGCAGAATAGCTCGTGCGCGTGACGCCCGCGCCACCGTGGAGCACCATGCCCCATTCGAGGCGAGGGTGCTCGTCGTCTTGGGGTGCGGGGATGTTAGGCGGCGTGACGGGTGCGCACGCGGCGACTGCGAGAAGGAGAAGGGCGAATCGGCGCATGACATGTGCTCCTCGGGGGTCCGGTCGAATGATAGTGCGGAGGCAGGGAAGGCGGAGCGCGGTGTGCGTTACCCGTTTTTCCGTTGTCTGTTGGGACGTGGACGGCGGCGGGATGCCGGGGGCGGAGCGGGCCGAGCGTCCTCGCAGCGCGCGTCTTAGCGAGCGCCGTTTGCTCGCGTAGCGCGCGAAGAGGATGCTCGGTCCGCTCCGCCCGCGCGGAGAGGACACCTGCCTTGAACCACCACGGGCGATACCTTTGACGAATCATGGGCAAGATTCCGCAACACCCGGACGAATCCGACGCGTACGATCCTTCGTTCGTAGAGTCGAAGTGGCAGGAACGCTGGCTCGTGAGCGGCACCAATCATACCGACCTGACCGGCGCGGAGAAGCCGTTCTACGCGCTGATGATGTTTCCGTACCCATCGGCCGAAGGGCTGCACGTCGGGAATCTTTTCGCGTTCACGGGCAACGACATCTACGCCCGCTTCCAGCGGCTGCAGGGCTTCGACGTGTTCGAGCCGCTCGGCTACGACGCGTTCGGGATCCACTCGGAGAATTACGCGCTCAAGGTCGGCGAGCACCCGAGCGAGCTGATTCCGAACAACATCAAGAATTTCCGCCGCCAGCTCGAGCGAGCTGGGCTGATGGTCGATTGGCGATACACCCTGTCGACGACCGATCCCGAGTACTACAAGTGGACGCAGTGGGTTTTCCTGCAGCTGCTCAAGCAGGGGCTCGCGTACAAAAAGTCCGCGGCGGTCAACTGGTGCCCCAACGACAAGACCGTGCTCGCCAACGAGCAGGTGATCGCGGGCGCGTGCGAGCGGTGCGGCGCGATGGTCGAACAGCGCCAGCTCGAGCAGTGGTTCTTCAAGATCAGCGACTACGCCCCGCGGCTCCTGTCGAACCTCGACGGGCTCGACTGGTCCGATAGCACGCGCACGGCGCAGCGAAACTGGATCGGCAAGTCCACCGGCGCCGAGGTCGAGTTCACGATCGACGTCGACGCGGACGCGCCGATGTCGGTCAAAGTCTTTACGACGCGCCCGGACACGATCTTCGGCGCGACGTACCTCGTGCTCGCGCCCGAGCATCTCCTGGTGGACGTAGTCACTACGCGCGAAGAATTCGATTCCGTGGGTGAGTATCGCGCGCTGACCGGAAAGCAGGACCTGGTCTCGCGCAAATCGAGCCGGGAGAAGACCGGCGTGTTCACGGGATCGTACGCGACCAACCCGGCGACGGGCCAACCGATCCCGATCTGGATCGCGGACTACGTGCTGATGGAGTACGGCACCGGCGCGATCATGGGCGTACCCGGGCACGACGAGCGCGACTTCGAGTTTGCCACGAAATACGCGCTCCCGATCGTGCGCGTCGTTGCAGGCGAAGGTCAGGACGCGTCGACGCCGCTCGACGCTGCGTTCGTGGACGACGCCGACGCCGTGCTGGTGAACTCTGGGCAGTTCGACGCGCTGTCCATGGACGAAGGAAAGCAGCGGATCACCGCGATGCTCGAAGCCGACGGTCACGGCCGCGCGCTGAACATTTACCGGCTGCACGACTGGTGCATCTCGCGGCAGCGGTACTGGGGGCCGCCGATCCCGATCATCTATTGCGACGCGTGCGGCACGGTGCCGGTGCCGGAAGAAAATCTTCCGGTGCTGCTTCCGTTCGTGAAGGATTTCAAGCCGGACGACAGCGGGATCTCGCCACTCGCGCGCCACGAGGAGTGGTACCGGGTGAGCTGCCCGAAGTGCGGCGCCGGCGCGCGGCGCGAGACGGACGTGTCGGACACGTTCCTCGACAGCTCCTGGTACTTCCTGCGATATCCGAGCGTGGGCGTGGACGACCAGCCGTTCGAGCCCGGGATGACGAAGAAATGGCTGCCGGTGAACTCGTACATCGGAGGCAATGAGCACGCGGTGCTGCACCTGCTGTACTCGCGCTTCATCACGATGGTGCTGTGCGACGGTGGCCACCTCGGCTTCGAGGAGCCGTTCACGAAGTTCCGCGCGCACGGCATGATCGTCCGCGAGGGCGCGAAAATGTCCAAGAGCCGCGGGAACGTCGTGAACCCGGACGCCTACATCGAGCAGTGGGGAGCGGACACCTTCCGCACTTACCTCATGTTCCTTGGCCCCTTCGAGGAAGGCGGGGATTTCCGCGACAAGGGGATCTCCGGCGTGCGGCGGTTCATCGACCGACTCTGGTCATCGGCGGGATCGTGCACCACCGAAGGGGAGCCGGACGCGGACGTGGTGCGCAAGCTGCACCAGACCATTCGCAAAGTGGGCGACGACATTTCGCGGTTGAGCTACAACACCGCGATCGCCGCGATGATGGAGTACATGAACGTGCTCCGGCGCGGCGAGCGCGTCCCGCATCGCGCCGAGGTCGAGCCCGTGGTGCGGCTCGTCTCTCCCTTCGCGCCGCACATCGCCGAGGAGCTGTGGGAGCAGTTGGGGCATGACAAGAGCGTGTTTGACTCCGGCTGGCCGAGCTTCGATCCCGCGCTCGCCGCCGAGCAAACCATCGAGCTCGCCGTGCAGGTGAACGGCAAGCTCCGCGGCACTCTCCAGGTCGCACCGGACATCGCGCAGCAAGCTGCTCTCGATCTCGCGCTCGCCGAGGCCGGCGTCGCCAAATTCGTCACCGGCACGCCCCGCAAGGTCATTTTCGTTCCCGGCCGCCTCCTCAACATCGTCGTGTAGGGTTTTCGGGGAAGGCGAGCCTTCGAAGGTATTCGCTTGACGCATGGGCACCTGGGGGCTGGCGGGTTGGTGCCCTTGCTGGTCGCGGGGTTGGCGGGGTCGCCCGCAGGCGGCGTCTTAGCTCGCACCACCTGAATCCACCAACCGCACCGTTCCCCTCGCGAGCGTAGCCGCCGAGGGCGACCCCGCCAACCCCGCGACCCCGTCGGAGGCACCACAAGCTCGGAAACCATACATGGAGCCCGCGTGTCGTACTGTGCGAACCCTTTCGGTTGGAGAGTCATGCGCACTTTGGTTTTGCTCGCTTCGGCGTGCCTGGTAGGCGGTACGGTCGAAGCACAGGCCACGTCCCAAGGGCGGGTCAGGACGACGGAAGAAGCGCGGCGCGCCGGGTCGGATGCGGCCATCATGCGGGATCGCGTCATGCATCGCGTGATGGTCGACGACAGCGCGAGGATGAACCGCGCGACGCTCGGCGTTACCCTCGGTGGTGCCGCGCACAAGCGCGACACGCTCGGCGTGTTCGTCGAAGCCGTCGCGGAAGACGGGCCGGCGGAGCGGGCCGGGATCTACGAGGGCCACCGCATTGCCTTCGTCAACGGCATCGATGTGCGCGCCACCGCGGCCGACGCCGGCGACGCGTATCTCAGCGGCGTGGGACGGCATCGCCTTTCCAGGGCTATGCGCGACGTTACCGCGGGCAGCACCGTGACGCTGCGCGTGTGGACGGGCAGCGGTTATCGCGACGTACAGGTCACCAGCGGCCGCTTCGCCGATGTGTACAGGAATCAGCGCTTCGGCGGAATGTTCGGCGACGGAGCGCCGAGCGGTTTCGGCTTCGCTCCGACTCCGACCGGACGCAGGCGCTACACGATCTAGCAGCGCTGCGTGCTGCGTGCTGCGTGCTGTGTGCTGCGCAGCAAGGCTCGAATCGGCCGCCGTAAGGCGGCCGTCTCATTTGCGGCTAGCGTGAGAGCGAACGCCGGGGGAGGGTCGCGGGGCGGGGTCGCCCCTAGGCGGCGTCTTAGCTCGCACAAGTCGTAGCCCGCAGCCGCACCGTCCCGCTCGCGAGCGTAGCCGCCGAGGGCGACCCCGCCCACGCGACCCGACCACAACCGAGAGCTACAGTTCCATCTGGGCGCCGAGCTCGACTGCGCGGTTCGGCGGAATACCGAAGAACTCTGCGGCCGACGGCGTATTGCGCGACATGAAGATGTAGAGGTGCTTGCGCCACTTCGCGAGCGCGCCCGTTCCCGTCGGCAGCAGCCGCTCGCGGCCGAGATAATAACTCGTCTCGCCCGGCCGCTTGTGCACGCCCCATTCTCCGAGCCGGTCGATCACTTTCTTGACGTCGGGTGTCTCCATGTAGCCGTACTTGGAGATCGCGCGGAAGAATCCTTCCGGCAGGACTTCGACCGTGAGTCGAGTCTCGTCGGACACCTCGGGGACCTCCGTCGACACGATCGAAAGGAGCACCACCTGCTCGTGCAGCATCTTGTTGTGCTTGAGGTGATGCAGCAGCACGACGGGCGCGCCTTCGGAGGCCGGAGTCATGAACACGGCGACGCCCGATACGCGGGGCGTTTTCCTCTTCGCGACGTCCTGGATCAGGAGATCCATCGGCAGCGTGCTGCGGTTCATCATGTCCTGCACGATTGCCCGGCCGCGGAACCAAGTGGTCATCATCAGGAACAGGATGGCGCCGATGAGCAGCGGCACCCATCCGCCGTGCGCAACCTTGAGAACGTTCGCGCCCAGAAACGCGAGATCGACTGTCAGAAATGCAGCCAAGAAAAGGCCGGCGCGCCAGCGATCCCAGTTCCACCACGATCGCGCCAGCACGAACATGAGCAGGGTTGTCATGGTAAAAGTTCCGGTGACGGCGATTCCGTAGGCGGCGCCGATCGCGGAGGAGTGGCGGAACCCGAGCACTACCAGGATGCACCCGACCATCAACGCCCGATTGACCTCCGGGATGTAGATCTGGCCGGCCTGGGACTTCGAGGTATGCACGATCGTCACGCGCGGACAGTACCCGAGCTGCACGCACTGGCGCGTGATGGAGAACGCGCCCGAGATCATAGCCTGCGACGCGACGATTGCGGCGGCGGTCGCGATCGCGATCAGCGGGTACTGAAAGAAATCCGGCGCGAGCAGGTAAAACGGATTCTCCGCCGCGAGCGGGTCCCGCAGCACAAGCGCTCCCTGGCCGAAGTAGTTGAGAAGGAGCGCGGGGAAGACGATGGCGAACCATGCCGTACGAATCGGCCGCTTTCCGAAGTGCCCCATATCCGCGTACAGGGCTTCCGCTCCCGTCACCGCGAGCACGACCGCGCCGAGGATGATGAATCCGCCCGTTCCATGGTTCACGAAGAATTGCACGCCGTACCACGGATTGAGCGCCAGCAGGACCCGCGGCTGCTTCGCGATCTCCATCGCACCGAGTGTGGCGATGACGATGAACCAGAGAAGCGTGACCGGCCCGAAGATCCGGCCGATGCCCGCGGTGCCCCACTTCTGCATTACGAACAGTCCGATCAGAATGCCGAGGGTCAGCGGGAGAATGAGGTAGCGCAGAGCTGGGGACACGACCTCGAGTCCTTCCATCGCACTGAGCACTGACATCGCCGGCGTGATCATGCCGTCGCCGTACAGCAGGGCAGCGCCGATGAGCCCCAGGACTATCACTACCATCCTGCTGCGCTGCTCGCTCTGGCGGTGCTTGCGTTGAAGGACCAGAGCCAGCAGTGATAGAATGCCGCCCTCGCCGCGGTTGTCCGCCTGCATCACGAAGATGATGTACTTGATGCTGACGACCAGGAACAGCGACCAGATGATGAGGGAAAGCACGCCGTACACGTTGGCCTGCGTAGCCTGCAACCCGTACTCGGGCTTGAACGCTTCGCGGAACGCGTACAGCGGGCTCGTACCGATGTCGCCGTACACGACGCCGATCGCGAGCAGCGTCAGCGCTGCGAGTCGCTTGCCAGTTGGATGTGCTTCGACGTGCGCCGGCGGGCTTTCGAGGTTCGTCGCCGATTCCGTAGGGGTCGGCGTTTCGCCCGGCGGCTTATCCTGCGGTGGGTCAGTCATGTAAGTGGCTATGCGGCATGACGATAGCGGCATGGACCACGATACCGCAAGCGGCCGATCCAGACTCGGTTGGGCACGTCGCTTGCTCTTGTATATGGCGTCGTCCGGATGGACGGCCAACGGATCAGACTCAGTTTCGGAGAGGTGGAATCATGAAGGACCTCAACCAGCGCGGCATCGAGAATGAGACCGAAGGCAGGGCGAAGGAAATCAAGGGCAACATTCGCAAGAACGTGGGCGACGCTTTTGACAACGAGAGCGAGCAGATGAAGGGAAGCGCCGAGGAGCTGGAAGGGAAGGTGCAGAAGAACCTCGGAAAGGTGGAGCGCAAGCTCGACCCCGATAACCGCTAGCACCACGATAGTGGATATGAAAGAGGCCCCGCTTCGGCGGGGCCTTTTTTCAAGGGTCAGAATCGTTGAAATCAATGCTGGTCGAGTTCGAATGGTCCAATCAATTCAGCTCCCGCGCAATCGATTTCAACGACTCTGACCCCTTGAACGGCCGTCGCGGTGCATCCGATCGAACCGAGCCTGCTGCTCGGGCGTGAGCAGCGCCTTGAGCTGGCGTTGAGTGTCCTCGAAGATCGAGTCGCGGATGCGGCCGATCGAATCCAGCTGCGGCCGCACGGGCCGGTACAGCGCTCGCACGCTCGTGCGCTGCGTCTCCATCAGCGAATCCACCGCCAGCCGCTGCGTTGCGGACAGCCCGAGCTCGCTCGCGAACCGCTCGCGGTAGCTGGCCTTGTCGCCCTTGCACCGCTTTTCGGGGGCGGCCATCTGGTTGGCGGCAAAGCCAGCCGCCCCACCGGCGAGAAACACTCCGAGCAGGAAGACCATCGCCAGTGATTTGGAGCGCTGCATCACTTCTCCTTCGTCAGTAAGACACGACGAGACGGAGCGTCTCATCCCGCTGACTCGCGGCGTCGTGCTCGGTGTAGATGAACTCCGGCTGGCTCGGCTCGGCTCGCGTCATCACAGCGAAAGTGACCGATTCCGGCTCGTCACGATTAGCCTGGAATAGCGCCGCCGCCAGGACAAGCACCGCAGCCGCGGCCGCGAGCCCCGGACGCGCCCAACCCGCGGCGACCTGCAACCAGCCGGCGCGCGCGTTGGCGGCGATCCGCGCCATGACCTGTGACTGAAGCTCTCCCCAGTACGCCTCGTCGCGCGGCGCGGCGTAGTGCGAGCGCAGTGCTTCCGTCCCGCGCGGATCCGCTTCGGCGGTGAATTCCAGCTCATTGTCGGTCATCAGTCCTCCCTCAAGTCGACCAGTGTCTTTCTCAACTGCCGCCGCGCATGGTGCAGGTCCGACCGCGCGGTTCCTTCCGGGATGCCCAGCAGCCTGGCGATCTCGACGTGCGTAAAACCCTCTACGTCATGCAGGACGATCACCGACCGCGGACGGTCTCCCAGCATCGCCAGCGCGCCTGACAATCTTCGTCGCAGCTCTTCACTCTCGCCAGGATCGCTGAACCTGTCGGCCATGAACTCCGACAGTGCCTCCGATTTTCTGGTCTTCTTCCGTCTAGTTATGTCCAGCGCCGCATTCGCGACGATCCGGCTCAGCCACGCCCCGAACGGCTCCTCCGGCCTGAACTTGCCCAGCGCCTGATACGCCCGGAGAAACGCTTCCTGCACGGCATCTTCCGCATCCTCGTGTACGTACACTATCGCTCGTGCTATCGCATACGCCTTTCGCTGATGCATCGCGACCAGGCCGGCGAACGCGCTCTGGTCCCCCCGTTGGGCAGCGGCGACAAGCTCGCGCTCGTTATCGGAGATACGCATGGGCCGGCGCCAACGTTGCGGCTGTTGGCCGTTGGCTATTGGCTGTTGGCCAACGGCCTCAGCCGGTAACCGGTCCCGGGCGCCAACAGACAAGAGGCGAGGAGCCTACGGGGCGATCAGTGGGCGGCCGCCGGGGCGGGCGCGGGCGTTCCCGTCGTGGGCGCCGCGGGAGCGGCCTCGTGCCCGCCCGCGAAGCTCGCGTTCGTCAGCTTCACGATGGTGAACACGATGATGAACAGAGCTACCGCGCCGACGATGAGTCCGGTGAGCGCGGCGCCGAGGTCGGAGGAGCGGTGGGCGGTGACGGACATGAAGTGATTGGTGATTGGTGATTAGTGATTAGTAGCCACGACGGCATCGAATGCGGAGCGATCAGGGTTGGTGATGTAGTGTCTAATCACTGATCACCAATCACTAATCACCAGTAACAAGTCTTCGCGACGGACAAATATCGTTCAACACGCACTCGCCGCACCGCGGCAGCCGCGCCACGCACACGCGCCGGCCGTGAAAGATTAGCAGGTGCGAGAAGATCGTCCAATCCCGCCGCGGCACCAGGGCCATCAGCTTTTCCTCGACTTTCACCGGATCGGTCTCGCTGGTCAGCGCCAGGCGCACGGTGACCCGGCCAACGTGGGTGTCCACAACCACACCCTCGGCTTTCTCGAAGGCGTTGCCTAGCACTACGTTGGCCGTCTTCCGGCCCACGCCGCGCAACGACGTCAGCTCGTCCATCGTGTCCGGCACCTTCCCGCCGTGCTGCTCGACCAGCGCCGCCGACATTCCCTGCAGACTCTTCGTCTTGGCGCGGAAAAACCCGGTGGACTTGATGATCTCCTCCACCTTCGCGGGCGGCGCCTCAGCCAGCTTCTTCGGCGTCGGATACGTGGCGAACAGCTTCGGCGTCACCATGTTGACGCGCTTGTCGGTGCACTGCGCGCTCAGGATCGTCGCGACCAGGAGCTGAAAGGGTGACTTGAAGTCGAGCTCGCAGTGCGCGTCGGGGTATTCCTTTTTGAGCCGCCGGATTATCTCCGCCGTGTGCTCGCGCAGCTCCCCGGCCGGCTTGCGCCGGCGAGGTGCGGTCGGCGCCGCCGGCGGGGCCGACCGCTTCTTCAAGCGCGATGCCGGCGGGCGTGCGCGACGACGTCCGCCGCGGAACCGCAATTCAGCACGTCGCTCCTCTCCAGCCAACCCTTGCGCGCGATGGCAATGCCGAGCTCGACGTTGTCCAGGCCGTGCGTCGAATGCGCGTCGGGACCGATCTCGATCCGGACGCCCCGCTTCTTCGCGTCGTGGCAATACGTCCAGTCCAGATCCAGCCGGTGCGGATCGGCGTTCAGCTCGAGCACCACACCGCGCTCGGCGGCCTTCTCGATCACGGCGCCCATATCGAGCTGGTACGGCTCGCGCGTGAGCAGCAACCGGCCTGTCGGATGGCCGAGGATAGTGAGATGGGGGTCGTCGAGCGCGCGCAGGACACGCTCCGTCATCTCAGGGCCGCTCATGGAAAAGCGGGAGTGGATTGAGCCGATCACGTAATCGAACTGCTCCAGCACGTGCTCGTCGTAATCCACGCGGCCGTCGGCGAGGATGTCGGCCTCGATCCCCTTGAGCACCACGAAATCGTTCATACGTGAATTCAGCTCGTCGATCTCGTCGTGCTGCCGCCGGATGGCGTCCGGCTTGAGCCCGCCGGCGTAGAACGCGGACACGGAGTGGTCAGAGATCCCGAGATACTGCCAGCCGTGCCGGCGCGCCGCCTCCGCCATTTCCGCGATGGTCGCGCCGCCGTCGGAGTACTGCGAATGACAGTGCAGCACGCCTTTGATGTCGTTCTCCTCGATGAGCGACGGGAGCGTGCCGGTTGCGGCCGCGTGGACTTCGCCGCGCGCCTCGCGTAGCTCGGGCTCGATGAACGACAGGCCCGCAGCGGAGAAAAGCTCCGCCTCGTCGGCGACGGGCAACGCGCCGCCGTTGCGGTGCAGCTCGTCGCCCTCGAGGGACAATCCCTTTTTCGCGAGCACCGAGAGCATTTCGTCGACATGCGATGCGCTTCCGGTCCCGCGCCAGAGCGCGATCGCGAACGCCGCCGGCTCGACGCAGTGCAGATCGAGCCGCGTGCCGTCCACGTACCGGATCGCTACCGACGCCTGGCCCGCTCCGACGACGTTTTTTACGCCGGGCGCATGCGCGAACGAAGCGGCGACCGTCGCGGGATCGGCCGAGCACGCGGCGACGATGTCGATGTCGGCGATGACCTCGCGCCTGCGACGCACCGAGCCGGCGATCTCGGCCCGCAGGACGTCGGGGTGACGCCGCACTCCCGCGAGCACGCGCTGCGCCTCCGCGAACGCGTGCGGGAAAAGCAGCAGCGCGCCGGTCTCCTTCAGGAATCCGATGCCCTTGAGGACCTTCTCCGCGGTCTTCGGCCCAAAGCGCGGAAGCTTCGCCAGGCGGCCGTCGCGCGCCGCCTCCTCGAGCTGCTGCAACGTCTCGACCCCAAGTCCTTCATGGATGAGGCGGATCTTCGCCGTTCCCATTCCGGGTACGCGGAGCATCTCCAGCAGACCCTCGGGCGTGTTCTCGCGAAGCCGCTCGAAGTAGGAGGAGTCGCCGGTCTCGACGAGGTCCTTTAGGACGGAGAACGTCGCGGCGCCCACTCCCGGGAGCTTGCGCAGCTCGCCGGACTTGTACAGCGGGATTATGTCGTCGGTGTCGGTGCCGAGTACGGCGCGCGCGGCCACGTGGTACGCGCGGGATTTGAATCTGTCCTCACCGTGCAGCTCCAGGAGCCCGCCGATCTGCGCCAGTACGTGCGCCGCGGTCCGGGAGTCCATGAGGGTTTACGCCCTAGCCTTCCACTCCGGCGACGTCCTTGAGCCGCGTGACGATCTCCTGCAGCTGCTTCGTGATGAGATCGAGCTCCTGGCCAGCGCCTTCGTTGTCCAGCATGCCGCCCCGCATGGAGACCGCGACGCGGTTCATGTATTTCACCTTCGCGAGAATCTCGTCGACGTTGCGGCGCAGCTTGACGTAGCGCCGCTTCTCCGCGTGCGCGCGGTGAAACCTGCGCATGAGGTCGTCGTTCGACAGGCGCAGCGCGAGCGACACCGCTTCGTCGACGGTGCGTCCGGGAATCGCGCCGGGATCGGGGATCCCCATCTCTCCCGCGGACGCGTCCGCGAACCAGAGACGGCCGATGTGCTCGATACCGTCATACGCGGTCTTGAGGGCGACGTCGTACACCCTGCCGTCGACCTCGAGACTCGCGAGGTGCTGTTTGCCTACGCCGAAGTCGGCCATCAGAGAAGCTCCATGACGGCGAACGGTGTGCTGGGGGAGCAAGGCGCGTCAAGTCTGCTCATGCCGCCACTTCCTTCAGCCGCGACACGATGTCCTGGATCTGGTCGGTGACGAGATCGAGCTCCTGCTCCGCGGCTTCCGCGTCCAGCATCCCTCCCCGCATCGAGATGGCGACCCTGTTCATGTACTTCACCTTCGCAAGAATCTCCTCGACCGAGCGCCGAAGGCGTATGTAGCGTCGCTTTTCAGCGTGCGCCCGATGGAATCGCCGCGTGAGATCCTCGGCGTTCATCTGCCGGGCCGCGGCCAGCACGTCGTCGGCCGTGCGCCCAGGAATCACGCCGTAGTCCGGGATCCCTTCGACGTCCTTGACCGAGTCGGCAAACCAGAGCCGGCCCACGTGCTCCACCCCGTCGTAGGCGATGCGTACGGACACGTTGTGCACACCTCCGTCTACCCGAAGGGTGCCCAGGTGGTGCCTGGTCGAGCGGGGGTCAAGCATCTGTTTCATCGAGGAAGTTTACCAGTGCCGGAAAGAGCTGGTCCGGCTGTTCTACATAGGGGACGTGGCCAGACCCGTCCAATAGCACAAACCGTGCGCCCAGCGCGGCCGCAATCTCCCGGGAAGAGTGGGCTGGGATGGGGTCGTCCGAGCCGTGGACCACGAGCGCCGGGCATCTCACGTTCGCGAGCTCCGCTCTGAGGTCGTAGTCGCCGAGGCTGTCCCAGATGGATTTCTGGACTTTGCCAATCACGCGGAAAGGGGTGAGGTCGCCTGCCCGAGCGGGGTCGGCGAAGTAGCCGGCGACGCTCAACTCGAAGGCGCGTTGACGGTACGTCTCTCGATCCATCTCCTGCATTCCAGAGGCGGTGAGCTGCTCGCGCATCCCTCTGATCTCCTGGTCTTGCTGTCGTCTATTGAACTCAGCTTCGAACTCCTCTCTGTGCCGGCGCGTGACAGGTGCGGGGTCGATCAAGATCATGCGCGCGGGCTCGATCGGAGCCCGTCCCGCAGCCGCCTCGATGGCGTACAGCACCGCCAGCAGTCCTCCCCACGAATAACCGACGATTGAGAGGGGCCCGAGGGAAAATTCTCGTACCACGGTGCCCAGGTCGTCGACTTGTATTTGCCAGGTAATCGGGCCTTCGTCGTCGTGCCGGGACAGTCCCCCTCCGCGCTGGTCGTAGAAGATCAACTCCCGGTTGTTCGCGAGTTCCAGCATCTGCGGCAGGAGGTACTCGTGGCTAGCGCCCGGGCCTCCGTGGAGCATCAGGAGCGGCGAGACGCCCTCGGGGCCATAGGATGCCCAGTACAGCGGCACCGAACTGGTCGTCGTGTAACCATTTGCGCGCGGCGAGGGAATAGTTTGCTTTGGCATGAGCGTGCTGATGATACTCGCGACGCGGCGGAAGGATCGCGCCGGGCTAAAACAGATGAATTCGTACTCGCCGATCGGCTACGGCTTGACGCGCCCGGGGTGCGCGGTCGCGCGGTACCAATCGATCTTGTCGGGATCGCGCGGGATGGTGGCGCGGTCGCGCATCGTGGCTTCGATCTCGTGGATCTCGCGGGGCGCGCGGCTGGCCCATTCCACGCCCGACTGGGTGACGATGTAATCGTCCTCGATCCGCACGCCGATGTTGGCGTAATGCCATGCGGCGGAAGCGATTTTGGCCTTGAGCGAGTCGTTGCGCGGTGTCGAACGGATGAGGTTCAGCAGGTTGGCGCGGACGTAGACCCCCGGCTCGATCGAGAACGCGTCGCCCGGCGCGAGCGTGCCGGGTTGAATTCCCGACGTGCCGGGATCGTGCACGTCCAGTCCGATCGCGTGACCAAGGCCGTGCATGTAAAAGAGGTGATATTGCGGGCACACGGCGACGCGCTCGACGCCGCAGTCGTACACGGCGTCGGCCGACTCGATCAAACCCAGCACGGCGAGTCCGTGCTTGATGACGGAGTCGACCGCGGCGTTCATGGCTATGCTGTTAGCCCCCGGCTGCGCGGCGCGCTCGCCGGCAGCCTGTGCGTCGCGCACGAGCTGGTAGATGGCGCGCTGCTCCGGAGTGAACACGCCGCTCACCGGGACGGTGCGCGTGACGTCGCCCGCGTAGCCGCGATAGGATGCGCCCACGTCCATCACCACCAGCTCGCCCGCGCTCATGAAGCGGTCGTTCCGGTTGTAATGCAGCGTCGTGGAGTTCGGACCTGAGCCGACGATGCTCGCGAACGCCGGCCGGTCGGCCCCATTCCGGCGGAAGGTGTACTCGATCAGCCCTTCGATCTCGAACTCATTCATCCCGGGGGAGACCGAGCGCATCGCGAGGACCTGCGCATCGACGGTAATGGCGATCGCCTTGCGAATCAGGTCCAGCTCAGCGGCGCTCTTGGTCGCGCGGAGCTCACGCGTGATGTTCTCGATTCCGAGAAGCGTGATGGATCCGTTGACGGCTCGCAGCCGGCGAGTGAGCTCCGGCTGGTTGCGCGGGACGTACGCCATCAGGTGCGCGGCGGCAAGCGAGTCGACGAACGAGTCGACGGTGGCGACAAGTCTTGCGGGAAGTCCGGTGCGCTCGGTCGCGCCGTCGGTGCCGATCCTGTAGCCGCTCCACACTTCGCGGGCGGGGTCGCGGGGCTGCACGAACAGCGTGGCCGAATGTGTCGCGCCCTGTTTGACGAGGACGAGCGCGGCGCCGGGCTCACCGATCCCGGTCAGATAGAAAAAGTTCGGCTCCTGGGCGAAATCCTCGTAGTCGTGCGCCGGCTCGGGGGCGCCGGGAATGACCATGAATCCATCGCGCATGCGCTCGGCGACAGCGGAACGGCGTTGCGCGTATTCGGTTTCCGGTATCTGCGCGCGCGCCTCGGCGCCTGAGATAACAATGGCTCCGAGCCCGAGAGCAAGCGGAATCCAAGGTGCGAGACGCCAGATGGGAGATGCCAGATGGTTAGAAAGGGCGGGCGAGCTTGGCAGCTCTCCGGCCGTCTGGTTTCTGGCAATCTGGGATCTCACCCCTTGGATTCCCCGTCCGCATCCCGGAGCCTCCATCGCGAACCGGCATCGAGCATGCTCACCGGGTCATGCCATCGTTCCAGTGCATGATCGAATTCCACACCAGCGGGAACTCGTGATGGTTGAGGTATCGGTGCAGGGGATTGAACGAGAAGCTGATTACGCGCCCGCGTCCGACAGGCACGTCGAAGATCGCGCCCTGGCCGATGATCTGATCCTGGCTGCGCACCATCCCGGACAACACGTAGTCGCCCGCGCCCGCGCCCGCGCCGCGAGCGCCGGGTGCCGCTGCCGCGCTGTCGGCGGCGGGAGCTACACCCGGCGGGGGCGAAGCTTCACCCGCGCCCGGACGCGGGGTCTCGGGGATTCCGAAGAAACGGCCCGTCGGCTCCTCTTCGTCGCGTGGCGTGCGAGTGCCGAACTGCGCGACGATCATCCCGCGGTCCCGGCGGCTGACCTGAAACAGCGGGCCGTTGCCGCGGAAGACGTTGGTCGTGTCCGGATAACCGTACCACACTGGATGGTCGGACTTGCGCGCCATGACGCGGACGATCGATCCTGGATGGAAGAGCGAGCTCGCCGTGTAGGGTGACAGCGGCCGCGCGATTCCCGTTTCCGCCGCGAGTCGGGTCGCGCCGTGCAGCGTTATGAGCGTGCCGCCTTCATTGACGAAGCGGTGGAGCTGCGCCAGTCCCTCGAAGCCCGGTCCGCCGGTCATGTCCGCCGTGGACGACGGAGTTCCGTGCGACGGATACTGCGCCGTCTTGGTATACGGCATGGGGCCGAACTTGCCGTTCTGCTCGTGGATCAACGTTTCGACGCCTGCGCCGCCGGTGTTCGGGACGAGTATCACGTCGAAGCGGCTCCGCAGGTTTCCGCGCCGTAAATCGTCCTTGTGGATGGACGTGTAGGGAATCCTCGCCTGGTCGAAGGTGAATCGCACCCACCCTTCGTCCTGCGTGTTCGTCCACGTGTGGTAGACCGCGACGCGGGGCAAGTCCACCGCATGTCGCTGCACCGTCGGCACGGCACTCACGCGATACAGGGGGAGCGCGAACCGCCGGGCGATGTCGCGCGCGAGGTCGTCCCGCAGATTCTCGAAGATCAGCGAACCTTCCGGAAACCGCTTGCCGCCGGCAGTGAACGGCGTTTCAGCCGCGGTGACTCTCGTGCCCGACGATCTCTCCCGCAGCGTGAACAGCGCGGGAAGCACCTCGCCCTGCGCCTTGTACTCGAGGACGTGCACAGAGCCGTTGCCGCTCACGTCGGCCGTCGCGGCCACGGTATCGCCCAGGAACGCGAGCCCCGGCCAGCTGAACACCGCGGTATCGTCCACCGGCTTCACGTCGACGCCGTACATGTAGCCGAGCGTCCACGCGATGTCGTCGTACGGCGGGTTGGGCTCATCCGCGGGGAAGTTCTGCTTGCCCAGCAGACTCACGGCGAAGTTCCGGTACGGCTGATTGAGCAAAACGACGAAGTCGCCGGCCGACTCGCCGCTCTCCCGGCGATGGACCTCGATGCCGTGCCGGCGCAATTGATTGACCAGGTAGGCCGCGCGTCTGGGGTCGCGCTGCCGGTCGAGCCCCGGGATGACGTAAGCGTGCGGCTTCTCGCTGCGGCCGCGCTGCATGCTGTTGACACCCTTCTGCCAGAAGTTGCGCAGCAGCTGGCTGGAGTTGTGCGCGGTGAACGCGAGCGAGGCGATCACGCCTGCCTGCATGAAGTTCACGTTGTCGCGCGCGCCCCACCGCACGCGCTGCGTGGGCGGGAAGGGGCGGTACCACTGCCGGCTCGTGACGAGATTGCCGGCGAAGCGGCTGGTGCTGAGGTCGCGGATGTATGTGTTGGCGCCGGCGTTGCCGAACGTCTCGTAGAAGCGGCCGATGCCGTTGTGGTTGTTCGTGATCCAGAGCGCGTAGCCAGGATACCAGCCGTCGTAGAAGCCCCACGTCCACACGCCCGGCAAGCCCTGCGCGGTGAGCTGCGTGACCTCGTTCTGCGCGAACAGGTGCCACTCGCCGATCGTGATCGGGTCGAGCGTCTCGTTGTACGGGCCTGTGCCCGTCGAGATGTACAGCAGCGGAACCGACTCGTGCAGGTCGAGCGAGACCAGGGGAAACCACTCGAAGTACGAACGATAGATCGACTTGGTCAGCTCCTGCGAGATCTGGATGCCGTCGCGGTTGTTGTCGTGGTACACATACTTTCCCCAGTATGGAGGACTCCGCGGAAATCCGTCGTCCCACTGGGTCCGCGCTTTCGTGTAGCGATGGTACCAGTCCACCTGCTTGTCCCGCCCGTCCGGCTCCGCGACCGGGTTGATGAGCATGATGACGTTGTCGCGGATGGTACGGATCAGTGGGTCGTCGCTGACGACCAGGCGGTACACGAGCTCCATCAGCATCTCGGGGGAGCCCATTTCGGGCGAGTGCAGCCCCCCGCTGATGTAGTAGATCGGCTTCGCGCGGGCGAGCACCGACTCGAGCTCCGCGGCTGGAAGTTTCCGCGGATCGGCCAGCCTCGCCGCGATGGCTTTTTGCTCCGCGAGCTGCGGCAGCAGCGCGTCGCCCGCCACGGTGATCAGCAGCAGCTCGCGCCCTTCTTCGGTGGTGCCCACGTTCTCGACACGCACTCTAGGCGTCGCGGCCGCGAGCGCTCGGTAGTACGCGTAGATCTCGCTGGTGCGATGCATGACGCCCGGCGCGCCTATGACCGTGCCGAAATGCTTCTTGGGCGACGGTATGCTCGCGTGCTCCGGCAGCGTCGCAACGCTCGCCGGCAGGAACAGCGGGTCCGACGTGTATTCGCGCACGAGCCGCGCGTACTCGGCGTCGATGGGCTGCTGCGCCGCAACGGGCGCGGCGGTGACGAGGGTCACAGCGAGGAGGACGAAAAGGCGCGGGAAGCTCATGATGTCACCTGAGATATCGTTTTCTGTTCAAAAACGGCGGACGCCGAGACGAGTGTGTAGGGGGGGGGGGGGGGGGGGGGGGGGGGGGGGGGGGGGGGGGGGGGGGAGGGGGGGGGGGGGGGGGGGGGGGGAGGGGGGGGGGGCGGGGGTGGTTTTTGGGTTTTTTTTGCCCGGCGCAGACGGCGGCCGCCGGACACCCACCCGCTAGCGGAGTAACGACTTCGCGATAGTCTGCAACTGCATGTTCGACGTGCCTTCATAGATGGTCCCGATCTTCGCATCCCGATAAAACTTCTCGACGGGGTAGTCGGTAGTGTAGCCGTATCCGCCGAACAGCTCGACGCACAACGACGTCACGCGCTCGCAGACCTGGGACGAATAGAGTTTGGCCATGGCGCCCTGCCGCGCGATGTCGTGGCCGGCATCTTTCAGCCGCGCCGCGTTGTAGACCATGAGTCGCGCGGCCTCCAGCTCAGTCCCCGCCTGGGCGATCTGGAACTGGATCGCCTGGAAGTGCGCGAGCTCCTTGCCGAACTGCCGCCGCTCCTGGATGTATGCGATCGCGGCGTCGAGCGCGCCCTGCGCCACGCCGATCATCTGCGCCCCGATCCCGATGCGCCCCTCGTTGAGCGTCTCGATCGCGATCTTGTAGCCCTGACCGACCGGGCCGAGGACGTTCGCGGCGGGCACTTCGCAGCCGTCGAGTAATAGCTCGACGGTGCTCGACGCGCGGATGCCGAGCTTGTCCTCCTTCTTGCCGACCGCGAAGCCGGGCATGCCGAGCTCGACGATGAACGCCGTGATCCCCTTGTAGCCAGCCGACGGATCGGCGTTGGCAAAAATGACGAAGATCTCGGCTTCCGCGCCATTGGTGATCCACAGCTTCCTACCGTCGAGCACCCAGCCGTCGCCCTTTTTCTCGGCGCGCGTCGCCAAGCCGAACGCGTCGGAGCCGGAGCCCGCCTCGGACAGCGCATACGCGCCGACCACCTCGGAGGTGAGACGCGTGAGGTATCTCTGCTTCTGCTCGTCGCTGCCGTACTTGAGGATGGGGAAGTTGACCAGCGTGTTCTGCACGTCGCACAGGATCGCCGCCGATGCGTCCACCTTGCTGATTTCCTCGACCGCCAGCGCGACCATCATGAGGGAGCCGCCGGCGCCGCCGAATTCCTCGGGGACTTCGATCCCCATCAGGCCCAGTTCGAAGTACTTGGGGATCAGCGTTGGATCGATCCTGCACGCCTTGTCCATGTCCCGCACGCGCGGACGGACTTCCTCGTTCGCGAACGCGGCGATCGCGTCGCGAAACATCTCTTCTTCTTCGGAGAGAACCGTGAGCGGGGGACGCGTCGTGTCCGTCATGCGCCGACCGGCAGCGCCTGCTTGACCCTGCACGCGTCGCCGCAGGAGAACTCCACCTTGTCCGGGCTCCAGCAGCAGTCGAAATCCGTTCGCACGACCGTGTGCCGTTCGATTCCGGCCCGGGCGAGGATCATCTCGCCCAGCTTCTCGTGGACCCCGAAGGAGGGTGTGACGTGGAAGGTCACGTGCGGGAACGGCTTCGCGGCGGCGGCGACCATCTCGGGGATGTGCTCGATCGAGTGCCTGCCGGGCGAGAGCATATAGGGGAAAGCCACGATTCCGGTGGCGCCGGCTTGCACACAGCTTGCGAATCCCTGCCCGATGTTCGGTTCCGCGATCTCCATGTGCGCCGGGCGGACGATCACGCCAGGACCAGCGAGCGCCTGCACCAAGTTGGCCATGCAATGGACCATGTCGTTCGCCTCACGGCGGCGGGAGCCATGGTCGATCAAGAGAATCGCCTTCATTGGTAGAATGTTACTGTCGGATCAGGGTCCGTGGGATGGCCGCGGGAGCCCCTCGCGGTACGGAAGAGCTGAAAAACGGACGACTAACAACCGGCACCGGCCTATCGGTAAACGTCCCGGCGATGTGCGATTCTGAAAACCGTGATGTTGCGCTCGGTCTCATCCACCTTGTATACGACGCGGTAATCGCCTTGTCGGAGCCGGTAGGACTCTTCGCCTGAGAGTTTTTGCGAACCGTACGGTCTCGGATCACTTGCCAGACCGCGAATCCTGCTCACGATGCGCCGGCGGTCCTTGAGCGGCAGATGTTCGAGCTCGCGGCTCGCGGAACGCTTGATCTCTATTCTATAGCTTGCCACGCCGTCTCAGGTCGCGGACGAATTTCTCAAACGCGAGGCTCGGCTCGGGCGTTCTTGCGGCGATCACCTCGAGATCTTCAGCGTCTTCGGCGAGGCTAAGCTTCACCGCGTCGTTAACGAGATCCGATACACTCTGGTCCGTCTCCGCCGCCTTGAGCCGGAGTGCGCGGTGAAGGCCCGCATCGAAGTAAACCGTGGCGCGCTTGGAAGGCATGGGTTCTCTCAACATGACGTTATGACGCTTTGACGTCAAGATCCCGCCAGTACAATGCCTGTATATGGGGTTACCAGCACGGCGCTGCGGAATCGGAGGCGCCGAGCGGTGTAGGTATTCCTCGGAAGCATAGCCGGCGAAGGGGCTCGCTCATCGGTAGACTGCCGAGCTCTCCGAAAAAGTTGTTCCCGCCCCAGCAGAAAATCCGCCCTAAAGTCGTCAGTGTGCAGCCATTCGCGTCTTCACCCAGCGCTGGCGGAAACTCCGCCGCTGGCATTACAACATCACGGGGAAAAGTGCTGAATCGAGGTTCAAGACCATGGCCGATCCCTAACTGGCCGTGATTGTTGCTTCCCCAGCACATGGCCCGTGAATCGGTGGTCAGTCCGCAGCTCACACCGTTGCCGGCGCTGATCGCCCGGAACACACGTCCGCCCGCTACCGGCACGGGAATCCTGCTTCCGCGCGCGCTGCCGGCTCCGTGCCCTGAGTACGCGGCGTTTCCGAGTGCAGCAGCACCGATCGCGGAGTCGCGCGTCGCGAGGCCCCAGCAGTAGGCCGCACCACCAGTCGTTATACCGCAACTATGTATCGCGGCCGCCGCCACCTGCTTGAACTGAAGATCGCCGCTCACGCGCAAGGGCTCGTACCGGAAGCACGGAACGTGATTGCCGAAGTAGCCGCATTCGAGTGCGGGGTCATCAATGCCGAGCTGGCCCGATGAGCCGTCGCCCCAGCAGTACGCATCAGCCGTGGCGGTGACGCCGCATGTATGATGCCGTCCGGCGCTCACTTCCGTGAACGTAAGCCCACCAGCTACCTCCATTGGAGTGGGAACATTACAGGCCGAATGTCCCGTGTCGTCACACCTGGTTAGCGCGCTGCCGATGCCCAATGCTCCTCCGGAGGCATTTCCCCAGCAGTACGCTGTACCCGTGATACTCACTCCACAGACGTGGAAGCTACCGGCGGAGAGCGACTCGAAGCGAATTCCACCCGCGACTGGAGCCGGCGCTGGTTCCAGCGTCGACACGTGTCCCCGGCCAAGCTGCCCCTGCGTGTTCTCACCCCAGCAGAATGCCTGACCGTCCGCGGCGAGCGCACACTGAAAACGGATACCGGCTACGATTCTCCTTAGCCTCAAGCTGGAGAAGCCCATTACGCGACTGGGAGGTATCATCGCGTAGCTTCTGTGTTCTGTGCCGAGCCAGCCGGTGAAATTACTTCCCCAACACCAAACGTCGCCCAGGCGGTCGATACCGCAGGCAGAAACGTAGCCAACCGTGACGGATATCCAGTCTCCGTCGGCCGTATCCGGAGAACCGGAAATCTGAAGATGATTACGCACGCCGGTTGGATCGCCGCAGCCTAGGGCCACCATGCCGATAAAGAGAAGGCTGGCTGAAGGCGGGATGTATTTGGGAAAAGGCATGAGGTCGCTGGCAATGATCTAACTGCGGAACGGATCGTTGGCCATTCATGCTACGCGGTCCACATGGATTCGGGCTGTACGTCATCTGACGTAGTCTCTCGCATCGGGAATCGAGCGACTGGCGGGCCCTGCAAGCGAGCCCGTCAATCTCACGATACTCCACCCTCGGACTCTCGGTGGGAGTTGTTCCGAATTACACGGTGGCTGCCTGCAGGCCGATTTGTTGGTGGAACACATCCAAGGCCAGTTCCACCTTTCCAAACGGCGCCGAGACCTGCGCGCCCTGCACGATCGGACGCACGCGGTCGAGCATCTCCCGCGCGATCGCGATCCCCTCCGCGACTCCCGCTTCCTTCGACTTCTCACCAGCTCGCCGCATGCGCGCGATGACGTGGTCCGGCACACTCACTCCGGGGACTTCGTTCGCCAGGAACTCCGCGTTCCGTACCGACACCAGCGGCCAGATCCCGGCGATTATCGGGATTTTCACGTGCTCGATCTTTTGCATGAAGCTCTCGAGCTGATCCACGTCGAACACGGGCTGCGTGATGGCGTACTCCGCGCCGGCCTCGACCTTCCACTCGAACCGCTTGATCTCGTGCGGGATGTCGAGAGCAGCCGGATTCACTCCCACACCGATCGCGTACGACGTCGGCGCGCCGATCGCGTTGCCGCCGGGATCGAGTCCGCGGTTCAGCCGCGCGACGAGATTGGTCAGTCCGATCGAGTCGATGTCGAACACCGCCGTCGCGTTCGGGTACGGGCCCATCTTCGGCGGATCGCCGGTGATGATGAGGATGTTGCGCAGTCCGACCGCGGCCGCTCCCAGCAGATCACTCAGCATGCCCAGCAGGTTGCGGTCGCGGCAGCAGTAGTGCACCACCGTCTCGATGCCGACTTGCTGCTCGATCAGCAGGCTGGTGAGCACCGCGCCCATCCGGCTCTGCGCGCGCGGGCCATCCGGCACGTTGACCGCGTCCACTCCAGCTTCCTTGAGCGAGCGGCAGTCGCGGATCATCCTCGATGCGTCCACGCCGCGCGGCGGAACGATCTCCACGGACGTGACGAACTCCCCGCGCGCGATCTTCGCGGCGAACTTCGACCGCTCGCCGAACGGAATTGGATCCACGCCGACGGCCTCTTCGGGCGCGTCCGGCCGCTGCTTGCGCCGCTCGACCGACGGCGCCATCGCGGTCCGCGGGGACAGCGGACGAATCCCTTCCACCATGGCGGCGATGTGCTCCGGGGTCGTGCCGCAGCAGCCGCCGACGATGCGCGCGCCGGCGTGCACCAGGTGCAGCGCGTACGTCGCCATGTACTCCGGGCTCGCCATGTACATGCTGCGACCGCTGACCTCGCGCGGCATGCCGGCGTTCGGCTGCGCGCTCAGCTTGCGCCGCGTGGCCGGCGCCATCTTCTCGATCGCGTCGAGAATCGTCTGCGGCCCGACCGAGCAGTTGAGTCCGATGATGTCGGCCCCAAAGGCATCGAGCGTCTTCGCGACGTCTTCCGCGCTGACTCCGTATGGGGTGAGGCAGTCCGTTCCGATCGCCATCTGCGCGATGACTGGCATGTCGCGATCCACTTCGCGCGCCGCGAGAATCGCCTGCTCGATCTCGTGGATGTCGGCGAACGTCTCGAGGAGAAACAGATCCACGCCGCCGGCCACGAGCCCGCGCATCTGCTCGGCGAACGCCGCGCGCGCTTCGTCCAGACTGGTCGGACCGTAGGGCTCGAGCCGCAAGCCCAGCGGGCCGACTGCGCCCGCCACCAGCACGTCTCCCTCGCCCGCCGTGGCCGCGATCTTCGCCGCGGCTTCATTGATCTCCCCGACCTGCCCGCCGAGCCCGAACTGGGAGAGCTTGATCCGGTTGGCGCCGAACGTGTTCGTCTCGATGACTTCGGCGCCGGCGTCCACGTACGAGCGGTGCACGTCCCGCACGAGATCGGCCGCGCGCAGGTTCAGCTCATCATAGCACTGATTGATGAACACGCCTTTCGCGTACAGCTGCGTGCCCATCGCGCCGTCGAACACGACGACCTGCAGGGGGTCGAGCAGGCGGGCGAGCTTGCCGTCGTCAGACACCGGCCACCTCGGGCTCGCCGGCCGGCGCGTCGGCCGCGCCGCGCACCGCGTAGTACTTGGCTTCCGGGTGGTGCACAATGATCGCCGCCGTGGACTGCTCGGGAGTTAGCTGGAAGGATTCCGTCAGATCCATGCCCAGCGCTTCCCTGGCGGGCAGCAGCTTGAACACCGTGGCGTGATCGTCCAGGTCGGGGCACGCGCCGTAGCCCCACGAGTATCGCTTGCCGGTGTCGAGCCCGAGCTCGCGCTTGATCCGGCGGTGCATCCATTCCGCCACCGCCTCGGCGGTCTCGACTCCGAGCCCGTGCGTGTAGTACGCCTCCGAGTACTCGTTGGCCGACTGCAGCCGGTCGAACTCGCGGCTCGCTTCGTTGCCGACGGTAACGATCTGCAGCGCGACGACGTCAACGTCGCCGCTCTCGCTCGACCGGAAATAGTCCGCGAGGCAGAGCCGCTCGCGGCCGACCATCCGGGGGAAGTGAAAGCGCGCGATCTCGCGCAGCGAGCCCCCGTCGCTCTGGTACGCGGCGGGGTCATACACGACGATGTCGTTCGCGATCGACTGCACGGGGAAGTAGCCGTACACGGCTTGGGGCTCGAGCCACTTACGCGCGACCGCGTCCGCCTTGAGGCGCGCGAGCGTGGGCTCGAACTCATTGCGCACCGTCGCCTTGTACTGGTCACCCGATCCGCGTGCGCCCCACTGGAGGCGGTACAGCTCGTCCAGGTCGAGCAGGCCGAACACTTCGTCTAGCGGGATGTCGCGCAGCACGCGCGTGCCCCAGAACGGGGGGCGGGGCACCGGGTTCCCGGCGGTGACGTCGCTCCGCACGCCGGCCGCGTCGCCCACGGCGATGTCCTTGCCGACCGTGGTCCGCAGAAATACGTCGTTCTTCGCGTCGTCGAGATTTTTCGCGATGAACTGCTCGCGCCTTTTCCCGTCCTGCAGGATATCCATCGTCTCCAAACCTTCGAAGGCGTCCTTGCAGTAGAACACGCCGGATTCGAATGCGCGCTCGCCCTCGACGAATAGCGCGCGCCTGCCGAACCGCCGATTGATGGCCGCGCCCCCGATCAGGACCGGAATGTTCATTCCGCGCTTGTCGAGCTCCTTGACGCACAGCGGCATCTGCTTGGACGTGGACACGAGCAGCGCGCTCAACCCGATCGCGTCCGCGCCCACTTCCACCGCTTTCTCGAGGA
The DNA here is from genome assembly GCA_050998915.1 of Gemmatimonadaceae bacterium. Lineage (GTDB taxonomy): Bacteria > Gemmatimonadota > Gemmatimonadetes > Gemmatimonadales > Gemmatimonadaceae > JACDCY01. The sequence continues at coordinate 25,064 of JBPCPS010000078.1, forward strand.
TCGTGTTGACCGGGACCTGCTTGCCGAGGTCGAACACGGTGTAGCCGTTGTTCGAGAGAATCGTGTTGACCAGCGACTTCCCGATGTCGTGCACGTCGCCGTACACGGTCGCGAGCACGACCTTGCCTTTGGTGTAGCCTTCCGCCTTCTCGAGGAATTGTTCGAGGTGCTTGACCGCCTTCTTCATTACCTCCGCGGACTGGAGCACGAACGGCAGGATCAGCTCGCCCGCGCCGAACTTGTCGCCGACGTCCTTCATGGCGGGCAGCAGCACCTCGTTCAGCACGCGCACCGGGTTCTCGCGCACGCCGGCTTCGTCGAGTTGCGCCTCGATGCCTTCCTTCTTCCGGTGCACGATCATCCAGTGGATGCGCTCGTCCACCGACATGCCGGCGGTCGGATCCTCCTTCTCGGCGGGCTTGGCCGCGCCGTCGCCGCCGACTCCGGCAAAGTATTCGATGAATCGCTGCAGCGCGTCGGGCCGTTTGTTGAATACGAGGTCGTCGGCGAGCGCGCGCTCTTCCTGCGAGATCTCGGCGTATGGGCGGATGTGCGCCGGGTTGACGATCGCCGCGTCGAGCCCCGCCTGGACGCAGTGGTGGAGGAAGACGGAGTTGAGAACGCTCCTGGACTCCAGGGTCAGCCCGAAGCTGACGTTGGATACCCCCAGTATGGTGGAGACGCCGGGTAGCTCGCGCTTGATGAGGCGAATGCCCTCGATGGTTTCGTGCCCCGAGTCGATCCATTCCGCGTCGCCGGTGGCGAGCGTGAACGTCAGCGCGTCGTAGATGATGTCTTCCGGCGCGAGGCCGTACTCGCCCACGACGATGTTGTAGATCGCCTTGGCGACCTCGAGTTTCCGCTCTTTCGTCTTGGCCATGCCGACTTCATCGATCGTGAGCGCGATGACGGCGGCGCCGTGTTTCTTGACGAGCGGTACGACGGAGTCGATGCGCTTCCGGCCGTTCTCCATGTTGATGGAGTTAACGATCGCGCGGCCGGGCACGTGCTCCAGGGCGGCCGCGATGACGTCAGCTTCCGTGGAATCGATCACCAGCGGCGTCTCGACGCTCATCGAGAGCAGCTTGACGACCTTCGACATCTGCTCGGCCTCGTCGGCGCGTTCGGTGAGCGCGACGCACACGTCGAGGACGTGCGCGCCGGAATCGACCTGGTCGCGCGCGACGTCGAGGATTCCTTCGTAATCGTCCGCGAGGAGTAGCCGCTTCACCTTGCGGGAGCCCTGCGAGTTCACGCGCTCGCCGACGAGCAGCGGCGGCGGGTCCTGGTGCAGGGTGATCGCGCGCATCGCCGAGCTCACGCGCGGCACGTGCCGCTTGCCGTTGGACTCGACGGGAACGGTGGAGTTTTCGGCCGTTCGCACAGCGGCGACGATCTGCTCGAGGTGCTCGGGTGTCGTGCCGCAGCATCCGCCCACGACACGCACGCCGAAGTCGCGCACGAACTCCGACAGTGCTTCGGCCATCGGCGCCGGCTCCAACGGATAGATCGCTTCGCCTGTGCCCGTGTTCAGCGGAAGGCCCGCGTTCGGAATCACCGAGATTGGCAGCGTCGCATGCTCGCTCAGGTAGCGGATCGGCTCGCGCATGTGCTCCGGGCCGGTCGAGCAGTTGAGCCCGATTACGTCCACGTTCAGCGCTTCGAGCGTGGTCATGGCGCTGGCGATGTCGGTGCCGAGGAGCATGCGGCCGCTAGTGTCGAGCGTGATCTGCACCTGGAGCACCACCCGCCGCCCCAACTCGGCGAACAGCCGCTCGATGCCGGTGACCGCCGCCTTCACCTCGAGGATGTCCTGCGACGTCTCGATGAGCAGCACGTCCACGCCGCCCTCGACGAGGTACTTGGCTTGCTCGTAGTAGTTCTCCGCGAGCTCGGCGAAAGAGATCTGCGAGAGCGCCGGGTCCGAGCTGGAGGGGAGCATTCCCGTCGGCCCCATCGAGCCGGCGACGAACCGCGGGCGGTCAGGCGTCGCGAACTTGTCGCACGCCGCGCGCGCCAGCTTTGCGCCTTCGACGTTGATCTCGCGCACCTTGTCGCCAAGCCCCCACTCCGCGAGCCGGCGCGGAGTCGACTGGAATGTGCACGTCTCGACCACGTCGCAGCCGACCGCGAGAAAGGATTCGTGGATGGACTGGATGACGTCCGGGCGCTTGAGGATCAGGTAGTCGTTGCACCCTTCCAGCTCCTTTCCGCCGAAGTCCTCGGCGGTCAGGTTGTGGCGCTGGATGTTCGTCCCCATCGCGCCGTCGTACACGAGTACGCGGCGGTCGAGGGCTTCGAGGTAAGGGAGCTTTATGTCTGGCACTGGCATGGTCTCAAAATGAAAAAAGCCCGGGCGCTAAGTGCGCCGGGCGTGGCGCTTTAGCGTTTGTTTAACGTGGCCGCAATTTGCCTGAAATCGCCACGGGCTTCGTGATGTCGTGCTGCTGTTACTACTATAACAGCGGTATGGCGTCGGAGCAAGAATTCGATCCGAACGGCGCGCGGTCTGGTCGCGGGCTCCGCGTCCGTGGACGGGTTAAAGGTATCCTCGGCGTGCTCTGCTCTCCGGAGCGTCGATGCGGAGTAAAGCAGCAGCAGCCTCGCAGTCTATTTCCGTCCGCCGGAAGTGCGGGTCATTCCAAATGGCTGCGCGCCCTCGACTTGCGATCCGCGCCGCCTTCCGCCGTTGCGAAAGTACAGCCGACCGTTCAGCCGGTTGCAAGGATTCATGTGGCGCCGCAGTATATCGTGACTGTCTAATAAGTAGTTAGGCGGCACTCGGCACACTGTCTGCTTCGCACATCGCCAAGGGGAAAGAGAGATGGCCAGACAGGCTGGTCGAGTATAGAGAAATGAGCAACGAAGTACGACTCCGCAACATCGAGCCCAACGACCTCCCCGTCTTCTACGAGCAACAACTCGACGCCAACGCCACGCGCATGGCCGCCTTCCCAGCCCGCGACCGCGCAGCCTTCGACGCCCATTGGGCGACAAACATCCTCGGCAACCCAGCGACGGTCAAGCAGACGATCCTCGTCGACGGCCAGGTCGCCGGCAACATCGGCAGCTGGCACCAGGAAGGTGTCCGCCTTGTCGGCTACTGGATTGGCAAGGAGTATTGGGGCAAGGGTGTCGCGACCCGGGCGCTGGCGGCGTTCCTGCACCTCGTGACAGCGCGTCCCCTCCACGCGCACGTGGCCAAGCACAACGTCGGCTCGATCCGCGTCCTGGAGAAGTGCGGCTTCACCCTCGAGCGCGAGGAGAGCGTCGAAGTCGCCGGCGATGACGTCGCCGAGCTCGTGTTCGTCCTGCGCTGACGGCTCTACCCGCAGAAGTGAACCCGTTTGCCGAAGATCAACCTCCGTGACACAAGTGTCCGGCAACATGGGGTGTCCCAAATGCCCAGATCGGGGCCGAACGGTGCGGAAATACAGCGATGAGTTCAAACTCACCGCGGTACGATTAAGGCGGCAGGCGGGGATTCAAGTGAAGACGGTGGCCACGGCGCTGGAGATCCCAGTCGCCTCCGGCGGCTGCAACTTGACGGCAGGGCGCTATACAGCTACGGAGTTGTGCGCGACTGTATAGCTGGAGTATGTTATGGCGTCCCCTCTGCGGAGCCACCTGATGGCCAGGACACGTCGCGTGCTGAAGCGCAAGAACATGCTCATGGACCAGCGTAAGCTGAATGCGGCGAAGGTCGCGCTCGGGGCGGAGACCGAGACCGCCACAGTGGATGCGGCCTTGGATCTGGTCGTGTTCCGGGCCGAGGTGTTCCGGGGATTGGATGCACTCGCGGCGGCCGGCGGCGTGGCGAGCATTGAACCCATTCGCCGAGCCGGGTGATCTACACGCTGGACACGAACGTGGTCGTGGACGCGCTTCGGCAATCGCGCGAACTGGATCGTCTCAAGGCCTTCTTAAGCTGGGCGCTCCCAGCGACGGTGCTGTCCAGCATCGTAGCCGCCGAACTCGTCGCGGGCGCGCGCTCGGACCGGGCGCGGCGGGTTCTGGACGATGCTGTCCTGGCGCCGTTCGATCGGCGAGGGCGCCTCGTCGCGCCCTCGGTGGCGGCGTGGCGGCGTACCGGCGCGCTCTTGGCACGCTCCGGCGCGACCGGGCTCACCGCGAGTCGCCAGAACGATGTCCTTCTCGCCACGCAAGCGCGCGAGAGAGGTTGGGTTGTCGTCACCCGAGATCACGATCTTCACGCGCTACGCCCTCTGATCAGCGGGCTCCAAGTGGCGGCTCCATATCCGGCTCGCTCCTGACGGGTGTGCCGCTGTATAACGAGCAATTGCTGCTGCCGGTGCTCGGGATTTCGGAAGCGGTTCGCGCGCTGTGCGCGCGTGCCGCATTTTGTGATAGAGCGCTGCAGCAAAATTGCGGGCGGTCAGCCGACACACCATCCTGTCTCGCCCCGGTCGATCGCCAGGTTCGGGGAGCGTCGCGATTGCGATCGGCTTGATCGACGACCTCAATAAACGAGATCCATGATCATGCGTAACACGCTGCTGGCCGCTTGGGTGCTCATCGCGATTGGGTCTTCCTTGTCGGAGGCTCAGCGACCGACGACAGGCAGCGTCGCCCCGCCCGCCGAGTTCTCCGATGCGCAGCGTGCGGCGAAGCTCGCCACCGCGTATCCGGCGATCGACAGCATGATGCAGCGCTTCGCGGAGCGGGCACGCGTTCCGGGGATGGGGTACGCGATAATCGTGGACGGCAAGCTGGCGCACGTCGCGGTCGCGGGGCTGCGCGACGTCGCTACACGCTCTCCGGTGGATACGGCGACGGTGTTCCGTATCGCGTCGATGTCCAAGAGCTTTGCCGCGGTCGCGATTCTCCAGCTGCGAGACGAAGGCCGTCTCGCACTGGATGATCCCGCGGAGAAGTACGTGCCCGAGCTCGCCGGGCTTCGCTATCCGACCGCGGACTCGCCGAAGATCACCATCCGTCATCTGCTCACGCACTCCGAGGGATTTCCCGAGGACAATCCCTGGGGCGATCAACAGCTCGCCGTGACGGACGAGGAGATGGCGGCGATGATGCGGAGCGGCATCCCATTCTCCACCGCACCGGGCACGGCGTACGAGTATTCGAACTACGGCTTCGCGATTCTCGGCCGAATCGTGGCGAACGTGTCGGAAATACCATACTCGAGGTACGTCACCGAGCGCGTGCTGCGCCCGCTCGGGATGAACGTCACTACGCTGGAAGCGCGGAGCGTGCCGGCGCATCGCCTCGCGCACGGTTATCGGTTGCGCGACGGCGAGTGGACCGAAGAGCCGCAGCTGCCCGACGGCGCGTTCGGGCCGATGGGCGGTATGCTCACTTCGATCTCGGATCTCGGCCGATGGGTCGGCTTCATGCTCGACGCGTGGCCACCGCGCGATGGTCCTGATAGTGGCCCGCTGCGCCGCGCATCACGAAGAGAGATGCAGCAGATCGCGCGGCATATCGGAGCATCTGCGACGACGGACAGCGCGGGGAGCATCACGCTCGCAGCCAACGGTTACGGCTACGGCCTCCGCGTCCAGCAAACCTGTCTCTTCTCGACTTCGGTGTCGCACACTGGCGGCCTGCCCGGTTTCGGCTCGCTCATGCGCGGGCTTCCAGAGTACGGCGTGGGCATCGTCGCGCTCGGGAAC
>JBPCPS010000090.1:0-25825 GCA_050998915.1 Gemmatimonadaceae bacterium
ACCGACCAGACGTGCAAGTCGTGCAGTGACTCGAGTCCGGGAATGGCCTCGAGCCGCGCCCTGACCTCGCCGGGCGGGATATGTGCGGGTGCGGATTCCAGCAGGATGTCGACGGATTCGCGAACCAGATTCCACGCGCCGCGCACTATCAGCGCGGTCGTCAACAGCGAAGCCAGCGGATCGGCGGCGAGCCAGCCAGTCTTCCATATGACGAGCGCGGCTACCACCGTGCCGACGGAGGCCAGCAGGTCGCCGATAACGTGCAGGTACGCGCCCCGCACATTGAGGCTGGATCCCGACGCGGGGTGCAGCACACGCGCCGCCGCCAGATTGGCGGCGAGACCCAGAACGGCGATGATCAGCATCACGCGTCCCATGATCGGCTCTGGATTGTTGAACCGGGCGAGCGACTCCCAGACTATCCACGCCGAAAGCAGCAGCAGAGTGACGCCGTTGATCAACGCGGCGAGGATCTCCCACCGCAGGTAGCCGTACGTCCGGTGCGACGTGCGCGGCAGGTGCGCGAACCAGGCGACGAACAACGACAGGCCGAGCGCGGCCACGTCGGTGAGCATGTGCCCCGCGTCCGCGAGCAGCGCGATCGAGTTGCTGAGCAGCCCGCCGACGACTTCGGCGATGAGCAGCGTCGCGGTTATGGCCAGCGCCAGCCTCAGCCGCGACGAATCCTCGCTGGCGTGCGAATGCCCGGCGTGGCCCACGGGGCTCATCCTACTCCCGGGCCGTCTTCATAAGCGGCCGCCGCGATACTAAGTTCCATCCGTGCTCGGAAGGCTTTCCGCCATCGTTGTCCTCGTGCTCCTGAACGGTTTCTTCGTCGGCGCCGAGTTCGCACTGGTACGCTCGCGACGCAACCGGCTGGAAGCGATGGTTCGCACCGGTGACCGCCTCGCACGAGTGGCGCTGCGCGCATCCTCTAATATCTCCGGGCTGCTGCCCGCGAGCCAGCTTGGCGTGACGCTCTCGAGTCTGGCGCTCGGCTGGGTCGCGCAATCCATGATGACGGACGTGCTGGCATCCCTCCCGGACGGTGCGGAGATTCCCGCGCGCGTCACCATCGCGGCGCTGATCGCGTTCGCGGTCGCCAGCTACGTGCACGTCGTCTTCGGCGAGCTGCTCCCCAAGGCCGTGGCCCTGAATCACCCGGAACGCCTGGCCAAGTGGCTCGTCCCGCCGCTCGTGCTGTTCGCGTCGCTGTCGCGTCCGTTCGTGTGGATCATCAACCGCACGTCCAACTTCATGCTGCGGCTGTTCGGGCTGCATGCGCTCCCCGGCGAAGATAGCGTGCACTCCTCGGACGAGCTGCGGATCCTGGTCGAGCAGGCGCAGGAGGGCGGCGCGATCGAAGCGCAGGACGCGGACATGATCGACGCCGTGCTGGAGTTCTCCGAGAAGAACGCCAGCGACGTCATGACGCCGCGCACCGATGTCGCGGCGTTCCCGCTCGACGCGTCGCTGGACGACGTGCTCGCGACGGTCGAGGACAAGGGCTACTCCAGATACCCAGTGTACGAGGACAGCATCGACAACATCGTCGGGCTCATCCTCACCAAGGACATCCTCATCGAGGCGGTGCGGCGCCGCAACGCCTTCTCACTCCAGGCCGTGATGCGGCCGGTGCACATGGTCCCGGGCTCGCGCGAAGTCGAGGACGTGCTCGCGGATTTCAAGCGGCTCAAGGAGCACATGGCCGTCGTGCTCGACGAGTTCGGCGGCACCGCCGGCGTGGTCACGATGGAAGACCTGCTCGAAGAGATCGTGGGCGAGATCCTCGACGAGTACGACGACCCCGCCGAGAAGCCGGTCGAGACGCGGGGCGGCGAGACCCTCGTACCCGGCAGCACGCACATCAGCGATCTGAACGAGCGCTTCGGGCTCGCCGTCCCCGACGAGGACTACACGACGATCGGCGGCTACGTCTTCGGAACGCTCGGCAGGCTACCGGCGCCGGGCGACCGCATCACTACCGGCGGAGCGATCTTCACCGTCCGGGAGATGGACGGCCGCCGGATCGAGACGCTGGCGGTGGACCTTCATACACTGGGCGATCGCCGCGCGACCGAGCGCGATCAGCCAGCGTCGCGCACAGCAGCAGCGCCTGGATGAAGCTCGACGGGTCCGCGATGCCGCGACCCGCAATGGCCAGCGCCGTGCCGTGATCGGGTGAGGTTCGTGGGAACGGCAGCCCGAGCGTGACGTTCACCGCCGAGCCGAACGACGCGACCTTGATAGCCGTCATGCCCACGTCGTGATACGGCGCGATGACGGCATCGAACTCACCCTTCATGGCGCGCACGAATACCGTGTCGGCGGGATACGGTCCGGCGATTCCCGCCGCGTGCGCGGCCGGGGCGAGCACGTCTTCGTCCTCTTCGCCGAACCTCCGCCCGTCGCCGCCGTGCGGATTGAGCGCGCACAGAGCGATGCGCGGGTCCGCTATCGAGAACCAGTCCGTCAGTCCCTGGCGCGTGATCCGCGCCGCACGAGCGATGGCGTCCGGCGTCACGGCGGCCGGCACGTCGCGGAGCGCCAGGTGCGTGGTCGCCAGCACGACGCGCAGCGGATGCTTCCCAGCGGCCGCATCGGTGGACGTCAGCATCATCGCCACTTCGCTCCCCGTCAGCGCGCCGAGCATCTCGGTGTGCCCCGGATAATCGAACCCGCCGGCGAGCAGCGCGGCCTTGTCGATCGGCGCCGTGACGATTCCCTGCACTTCGCCGGCGAGCGCCAGCGATACCGCGCGCTCGATGGCGCTCCCGCTCAGCGCGCCGGCGAGCTCCGCCCCGCCGTCCGCCCGCCATTCGCCCACCTGCTCCTGCGCGCCGAGGCCCACGCCTTCGGGCGCGACCACCAGAACGTCACAGCGCTCGACGACACGCGGGTCGTCGAGCGCTCTGCGTATTATCTCGGGGCCGATTCCGCGCGGATCACCCGCGGTGACAGCCAGCCGCGGGCGCACCTACAATCGCAGCGACACGAAGGTCTCCCGCCGCAGGGAGTCCAGCAGCGCGCGGGTCGCGCGCTCGGCGATGAGCTGCTGCCTGATCTGGTCGCGCACGTCCTCGGTGCTGTACTCGCCGCCTTCCGTCATCGTCACCATCTGGAGGATCGCGAACTTGACCAGGGCGTCGGCACCGAGCTGGAACGGATCGGTTATCGCGCCCGCGGCCTTCCCCGCGATCGCCAGCTTGTAGGAAGCCGGCAGCGAGTCGCGGGGATACGGCTGCAGAATACCGCGCTCTTCCGTCGGATCGTGGTACCGCAGGACGAGCTGCTCGAAATCGGCGCCGCGCCGCCACTGCTCCGCGACGCTGTCCGCCTCGATTCGCGCGCGCGTCACGTCCGCGGAGTCGACCTGCGGGCGGATCAGAATGTGCCGCGCCTTCACTTCGGCGGGCTGCACACGGTCCACGCGGATGATGTGATAGCCGAACGCGGTCTGCACGATCGGACTCACGCGCCCCGGCGGGAGGGAGAAGATTGCCCGCTCGAATTCGGCGACGAGCCCCGATCCACGCCTGTTCCAGCCGATGTCTCCGCCCAGCTCCTTGCTCGCCGGATCCATCGACTCGCGTCTGGCAATCTGCTCGAAGTCTCCGCCCGCCCTGATCTCCACCAGCAATGAATCGGCCTTGGCCAATGCCCTCGCCTTGGCTGCCTCGGAGGGCTTCGGCGCCACCACGATCTGGCGGAAAGTCACCGACGCCGGCCGCTGCCGCAGGCGCTCACGGTTGGCCTCGAAGGCCACGTCCACTTCGGCTTCGGTCACCGTCGCAGGGCGTAGCCGCTTGCGCAGCTCCTCGAACGTCCGCTGCTGCAGCATCTGGCGGCGTATCTGGTCCACCAGGGTGCGGCGATACTCGTCGGGCGTGCCGAACCCGGCTTCGGCAAGCTCCCGCCGGTAGTCCGCGTCGCTCGGAAACTGGTCGCGGATCCGCCGGATCTGCTCGTCGACCGCGGGCGCCGTCTCTTCCGGCGTCACCTCGATCTTGAGCTGCACGGCCTTCTGCACGAGGATTTCGGCGTCTACCAGCTCGTCCAGCGTCTCGCGCGCGATCGCCATCTGCGCGGCCGAGTCACTCGGGAAGGCCAGGCCCTGCGCCCGCTTCTGGTTCACCGCGACGAGGACGTCGCTCCAGAGGATCGGGTTGCTGCCGACGACCGCGATGATCCGGTCCACCGGCAGCGACGTGCCGGGCCGCTGCAGCGCCGAAGCCGTGTCCTGGGCCGACGCCACGCCGGGGAGAGCGAGCGTACCTGCGAGCGCGAGCAGCGCGGTGCCGCGCGCAGTTGTGTTGCTCATCTTACGGAATACCCCACGCACCGGTGACTGTTCGATCACGGCGTTGCGGGCGCGGTCGGAGCGGGTCTGGCTCCCGGCGGCGCGGAGGCCGGGCTGCCCGGCATCGGCACGGCGGACGGCGGCTGCTGCGAGGTGCGCGCGGAATCCGCCGAAGCGCGGATGCGCACGGCCTGCTGCAGCGCGCGGTCCAGGCCCGCACTGTTGATCGAGTGCGAATACTTCGCGCGCAGCGCCCACTCGACGGGGGGCGCTACGTTCACGAACGGCGCCTCGTCGGCCAGCACGCGCTCCAGATATCGGTCGGCGCGAGCCGTGGCGAGCCGGACCCGCTCTTCCTTCGTCGAAGCGCTGTCGGCGAGCATCTCGGGCGAAATGCCGAGCTGGCTCCACTCGTTCACGACTTCAGCCACGAACGACTGCCGCGTGCTACGCAGCTCCGCAGCATCGATCTTGATGCCCGCGCTGTCGGCGGCGCGAAGCACCAGCTCGTTCCGGACGAAATTCTTGATAAACTGATTCACCACCGAATCAGGCGCAGCGATGAGCCGCGAGTGCACCTGCTGCTGCGGCGGGAACGTCTCCATCCAGCGCACCAGCCTGGCCGCGGTGAATGGGCCCGACACCGACGTGGCCAGCACCGCGCGATCCTTCACGTGCGCGTCCGGATCAGCGGCGACCGCGCGCGCCGTAGCGGGCGCGCCCTTCTTCACCACGATCTTCGAGACTGAGTCCATGCGCGCCATGTACGTACTCTCGGCGACCTGCATGGTGTGGGCGCGGCTGGCTTCCAGGAACGTCTCGCGCACTTCCGCGAATGTCGGACGGCGGATGATGTGGTAGCCGTACGGCGTCTCGATGATCGGTGAGATCTGGCCCGGCTGCAGCGCGAGTAGCGCCTGCTGGAACTCCGGCACCATCACGCCGCGCGGGAACACGCCGAGGCTGCCACCCTGGGCGCCCGACTGCGTGTCCTCGCTGTTTGCCGACGCGAGCGACGCGAAGTTCGAAGCGTTGAGCCTGGACCGGATCTGCTGCGCTTTCGCGAGCGCGCTGCGCTTCGCGCTGTCCGGCTTGTTCTGCGTGAGGAAGAGAATGTGACTCGCCGCGAGCAGCTCGCCCGAAGCGTACTTCTGCGGGGCCGCCGCCGTATCCACGCGACCCCAGCCGCGCGAGACCAGCTCGAACCATTTCTGCGCGCGCTGATTGGCGAACAGCGACCACATCGCGCTGTCGATCGTGGCGGGCTGATTGAGCGAGTCGCCTTCCGCGGCGGCGAGCGCCAACAGCTGGTAGTTGATCCAGAGATCGGCGACCGTGCGCATCACGTCCTTGCGAACCGGAGCCTGGGAATTGCCGATGAGCTGGGCCAGGCGGGCGGCGCCGAACTCGTTGGAGCCGGCCTTGGCGGCGGTGTCCGTATGGGCGGTGAGGGCGTCCCGCATTCCGTCACAACCGGAGAGCAGTGTCAGCGCGAGGACGGCGACTGCGATAGGGCGAATCATATTGTCGTGCGGCTCCAAAAAGTTTGGCTACGGGCAAAGCGTCGTGAGGGCGCGAACGAGTCCATCCAGCAGCGTGGAGCCGCCGAGCCGGGTCAGCTTCAGAGACAGCGGGTGCGTGCGTCGCACTTCCGCCGAAAACTGGACATCCTGAAACGCCGCCGCGAGACCTTTGACGCGCGGAACGGCATAATCTCTAAAGGTAATACGAGCCTCCGCGCCCCGCACGAAGATGGACTCGAGCTCGAGCGCGCCCCCCAGGACGCGCAACAGCCCGGTGGCGAAGAACCCCTCCGCCGCCGGCGGCAGCGGGCCGAACCGGTCGCGTACCTCCTGCCTCACCTGTTCGACATCCGCGGGTTCGGTAAGGTTCGTCAGCCTCCGGTAGACGTCGAGCTTGGCGTCCTGCGAGGGTATGTACTCGTCCGGGAGAAAAGCGGGCAGGTCCAGCGAGACCTCCGCCGGCTGGAGCCGCTTGCCGGTGTCGCCCCGCAACATCCGGCGGACGGTCTCGTCCAGCATCCTCAGGTACATGTCGAAGCCGACGGCCTGGACGAACCCCGACTGCTCCGGTCCCAACAGGTTCCCCGCTCCGCGAAGTTCCATGTCCTTGAGCGCGATGCGGTAGCCGGAGCCGAGCTCGGTGTGGTGCTCCAGCACCTTGAGCCGCCGGTTCGCCTCCTCGTCCACGGTCTCGGGGACTATCAGATAACAGTAGGCGCGGCGGTGCGACCGGCCGACCCGCCCCCGAAGCTGGTACAGCTGCGCGAGCCCGAGCGTGTCCGCCCGGTTGACGAACATCGTGTTGGCGTTGGGGACGTCGAGACCGGACTCGACGATCATCGTGGAAACGAGTATGTCGAGCTGCTCGTTCACGAACTGGTGCATCACCGCCTCGAGATCGCGCTCGCGCATCTGGCCGTGCGCCACTCCGATGCGCGCGCGGGGCGCGAGCCGCTGCACGTGGTCGGCGACCGCCTGAATCGTCTCGATCCGGTTGTGTACGAAGAACACTTGCCCGCCGCGATCCAGCTCGCGCGCGATTCCCTCCTCCAGGAGCCCGTCGTCCCAGGGCTCGACGAACGTGAGCACCGGCGACCGGTCGCGCGGCGCGGTCTGCATCAGGGTCATGTCGCGCAGCCCGGCCAGCGACAGGTGCAGCGTGCGCGGGATCGGCGTGGCAGTGAGCGTGAGCGCGTCCGTCTCGAGCCGCAGCTGCTTGAGGCGCTCCTTGTGCTTCACGCCGAAGCGGTGCTCTTCGTCCACGACGATCAGACCGAGGTTGCCGAAGGTCACGTCCGGGCTCAGCAACCGATGCGTGCCGATGACGATGTCGGCCGTCTTCGCCTTGATCGCGGCGAGCACCTCCTCCTGCTGCTTGCTGGTCTGAAAGCGGCTCAGCGTCCGCACCGTCACCGGAAAATCCGCGAGCCGGTCGCCGAACGTGCGCGCATGCTGCTCCGCGAGAATCGTGGTGGGTACAAGCACGGCTACCTGCCGTCCGGACTGCACCGCCTTGAAAGCGGCGCGCACGGCGATCTCCGTTTTGCCGCAGCCCACGTCACCCACGAGCAGCCGGTCCATCGGCCGCTCTCCCTCCATGTCCGACTTCACGTCGTCGGTAGCGCGGCGCTGGTCGGGCGTGTCCTCAAACAGAAACGACGATTCGAGCTGGCGCTGCCACGCCGTGTCCGGGCCGTGCGGCGGCCGCGTCGCGATCTTCCGCCGCGCGTACAGGTCCAGCAGCTCGGCCGTCATCTCCTGGATCGCCGCTCGCGTGCGGTCGCGCTGCTGCACCCATTTCTTGCCGCCCAGCTTGTGCAGGTGCGGTGGCGCCGCGTCGCCGCCGATCTCGTCAGCGGCGCAGAAGCGCTCCAGCTGGTCGATCTTGTACAGCGGGACGTTGAGCAGGTCGCCGCCCGCGTATTCGATCACGGCCACCTCGACCGTGCTCTCGCGCACGAACAGCTTCTCCATTCCGCGGTAGATGCCGACGCCGTGCTCGAGGTGCACCACGTAGTCGCCGGGCTTGAGCGCGGCACCCGAATCGAAGGCGCTTGCGCCGGAATACTTCCGCGCCCGCCGGATGCGGCGCTCCCGGCTGAAGATCTCGTGGTCGGTGAGCACGCGCAGCCCCGGATCCAGGCCCCGCGGGGGGACGACGAACCCGCGGTGCAGCACGCCGATCGCCAGCGCGGCCGGTGATCGCGGACCCGGCCCTTCGTCCAGCAGCTCCTCGAGCCGCTCGGCCTGCCCGGTGTTGTCGCACAGGATCACCGTCGGCGTGCCGTCGCGCACCGTGCGGCGGAGCTGTTTGATGTCGCGAGCGATCGTCTCGGGAGCGCGGATCGGAAAGACAATGTCTTCGCCATCGCTCGCCGCCGCGGGCAGCGAGAGAGAGCCGAACGATTCCAGCCGGCGCATGACTTCGCCGGGGCGGTCGTACAGCTCTTCCCGGTCCGGCGCGTCCTCGCCGCGGCGGCGCGCGAGATCGATATGGTGCTGCGCCTCGTCCCACGTGCGGCCGAGCTCCACCTGGAGCTTCGTGCCCTCCGGGTACACGACGACCGTATCCGGCGGCCAGAGATCGGCGATGGAGATTCGCTCGAACTCCTGCGCGCCGGTCGTGATCTGGCCGTCGACCGGCAGAACCAGCGCGAGGTCGGCTTCGCGCGTCGATCGCTGCGAGCCCACGTCGAAATGGCGCAGTTCGGCGATCTCGTCACCGAAGAACTCGAGCCGCACGGGATCGGCCATGCCGAAGCCGTAGATGTCGAGGATTCCGCCCCGCACGCTGAACTGCGCGACGTCGTCCACCATGTCCACCCGCTCGAAGCCGATGGACTCCAAATGAGCAATTAGCTCCACAGGTCGGTGAACGTCACCCTTGCGGAGCTCGAGCCGGGCCGCCGAGAGAGCGCGCGCGAGCCGGGTGCGCTCCATGACCGCCCGCGCCGTCGTGAGCAGCACGCGGAGGCCGCCCCGCGCCAACCGCTCCAGCGTCTCGACCCGCTCGCCCGCCACCTCCGCATGCGGCTCGGCCTCGCCGAACGCTTCGCGCGGCGGGTAGAACGCTACCGATGCATCGTCGGCAACCGCGCCCATGTCCGCGAGCCAGCGCTCGGCTTCCGGCACGGCCTCGCAGACAACCACAAAAAACCGCCGCTCCAGCCGGCGCGACAGCGCGCTGACCAGGACGGCATCGCTCGAGCCATGCAGGCCGGCGACCCGGGCATGCTTGCCCGGGAGGGGAATGCGGTCGAGAAGGCGGGTGAAAGACGGGAGGCCTTCGACTGCGGACAGCAAAAGCGGGAGAGGCATTTGGGCTTTGCAAACTAACCAGCGCGGGTCTGGCTCCGGGGATGCGACTGGCGGAATCCAAGTTTGGAGTGTGGCAGTGGGGAGTGTGGCAGTGGGGAGTGGGGAGTGGGGAGTCAGGAGGGCGGCGGCTTGCGGAGAACTTTCGCCCTGAGCCCGCAGAGCATGCGTCGAATCTCGACGGTCTCCAGCGTGAGCGCGTTCCACTCCCGCCGCCCGAGAACTCCATAGTCCTTCGCAAGTTCGAGTTGACCCTCGAGCTCCTTCGACGACTTGATGCTTGTGTCCAGGAACCGGGCAAAATCCTTTGGCGTGCGCGTGCCACAGCCTTCGATGATGTTAAAAAGAATTGATTCAGCCGCCCGGGTTGTTTGCGAATACAGCGCGGCGTAACCGCTTCGGGGATACGCTCGCGTCGCCCGTCTCACCCCGATGCAGTGCGCGTGCGCTCTGGCCCACACGTTCAGCTTCCGATAATCCTGCACACCAGCAACAAGCCACCATTGACCAGCATGCCTGGCACCCCGGGGCTGCTCAGCGAATCGAATCCTTGCGGCCACGCCTCCCAACTGCCCACTCCCCACTGCCACACTCCAAACTTGGATCCCCTCTCTCCCACCTCGGAGCTCCCTGCTGCATCTATATTTCCCATCCCCCCCAGCAAGCCTTCCCGTAGAGCACCCTTGTGGCCGAACAGATCCAGCTCGACCATATCCGCAACTTCTGCATTGTCGCCCACATCGATCACGGGAAATCCACCCTCGCCGACCGGCTGATCGAAGCCACCGGCACGCTCGGCAAGCGCGACATGAAGGCGCAGGTGCTCGACACGCTCGACCTCGAGCGCGAACGCGGCATCACCATCAAGCTCAACGCGGTCCGCATGCAGTACACCGCGCGGAACGGGGAGAGCTTCGAGCTGAACCTCATCGACACACCCGGCCACGTGGACTTCACATATGAAGTCTCCCGCTCGCTGGCCGCGTGCGAGGGCGCGATTCTCGTCGTGGACGCATCGCAGGGCGTGCAGGCGCAGACGATCGCGAACCTCTTTCTCGCGCTCGACGCGGGGCTTACGATCGTCCCGGTGCTCAACAAGATCGATCTTCCCGGCGCCGAGCCCGACCGCCGCCGCTCCGAGCTCGTCGAGCTGCTCGGGGTGGATCCGGCAGACGTGCTGCAGGTGAGCGCGAAGGAAGGCATCGGCGTTCCGGAGCTGCTCGAGGAAGTCATCCGCCGCGTCCCCGCGCCGAAGGGCAAGCCGGCGGGCCCGCTGCGCGCTCTGATTTTCGACTCGTACTACGACAAGTACCGCGGCGCCATTCCCAGCATCCGCGTCGTCGACGGCGTGGTGAGGCCGAAGATGCGGATCGCGTTCGGCGCGAGCACGGAGACGTACGAGGTGGCGGAAGTCGGCTACTACCAGCTGCGCCAGGTGAAGGCCGATGAGCTGGGACCAGGCGAGGTAGGCTATGTCGTGGCCAACGTGCGACACGTGAAGGAGACGCGCGTCGGCGACACGGTGTTCGACGCCGAGCATCCGTCCACTCCGTTGCCCGGCTACAAGGAAGTCCGCTCGATGGTGTTCTCGGGGATGTACCCGACCGACACGCAACAGTACGAGCAGCTCCGCGACGCGCTCGACAAGCTCCAGCTCAACGACGGCTCGCTTTTCTTCGAGCCCGAGACGTCCACCGCGCTCGGCTTCGGCTTCCGCTGCGGGTTTCTCGGCCTGCTGCACATGGACATCGTCAAGGAGCGGCTGGAGCGCGAGTTCGATCTCGATCTGATCTCGACCGTTCCCAACGTCGAGTACCACGTCTACATGAGCGACAGCACGATGCTGCTGTTGGAGAATCCGGCGCTGATGCCGCCGCTGGCCAACGTCGACCGGATAGAGGAGCCGTATGTGAAGGCACGCATCGTCGCGCCCGCGGAGTACATCGGCCCCATCATGACGCTTGGCACTGAGCGGCGCGGCGTGTACGGCACGATGAGCTACATCGACCACGCGCGCGTCGAGTTCGACTGGGAGTTCCCGCTGGCGGAGATCATTCTGGATTTCTACGACCGCCTGAAGACCATCAGCCGCGGCTACGCCAGCCTCGACTACGACGTGCTCGACTACCGCGAGAGCGATCTGGTGAAGCTCGACATGCTGATCAACGGCGATCCCGTGGACGCGTTCTCAGTGATCATCCACCGCGACAAGTCGTACGAGTGGGGGCGGAAGATTGCCGAGAAGCTGAAGGAGCTGATCCCGCGGCAGCTCTTCGAGGTGGTGATTCAGGCGACGATCGGAACGAAGGTCATCGCGCGCAGCCAGGTGAAGGCGCTGCGAAAGAACGTGCTGGCGAAGTGCTACGGCGGCGACATCACGCGCAAGCGCAAGCTGCTGGAGAAGCAAAAAGAAGGAAAGAAGCGCATGAAGCAGGTCGGGTCGGTCGAGATCCCGCAGGAGGCTTTCCTAGCGGTGCTGCAAGTCGATTAGATGGCGTCGCTGGTCGTTCAGACGAGCTTCATCGGCGACATGGTGCTCACCACACCACTGATCGCGGAGCTGGCTCGCCAGGGACCGGTGGACGTGCTGGCCACCCCGATCACGGCGCCGCTGCTGGCGAACAATCCTGCCGTGCGCCGCGTCATCCTGTACGACAAGCGCGGCGCGGACCGCGGCCCGATCGGGCTCTGGCGCGCGGCGCGCTCGACGCGCGAGCTGTTCGACGAGGGGAAAAAGCACCCGGTCGGCTACGACGCGGCGTACCTCGCGCAGGGTTCGCTACGCAGCGCAATCGCTGCCCGGTTGATCGGCGCGAAGAATTACGTCGGCTTCTCGACGTCGGCCGGCAGGGCGTTGTACACGAAGCTCGTCCCCTACCGCGAGGAGAAGCATCATGCCGAGCGACTCTGGTCGCTCTCGACGTGGGCCGGCCGTGACGCGGCGCCTCCCACCGGTCTCAGGCCCTCGCTTTACCCCGGGGAGAAGGAGCGCGATGCCATCGACGCGCTGCTGAGCGGCAATACCGCGCAGGCTAGCCAACAGCCAACAGCCAACAGCCAACAGCCGCTGGTCGTGCTCGCACCCGGCAGCATGTGGGCCACCAAGCGCTGGCCCTTCTTCGCGCAACTCGCCCGGCTGCTTTCGGAGCGGTATCGCCTCGCGATAGTGGGCGGCGCCGCCGAGCAGGATGCCGCGCGCTCCATCCGCAACGACGCCGGTGTCGACATGCTCGACGGCACCGGAGCGCTATCACTGCTCGGCTCCGCGGAGCTGATCGGGCGCGCCGCAGCCGTCGTCACCAACGACTCGGCCCCGCTGCATCTCGCTTCCGCCATGAACACGCCGACGGTGGCGATTTTCGGTCCGACGGTCCCCACCTTCGGCTTCGGGCCGCTGGCCACGCGCAACGCCATCGCGGGAATCGACTCGCTGGCTTGCCGCCCCTGTCACCGGCACGGCCCCCGTCGCTGTCCGCTTGGCCATTGGCGGTGCATGCGCGACCTTTCACCGGAGCAAGTCGTGCGGCTCGTCGAGAGCGTAAGGACGAGCAGTTAGCCAAGAGCCAATAGCCAACAGCCAACAGCCCATGTCCGTCCGCGAGCGCTACATCGTCGGCGTCGATCTCGGCGGCACCAACATCGTGGTCGGCGCCATGCCGGAAGACGGCAGCTCCGAGCTGGCCATGCGCTCGCTTGCCACGCGTGGGGAGGAAGGCCCCGGTGCGGTCGTGGACAGGATTGTCGGCATGGTCGAGGACGTCATCGCGCAAGTCATCGCGGAGACCGGCGCGGTCCGGGACGATTTCCTCGGCGTCGGAATCGGCTCACCCGGCCCGCTCGATCGCGAGCACGGGATCGTCATCGTGTCTCCCAACCTCGGCTGGAGGGATTTCCCGCTGCGCGACGAGATCGGATCGCGCGTCAAGCTCCTCGCCACGCTCGACAACGACGCGAACTGCGCCACCCTCGGCGAGTGGTGGTGCGGTGCCGCGAAAGGACATCGCAACGTCGTGGGAATCACCATCGGCACCGGGATCGGCGGCGGTTTGATCCTCGACGGCCAGCTGTATCACGGATCATCGGACGCTGCCGGCGAGATCGGCCACACCACGATCGATTCCAACGGACGGCGCTGCAAGTGCGGGAATTACGGCTGCGTCGAGGCATACGCGAGCGGCCCGGCGATCGCCGAGCGCGCGCGCGAAGCGCTGGATGACGGAGAGAGCTCGGCGCTGCTCGTCCTCGCCGGCGGCGATCCCGCCAATATCACGGCCCAGACAGTGTACGAAGCCGCCAAGCAGAACGATCCCGTCGCAATCGAGGTCGTGCGCGAGACCGCTCGCATTCTCGGCACCGCCATCTCGACGTTAATCAACATCATCAATCCCGACATCGTGGTAGTCGCCGGCGGGGTCACCCAGGCGGGCGACGCGCTGTTCGAGCCGCTGAGGAGCGAGGTCCGCCGACGCGCGTTCAAGACCGCGGTGGATGCGTGCGAGATCGTTCCCGGCATGCTGCCGATCTCCGCCGGCGTCGTCGGCGCGGTCGCCACCTTCAAGGCGCAAACTTTCGGAAAGGTGTAATGGCCCCGCGGAGGTTGGGGGTCATCGGCAGCTTCGTGTGGGACGAGATCCACGGCCGCGATCCGCGCGACACGCCCGTGCAGGAGTGGGGCGGGATCACCTACGCCTTGAGCGCGCTCGACGCGGCGCTCCCGCCGGACTGGCAGGTCGTCCCGCTCGTGAAAGTCGGCCAGGACATGGCCGCGCGCGCGAGGGAGTTTCTATCCCGGCTGCGGCGAATCGCGCCCGACGCCGCGCCCATCGAGGTCCCGCACCCCAACAACCGGGTGGTTCTCCGGTACTCGAGCGCGGAGCAGAGGTGCGAGCAGCTCACCGGCGGCGTCCCGAAATGGCACTGGCTCGGCCTCAAGCCGCTGCTCAAGGACCTGGACGCGCTCTACATTAACCTCATCAGCGGCTTCGAGCTCGACCTCGAGACCGCGCAGCTGATCCGGCAGAACTTCCGCGGCCCGATCTACTGCGATCTGCACTCCCTGCTCCTGGCCACGGGACCCGAAGGGATGCGAATACCGCAGCCGCTGCCGGCCGCGACCGAGTGGTACCGCTGCTTCGACCTCATGCAGGTGAACGAGCAGGAGGCGGCGCTGCTCGCCCCGGATCCCATGACTCTTGCCGCCACCGCATTTTCGGTGGGCGTGCAGTTCCTGGCGATGACGGCGGGCAGCCGCGGCGTGATTTATTTCGCGGCGCCCGGCTTCGAGCGACTCTCCGATCTCACAAAGCTTCGCGAGATGATGGTTCCCCACAGCGGACCGATACGCACCGCGAAGATTTTCGCAACGCCGAGTAGAGAAAAAAATGGAGATCCTACGGGGTGCGGGGATGTGTGGGGTGCCACATATTTCTCTCGTCTTCTCGCCGGCGAGAATTTCATCGAAGCGATCGAGAGAGCGATGGTGGCGGCCGCGAGAAATGTCGATCACAAGGGCGCGTCCGGCCTTGCGAATCACTTGAGGGGGGAACTCAGCGTCCGGTGACAACTCTGATCAATGTCCCACTTACACTGGATGACAAGAGCTTTGAGCAGGTTCTCGATCAACTCGCCCCTCTTCCCGCTGACGAAAAGATCATCGTCGATGCGCGGCACACGCGCTGGGCGTCGCCGTACGGGCTCACCGCATTGCTGACTCTGGCCCAGTCGCGGCCGGACCGCCCCGGGTTCTATCCCCCGGAGGCCGAGAATACCGGCTCGTACTGGGCGCGCACCAACTTCTACAAGCACGCGGAAGAGCTGTACGATTTCCTTGGCAAAGCGCACCGCTCACCACCGCACCTGCGGCGAGACGTTTTGCTGGAGATCACTCCGATCGTCCAGAGTGGGGACGTGCACGGCGTGGTCGATCAAATTCAGAACAAGGCGCAGGCGATACTGGTTGGCGAGCTCAACCTCGATCCCAAGGCGACGATGCGCTTCACCATGGCTCTGTCGGAAGCGTGCCAGAACATCATAGAGCACGCCGGCTGTGGCGGTTGGGTGGCGGTGCAGACCTACACCTGGCAGCAGCGGCTCAACGGCAGGCGGGTCGTCGTCATCGCGGTGTGTGACGCGGGAGTCGGCTTTCGCCAGTCGCTGGAGAGCTCACCCGCGCGGCGGCTGCGCGACCGGTGGAACGACGCCATCGCGCTCGAGGACGCCGTCCTGAATGGAGTCAGCCGCTTCCCCGACAAGGGTCGCGGCCAGGGCTTCGCGGGCATGCGCAAGTTCGTCGGGCATTGGGACGGGAAGCTCTCCGTGCGCAGCGGGACGGCGCGCATCGTCGCGAGCGTCCCGGACTGGGACCCGGACGAGACGGCGCGTGAGGAAGGGCTCGCTCCGTTTCCGGGCGCCCAGCTTCAGATCACGATCCCTCAGAGGGTGGCGTAGGATGGTAAACCACATCGACCTCAGCTCCGTCCTGAAGCGCAGCGTATGCGCGCTGTACTCCAACCTCGTCACGCGCCCTACCGGCGCGGCCGTCCGCAGCGAGATCGAGCTGCAGCTGGGCCAGCTCGGCCCCAAAGCGCTGACGATCATCGACTTCTCCCACGTCGGCGCGCTCGACTTCTCCTGTGCCGACGAGATCGTGGCCAAGCTGCTCCTGTCCAGCATTGCGAACCCCGAGCGGCAGGACGTGTACTTCGTATTCAGAGGAATGACAGACTCCCATCTGGATGCCATCGAGACGGTGCTCGAGAGACACGGGCTCGCGCTGGTCTACGACCGCGGCGCGGACGGTGTGCGCCTGTTCGGCGACATCGATCCGGCGGGGCGCGAGGCTTGGGAAGCGGTATTCAACTGCGGCGGCGGGCCGGCGGACGAAATCGCCGCCGCGGTCGGGATTCCGTGCGACGAGGCGAGTGTCTTGCTCGAGGACCTGCGCCGGCGCCGGCTGCTGATGCGAACCGAGGAAGGATACGTGGCGGTGCGCCCGGTATCGTGATGCTGAGGAGAATGGCGCCCGCGTCGATTCGCAACCTGCGCACCCGGGAAGGCGATCTCCGCGTGGCGCGATACATCGCTACGCGTCGCGGCGACGCGGAGCGGGGTCCGAAGATCTGGATGCGCGCGTCTGATGCGCTGCTGCGGCTGGTGGAAGACGGGGAGCTGGTGTGGGTGTTCGGTCCGCGACGGCACGAGCTAGCCGAGCTCGATATCGACGACTCGATTGCGGAAGGCGACGTGTTCGTGCGGGATGTCGCCGGACTTTCAATATCGGAGTACGTACGCGTGTCCAAGCCCGACCTCGACACCCGCCCCGGCCGGAGCAGAGCCTGACGCGCCCCGAGCTGGACGTCCAGCGCGGGCTTGCCACGATCGCCATCCACGGTGATGCCAAGCGCAATCCCGCGGGCTCGCCGGTAGGCGAGCCGCTCGTCCAGTCCGTCAACTACGTGCAGGAGTTCGGCACCGAGTCGCTCCGGTACGCGCGATACGGCAACGTGCCGAACATCGAGTCGCTCGAGCGGACGCTGGCCCTGCTTGACGGCGCCGAGGCCGCGGTGGTCACGTCGAGCGGAATGGGCGCTACGGCGTGCGCGATGCTGGCACTGCTCCGCCCGGGAGACCACCTTCTCGCCAGCGGCTGGATCTATGGCGGCACGCACCATCTTTTCACCAGCGAGCTGCGCACGCTCGGCATCGATGTGTCGCTGGTCGATCCGTCGGACCCGAGGGTGTGGCGCAAGGAGGCCCGTCCCGAGACACGCGCGATCTTCCTCGAAACGCCGGTGAATCCCACCTGCCGCGTGATCGACCTCTCGCCCATCCGCAGTTTTACGAATGCACAGGGCCTCGCGCTGGTGGTCGACTCGACATTCGCGAGCCCGATCAACTTCCGACCGCTGGAGCACGGCGCGGACGTCGTCATTCACTCCACTACCAAGTACCTCAACGGCCATCACGACGTGCTGGGCGGAGTCGTGCTGGGTACCGCGTCATTCGTGGAAGAGGTTCGCGACAAGCTGAAGTACTGGGGGCAGGCCCCTGATCCCTTCGCGTGCTGGCTGCTGTCGCGCGGCCTCAAGACGCTCGGCGTCCGCGTGCGACAGCAGAACGAGAGCGCGCTGAAGATCGCGCGGTGGGCCGAGAAGCAGCGCGCCGTCTCGGCCGTTCACTACCCGGGCCTGGAGTCGCATCCGGATCACGCCGTCGCGAAAGCAACGCTGGCGGGATTCGGCGGGATGCTGGCGATCGAGCTCGCCGGCGGCGCGCCCGCGGCGGACGCGTTTCTCCGCAAGCTCAAGCTGTTCACGCACGCGGCCAGCCTCGGCGGCGTGGACTCGCTCGTGATCGAGCCTCGCTTCTCCTCGCACGCGCGCATGACCCCCGAAGAGCGGGCGGCCATGGGAATCCCCGACGGCTTCGTGCGGTTGAGTGTCGGCGTCGAGGACGTCGAAGACCTCATCACGGATCTCGCTCAGGCTCTTTCCTGACATGATCAGGTTTCAGGGCGTCGGCAAGGAATATCCCCGAACCGGCATCGCGCTCAGCCACATCACGTTCCACGTGCGCAAGGGCGAGTTCGCCTTCCTCACCGGACCGAGCGGCTCCGGCAAGTCCACGATCCTGAAGCTGGCGTACATGGAGGAGAAGCCGAGCCACGGCGACTTGCGCGTGAGCGGCCTGAGCGCGCGCGGGGCATCGCGCCGAGAGATAGCCAAGCTCCGCCGCAAGCTCGGGATCGTGTTCCAGGATTTCCGCCTCCTGGAAGACCGCTCCGCCGAGGCGAATGTCGCGTTCGCCCTGGAGGTCACCGACACGCCGAAGGCGGCGATTCAGCCCAAGGTACACCGCGTGCTCGCGCAGGTCGGACTGGCGTCCAAGGCCACGTCCTTCCCCCGCGAGCTCTCGGGCGGCGAGCAGCAGCGCGTCGCGATCGCGCGCGCGCTGGTCAACGATCCCTTCGTCCTCATCGCGGACGAACCGACCGGAAACCTGGACGACCGGGCGACGCGCGGAATCTTCCAGCTGCTGCGCGACATCAACGCGACCGGTACCGCCGTGCTCATGGCGACCCACGACCTGGACCTGGTGCGCCGCACCGAGCACCGCGTCATCGAGCTCAACCACGGACGCATCGTATACGACTCCGCTGAAGGTCCTGCCGCGGAGCCGGCAGGGGAGACGGGGTGAGACTCGCGACGCGCGAGGCGTTCACCGGATTCCGGAAGTCTCCCCTGCTGAGCACGCTCGGGATCGTCACGATCGCGTTCTCGCTCTTCGCCTTCGGTCTGTTCGCGCTGGTGGCGCTGAACATCCGGACCGCGCTGCAGACCGTGGAGGAGCGCGTGGAGATCCGCGCGTTCGTCGCCGACGGCACTTCGCCCGAGGCGATCGCTACCGCGATGGGCGACATCGGGTCGTTCCCGGAAGTACTGCAGGTGACTTATGTCACTCCCGAGGAAGCGCTGGTCCGCGCCAAGGAGGAGATGCGCGAGTTCAGCGACGTGTTCGAGAGCGGTTTTCTGCCCGGCTCGATGGACATCCGCCTTCGCCCCGGGTTCCGCGACCCCGCGACGGTCAAGGCGGTCGCCGAGCGGGCCGGAACCTATGAGTTCGTGGACGACGTTCGCTACGGGCAGGAGTGGGTGGAGAAGCTCTACCGGCTGCGCACGCTGGCGACGTTCGCGGGGCTCGCGCTTGGCGCGGCGTTCGCGCTCGTCGCGGTGATAATCATCGGCGCGACCATCAGAACCGCCGTGCTCGCCCGCAGCCGCGAGATCGCGATCATGCGGCTCGTGGGCGCGACCGACGGCTTCGTGCGGATGCCGTTTCTGATCGACGGGTTCGTGAAGGGAGTGCTGGGCGGGCTGCTCGCGCTCGCCATGACCTGGTTCGCGAGCGAGACCATAAGCCGACACATGATCCGAACGGAGTTCTTCGACGCCCGGGCGGCGGCGCTGGGCGTGATAGCGGGGGCGCTGATCGGACTGCTCGGGAGCCTCTTTTCGGTCGGCCGGCATCTGAAGGAAGTGTGATGGGGCGGCTGTTGGCTGTTGGCTGTTGGCTGTTGGTGGCGAGCGTCGCGGGCACCTCGGTCGGAGCCCAGCAGCAACCGCAAACGGCCGACGCCCGGCTCAGGGCGCAGCGGGACGAGCTCGAGCGCGTGCGCCGGGAGCGGGAAGAACTGCAGCGGCGCATGGCCGGGCTCCAGCGCACGGCGCACAACCTCACGGACGAAGTGCAGCTGCTCACGCGCCAGCGCGAAGCCACGCGCCGGGTCGTGCAGTCTCTCGACCGCCAGCTCGTGGCGATCACCGAGGAAGTCCAGACCACCACCACCAACCTCGTGCGCGCCGAGGACGAGGCGGCCATCAAGCACGCCGTCCTTCGCAAGCGGGTATCGGATATCTACAAGCGCGGCCCGCTCTTCACGGCGGAAGTCCTGCTATCCGCGCAATCGTTCGGTGATCTGATCGCGCGCTACAAGTACCTCCACCTACTGGCGCAGCGCGACCGCTCGCTGGTGCGCCGCGTGGATGATCTGCAGCGGCGGATCCGGGACAACCGCGCGCAGCTCGTGCGGCTTCAGGGGGACGTCCGCCAGAACATGCAGGACAAGGCCGACGAGGAGCAACGAATCGCCGCGCTGCAGACGCGCGAGCGGCAAGCGCTGCGAAACGTGCAAGCGGACACGCGCCGCACACGGCAGCGACTCGACGAGCTGGCGCGAACCGCGCGGCGCCTCACGAGCGTGATCGAGACGTTCGAGACGGAGAGGAGGCGCGCGGCGGCGCGAACGGGCGCCACCCGCGCGCCGAGCACCATTCGCACCGCGGACTTCGGCCAGCTGGACTGGCCGGTCGATGGCAACATCCTGTACAACTTCGGCCGCGTCGTGAACCCCAACAACACGACCACGCGGTGGAACGGCATCGGGATCGCCGCGGCGGACGGCACGCCCGTGAAATCCGTGTCGTCCGGCACGGTTGCGCTCGCCGACGTTATGGGAACGTACGGCAACACCGTCATCGTGGAGCACGGCGGCGGAGACTACTCGGTGTACGGCTCGCTGCGCCGGATGAACGTGCAGAAGGGCGCACGCGTGACCAAGGGACAGGTCATCGGCACCGTCGGAGCCACCGACCCCTCGTTCCCCCCGCACCTGCACTTCGAGATCCGCCGCGGCGGGCCCGCGGTCAATCCGCTGACGTGGCTGCGTGGCCGCAGGTAAGCCCGCCCCGCTCGGCGCGCACACATCGATAGCCGGCGGCACCGCGCAGGCACCGCCGCGCGCGAAGGCCATCGCGGCGACCGCTATGCAGATCTTCACCAAGCAGGCCAACCGCTGGGCCGAGCGCGAGTGCCTGGCCGAGGAATGCGAGACGTTCATCGCGGCGATGGCCGAGACCGGCGTGGCCGCGACTTCGGCGCACGATAGCTACCTGATCAACCTTGCGTCGCCGGACCCGGTGCTGCGGGCGCGATCGATTGAATCTTTCGTCTGTGAGCTGAAGCGCACCGAAGCGCTGCGCATCGATTGTCTGGTGTCGCACCCGGGCAATTTCATGGACGACCGCGCCAGCGGCATCGCCAGGAACGCGGAGGCGATCGCCATCGCGCTGGAGCGGGTGCCGGGACGCGCGATGCTGCTGCTCGAGCTCACCGCCGGCGGCGGAACAGTGTTGGGCTCGACGTTCGAGGACATGGCCGAGCTCGTTGCCGCTATTCCGGAATCGGTGCGCGCCCAAGTGGGAGTGTGCTTCGACACGGCGCACGTCTTCGCGGCGGGCTACGACTTGATCACGGATTACGACGGCGTCTGGAAGCGCTTCGACGACGTGGTGGGCCGCGAGCGGCTGCGAATGATGCACCTGAACGATTCCAAGGTGCCGCTGGGATCACGGCGCGACCGGCACGAGCTGATCGGCGAAGGCGCGATCGGTGCAGGTCCGTTCCGGCGCATCATGAACGACGACCGCCTCGCCTCGATTCCCAAAGTGATCGAGACGCCGAAGCTCGACGACCACGAGGCAACGGACCGGAGGATGCTGCAGCTGCTGCGGAGCTACGTGGAGTGACTGGTGACTGGACTACTGACTAGTGACTAGTGACTAGGAGCTACAGCACGTGCCGCACGTCGTCCGCGATCTCTTCCGCCTTCAGGCCCGGAGGGAACACGAACCTGATGCGCCCGCGCGTGTCCACCAGATAAACCCGGCTCGGGTGCGCCATTGCGGTGTGACCCGAAGGCAGAGTCCCCTCGGCAAAAGCGGATACTCCGAAGCCCCTGGCGACGGAATCGATCCGGTCGGGCTCCCCTGTCAGGCCAACGAACGCGGTGTCGAACTTCGCGAGGTACCGCTCGATCACTTGCGGCGTGTCGTTGTCCGGATCGATCGTGACGAATACGAAGTCGACGAACCGCGCGGTGCTTCCGAGCGCGGCTTTGACGCGTTTCCAGTCGGCCAGCGTCGTCGGACAGACGTCCGGACAGTTGGTGTAGCCGAAGAACACGAGCGACGCCCTTCCCCGCTGCGCGCCGATCGAGAACTTCGAGCCGTCGTCCCGCACCAGCACGTCGACCGGCGCAGTCACCATCGGATTCACCGGGATGCCGTAGAACCTGTACTCGTCGCGGCAACTACTCAGCACGAGCAGAAATGAGGCTGCTCCCAGGCCTCGCACGATTCGGCGCATCAGGTATGGACTTTTGTACGTCATCGGCGAATCGTGGCTGGGTGGATTCCGAAATCTAGACGCTGCCGCCTCTGGAGGAGGATCGCTGCCCGCCTCCACCGAACATTACCCAATCGGCGGGGTCTCATCTGGTGTGGGAGTTGCAGCGCCCCGGTTGCTTCCCGGGGCATTGAATCCCCGAATGGTCGCATCCACAGCGGACATCGGTATCTTTCCGCGGACATGAGTCTTATCGCGCTTCGTCGCAGTACGCTGACCACCCTGGTCGCCGCCGTCCAGCTGGCGCTGCCGGTGGCGTTGAGCGTGGCGCACGCCGCGACCGCGGGTAGCGGACTCGGGACGCCAGCCCATGTCGAGGCAACGTCCGGCAGCCAGTGCGGCACCGCGCACGTTGACGCGTGCATCATCTGCCGTCACCTCTCGACGGGCGCGGCGAAGAGCCCGGCTCCACCGTCGATCGCCGCCAATCCGGCTATGGCGCGGCCCGCATCGGCCAGCGCGGTCACCTGCCGCTCGCTTTCCCGCCACGCATTACAATCGCGCGCACCGCCCGAACACCTGGCTTGACGCACGCCGGCGCACATCGCGCGCGGCGAACAGTCCAGTTCAGGAGAACGATGCAATGCGAACGTTGACCGGAACCACGCTACGAGCGCTGGCCATGATGCTGTGCGCCGGAACGCTCTCGGCTCAGGTTACCGACACGACGGCCATCACACCCGATACGGTCCAGCCGCCCGTGGCGGCTCGAAGTGCCAATTATATGAACATCGGCTTCACAGCCCTCGTCGACGCCGGCTGGTCGACCGAGCGCAATGTTCGCTCATTACAGCTGGGCGACCACGATCCTCTCGTGCGTGGTTTTACGATTCCGAATACGGAGCTGACACTCGACGGCGCCGTCGATCCTTACTTCAAGGGATTTGCCGCATTCATCTTCAAGCTCGATGAAGGGGGCGAGACGGGTGTCGAGCTGGAAGAGGCCTTCCTCCTCACGACTTCTCTTCCGGCAAACCTGCAGTTGAAGGTCGGACAGTTCTTCGCCGAGTTCGGCCGGCAGAACCCGCAGCACCCGCACTCCTGGGCTTTCGTCGACCAGCCGCTGGCATTGAACCGGATGTTCGGGCCGGAGGGACTTCGCAGCCAGGGTGCCAGACTTTCATGGCTCGCCCCGACGCCGTTCTACGCCGAGGCGATGCTCGGCATCATGAACAGCGTGGGCGGCACGACCTTCAGCTTTCGCTCCGACGAGTCGTCGGAGATACACGGCGGCATCGCTCCTGACCGGCCCGTGGAGTCCGCGGGCGACATGCTCATTGTGCCGCGCATCGCGAGCTCGTTCGAGCTGAGCGGGACACAGACGTTGTTGGTCGGCGCGTCGGCGGCGTTGGGTCCGAACAACACCGGACCGTCCGCCAGAACGCGGATCTTCGGAGTCGACGCGTATTACAAGTGGAAGCCCGCGGCTGCGCAGCAGGGCTTTCCATTCGTCTCCATGCAGCTGGAAGCACTCACGCGCCGGTACGAAGCTGCCGAGCGTGAGGCGGCCGATGATCCGGCTGTCGTCCTCTCGAACGAAACGCTGCGCGACAGTGGCTGGTACACTCAGCTGCTGTACGGCATCCGGCCACGGATCGTCGCGGGGCTCAGGGGCGACGTGGTGTCCGGCGACGATGGGTCGTTCGCCTCCGAGCTGCGCGCCGATCGCTTCCGTGTTTCGCCCAACGTGACGTGGTATCCGACCGAATTCTCCAAGATTCGACTGCAGTACAACTACGACGACAGAAAGAACGTGGGGACCGATCACTCGATCTGGATGCAGTTCGAGTTTCTGCTCGGCGCCCACGCCTCACACAAATTCTAGAGGCGCACTGATTTTATGAGGAATAGAACTGCAATCCGGCATGCCGCGGTCGCGCTGCTCGCCCTCGCGGGAACGGCGGCCTCGGCATCCGCACAGCTCAAAGTCGTGGCGACGACGCCCGACCTGGCTGCGCTTGCGCGCGAGATCGGCGGCAGTGCCGTCCAGGTCACCGCGCTGGCGAAGCCCACAGAGGATCCGCACTACGTCGACGCCAAGCCGAGCCACATCGTGACCCTGAATCGCGCCGACGTCCTGATCGAAGGCGGAGCCGAGCTCGAGCTCGGCTGGCTGCCGCCGCTGCTGGAGAGCTCGCGCAACGCCAAGATCGCCAGTGGCGCGCGCGGTCGCATCGTGGCATCGCAGAGAATCCGGATGGCGGAGATCCCGAAGTCGTTCGATCGCTCGCGGGGTGACGTCCATTCGCTGGGGAATCCGCATTTCCTGATCGATCCGGTGAACGCCAGAATCGTTGCTGACCATATCGCCGACCACTTCGCGCAGGTCGATCCGCGGTCCGCGGCATTGTACAGGCGGAATCTCTCAGCGTTCAACGCGAGGATAGATACGAAGCTCGCGCAATGGCAGGGACAGCTGCAGCCGTTCAGGGGCGCGAAGATCGTGACCTACCACAAGGACTTCGTGTATTTCGCCGGGCGGTTCGGGCTGCAGGTAGTCGAGACCCTCGAGCCCAAGCCCGGAATCGCGCCGTCGCCGGCGCACATCGCCAAGGTGATAGGAGCGATGAAGTCGGTTGGAGCGCGGGTGGTATCGGTGCAGCCGTATCAGAATCGGAGAACGGCCGAGACGGTCGCGCGGCAGACGGGTGCCCGCGTCCTCGACATTCCACAGCAGCCGGGCGCTCGGACGAATTCCGCGACCTACTTCGACATGATGGACTACATGGTCACCACCCTTGCGACGTCCCTCCGGGGAAGGTGATCGTGGACGCCCATATCATTTGGGAGGTGATGAAGTGGCCGCTGGCGGCGTCGCTGCTGCTGCCACCGTTGCTGGCGTATCTCGGCCTTCACGTCGTGAAGCGGGAAGTCATTTTCGTCGACCTTGCGCTGGCGCAGGTCGCGACGCTCGGGACCGTCGTGGCACTGCTGCTGGGCTACCATTTCGATTCCCCGACCACCTTCTGGATATCTCTCGCGGTGACGTTCGTGGGCGCGGCGTTCTTTAGCTGGTCGCGCAGCACCCGCGAGAGCGAAGTGCCGCAGGAAGCCATCATCGGAATCACTTTCGTCGTGGCGGCGGCCGGCGTGATACTGCTGTTGAGTCGCGTGGCGGGGGGAAAGGAGGAGCTCGAGCACCTGCTGACAGGCGACATCCTGAACGTGACAAAGGGCGAGGTGGCCCAGCGCGCGGTCCTGTTCGCGGCGCTGGGCGTGTTCTACGGAGCGTTTCACCGGCGGTTCGCGCTCATCTCATCCGATCCGAAGCAGGCCTTCGCGCAGGGTATGCGCGTGCGGCTGTGGGATTTCCTGTTCTACGCGGCGTTCGCGATCGTCGTCGTGAGCTTCGTACGCGTGGCTGGGGTGCTGTTGACGTTCGCTTACTTGATCGTACCCGCGGTATGCGGCGTGATGCTGGCGCGGACCTGGATGCGTCAGTTGGTGATAGGGTGGGCGACGGCCGCACTGGCTAGCCTGCTGGGGCTATTGGCCTCCTACCGGTTGGATCTGCCCACAGGTGCGGCCATCGTGTGTGTTTGCGGGCTTCTTCTGGTACTCGTCGCCCTGTACGCCGCCGTGAGGCGGACAAGAGCCGCGGCGACCTGAAGGGGCACCTTTCCCCCGTCGTTTCGAGCGCGAATCCGACACGATAGCAGCCGATCCGTTTCACGTGCCCCCCGCCCCCGATAGATTCGCTGGATGAATCGTCAGGACGCGCTCGACTACCACTCCTCCGGCCGGCCCGGCAAGATCGCGGTCGTTCCGACCAAGGCGCTGAACAACCAGCGCGATCTGGCGCTCGCGTACTCGCCCGGCGTCGCCGAGCCGTGCCTCGAGATCGCAAAGTCTCCGGAAGACGCCTACAAATACACGGCGAAGGGCAACCTCGTCGCCGTTGTGACCAACGGCACCGCGGTCCTGGGCCTGGGGAACATCGGCGCGC
>JBPCPS010000119.1:0-5094 GCA_050998915.1 Gemmatimonadaceae bacterium
GTGCCGGAGTACCTCCCGGCGCACTGGCTCTCGAACCGGTGGGGGCAGAACTGGAGCGACCTGGTCAAATCTTCGGGCGGATCCAGCCCGGACGACGCGTTCAAGGGGAGAACCGCCGAGTGGGTGGTGCGATCGGGCGAAGATTTCTACAAGTCGCTCGGCTTCCCCGCGCTTCCCCCGAGTTTTTACGAAAAATCGTCGCTCTTCCCTCTTCCGGCCGACGCTCCCTACAAGAAAAATACGCACGCCTCCGCGTGGCACCTGGACCTCGAGAGCGACTTGCGTTCGCTCATGAGCGTCCAGCCGGACGCATACTGGTGGGAAACGTCCCACCACGAGCTCGGCCACATCTATTACTACGTGGCGTACAGCCGGCCGGAAATCCCGCTCGTGCTGCGCGGCGGCGCGAACCGCGCGTACCACGAGGCCATCGGCTCCATGATCGGGCTCGCCTCCATGCAGCGGCCGTTTCTGGTTGGCCGGGGACTGCTCGCCGCGAATGCGCAGGCGGACGAGCGAGCGCAGCTACTGCGGGAAGCGCTCAACTACATCGTGTTCATGCCGTGGTCCGCGGGTACGATGACGCGCTTCGAGCACGAGTTGTATGCGAACAACCTCCCGGCGGATCAGTGGAACGCGCGCTGGTGGGAGCTGGCACGCCGCTACCAGGGAATCGTTCCTCCGGCCGCGCGTGGCGAGCAGTTCGCGGATGCGCTCACGAAGACGCACATCAACGACGACCCCGCGCAGTACTACGACTACGCGCTGTCGTTCGCGCTGCTCTTCCAGATGCACAACCACATCGCGAAAAACATTCTCAATCAGGATCCACGCAATACCAACTATTACGGGAAGACGGGGGTCGGAGATTTTCTGCGCACGCTGATGGCGCCGGGGGCGAGCCGGCCATGGCGCGACGTGCTGCGGGAGACGACCGGCCAGGAGCTCAACGCCAACGCGATGATGGAATACTTCGCACCGCTGTACAGCTGGCTGCGGGAGCAGAACAGGGGCCGGACACATACCCTGCCCGAACTCTAGTTCCTCAATGCGCTCGATTCTCCAACGCGAAACCCCCATGAACCGCCGTCTTCTCGCCGCAATAGTGGCCGCGCTGTTAGCTCCGGAAGCCGTTGTTACAGCGCAGCAGAGCCCCGCCACTATCCAGCTTCCGGAGAATCTTGTCGCGCAGGGAATTCCGCCGATTCCGGCATCCCTCGCGGCGACCGTTCGCAAATACACCGAGGCACGCTCGGCCTCGCTCGCTGATTGGCACCCCACGCGCCGCGAGATCCTCCTCAGCACGCGATTCGGCAACGCCGCGCAGCTGCACCGGGTAGGCGCTCCGATGGGCGCGCGCTACCAGCTCACGTTCTACGATGAGCCCGTGACCGGCGGCTCCTTCGATCCCCGGGACGGGCAGTTTCTTATCTTCAGCCGCGACGTCGGAGGCAATGAGTTCGGTCAGCTATACAGATTTGATCTTCAATCGCGCGAGGCCGTCCTGCTGACCGATGGCGGCCGCTCGCAGAATGGCGGAGTCGAATGGTCGACCGCCGGCGACAGAATCGCGTACGCGTCCACGAGAAGGAACGGAACCGACCGCGACATTTACACGATGGATCCCCGCATACCGTCGACGGACCGGCGTGTGCTGCAGGTCAGTGGCGGCGGGTGGAGCGCCCTCGACTGGTCGCCCGACGATAGGACGTTGCTGGTTGGTGAGTATCTCTCGGTCAACGACAGCCGCCTGTGGCTGGTGGACGTCGCGAGCGGCGCGAAACGACTGTTGACTCCCGCGGCCTCGGGAGATCCCGTCGCGTGGAGCGGTGGAGAGTTTTCCGCCGACGGCCGCGCGGTGTTCGCGACTGCCGACGCGGGCTCCGAGTTTCAGGCCCTGATGAAAGTGGATGTGGCATCCGGCCGCGTGACGCCGGTCGTCAGCGGCATCCCGTGGGACATCGACGCCTTCGACCTCTCGCCGGACGGAAGCACGATCGCTTTCGTCGTCAACGAGGCCGGGATCGCGCGCCTGCACTTGCTCGACACCGCTACAGGAAGGCACAGGCGCGTCGCGTCACTGCCGCAGGGGCAGGTCGGGGGGCTCAAATGGCGCCCGGGCGGAGGCGAGCTGGCCTTCTCGCTTTCCGCATCGAAGTTTCCCTCGGACGTCTTCTCGCTCGACGTCCCGTCGGGAAAACTCACTCGCTGGACGGAGAGCGAATTGGGCGGTCTCGACCCGGACGATCTGGTTGAGCCGTCGCTGATCGAGTGGACGAGCTTCGATGGGCGCGAGATCTCGGGATTTTATTATAGACCGCCCGCGCGCTTCGCCGGGAAACGGCCCGTAATCATCAACATTCACGGAGGCCCCGAAGGGCAATCCCGTCCCGGTTTCCAGGGTCGAAGCAACTATTACATGAACGAGCTGGGCGTCGCGATGATCTTTCCGAACGTCCGCGGATCTACCGGGTTCGGCAAGACCTTCGTCAAGCTGGACAACGCCGCGAAGCGACTCGACAGTGTCAAGGACATCGCGGCGCTGCTCGACTGGATCGCCCGCCAGCCGGAGCTCGACGCTTCCAAGGTACTGGTCACCGGCGGCAGCTATGGGGGATACATGACCCTCATGGTCGCGACCATGTACGACGACCGCATCTGTTGTGCGGTTGACGTCGTCGGCATCTCCAACCTCGCGACTTTTCTTCAGAACACCGAATCGTACCGGCGCGATCTCCGCCGTGCCGAGTACGGGGATGAGCGCGAGCCGGCGCTTCGCGCCTGGATGGACAGCACCGCCGCGCTCACCAACGTCTCCAGGATCACCAAGCCCTTGTTCGTCGTCCAGGGGGCGAACGATCCGCGCGTACCGAGATCGGAGGCCGAACAGATCGTGCGTGCCGTGCGCGGCAATGGCGGCACGGTGTGGTACCTGCTGGCGATGGACGAAGGCCACGGCTTTCGGAAGAAGAACAACGCTGATGTGCAGTATTACGCGACGATCCAGTTCGTCCGGCGGTTCCTGCTCGACGACCCCGCCGTGGAAAACCCTCGCTAGCGTCCGACGGGGTTAGGGCCGCTCGAGAAACGGCCGGACGAGGATAGTCCATAGTTCGTAGCCTTCGGGCGACACGCCGTCGCCGTCGGCGCCGAGGGTCATCCCACTCCCACGGGAACTTTCCAGATCGGGAAGCTCATCTGGAATCCGCGCTGGGTCCCGCCCAAGGAGCCGTGGGCTCGAGGGAAGACGCCGAAGGAGCCGGGCGACCCCGACAATCCCATGCAGACCGTGAAGATCTTCTTCAGCGAGCCCGACTACTACATCCATGGGACACCCACCGTCGCGTCGCTGGGCGAGGCCGCGTCCAAGGGATGCCTGCGGATGGATCCGGAAGAAGTCGCGGAAGTGGCGAAGTGGGTCATGGAGCATGGCGGCGAGCCGCGGCCGCCCAGCTGGTTCGAGCAGATCAGACGGCTCGCCAGGCGCGAGCATATCGTGCGTCTCGCCAATCCCATCGCGCTGACAGTCTCGCCCTAGACCGCACACGTCCGCCGCGGCGAGCCGGCGGCCTAGCGCCCCCCGCGCCGCGCTACTTCAGGATCATGTAGGGATCGATCGGCGTCCCCAGCCACCATTTCGTCATGTCGTCGTTCCGCAGGATGGCGAAGTGGAGGTGCGGCGTGTTCGGCGGCGCGTTGCCGGTCGTGCCGACCGTGCCGATCTGCTGCCCTTTCGCGACCGGCTGCCCTTCCGCGAGTGAGGGCGCATACGCGTCGAGGTGCGCGTAGTAGTAGATGAATTTCTTGGTCGGGTCCGCGACGTAGATCGTCAAACCACCGCCGCGGCTCGTGAACAGCTTCAGCAGCGTACCGTCATCGGCCGCGAGCACAGGGGTCCCGCGGGGCGCACCGATGTCCAGCGCTTCGTGCACGCGCGCTCCGCGGGTATCGCGAAAGCTGCCGACCAGCGCCGCCGCTTTCACTCCCGCGACGGGAATGATCAAGCGCTTCGCCCGCAGCACGGCGATGTCGCCCACGCCGACCACGGACGCGCCGCGCGCCGGGACCGCGGCGGGTGTGGATCGAGCGACAGGTTCCGTGGCCAGCGCCGGCGTTTCCGCCGCCAGGACGGGGCGCTGCGCCGAGGGCGACATGTCCACGATGGGAACCGGCACCGCGACTGCCGGCTTCGCTGCCGGCACGACCTCGTCCTGCGCGCAACCGAGCGTCGCCAGCGACAGGGCGATTCGCAGGGCGGTTCGCGGCGTGGTTATTCCCGTGAAAAAACATGAATGTTCCCTACGACCGACGCCAACAGTGGCACCCATCTTGATAGTCCTGGAAGGCTCATTCAGCCGGGAAAAGTCCACCATGTCCAACAGAATCGGAAGAATCCAGCTACTCAGTGGCTTGATAGTAGTCTCCCTGACCGCGTCCGCGTGCAGCTCGCTGAGCAATCGCGATCGCGGCGCGGTGATCGGCGCCGGAACCGGCGCGGTCATCGGTGGAGTGATCGGGAACCAGACGGGGTCCACCGCGAGAGGCGCCATCATCGGTGCAGTGCTCGGCGGCGCCGCCGGCGCGGTGATCGGCCACCAGATGGACCAGCAGGCCAAGGAGATCGGCGACCGGATTCCCGGAGCCACGGTCCAGCGCATCGGCGAGGGTATCGCCGTCACGTTCGAGTCGGGAATTCTCTTCCCGTACGACTCGGATGTTCTGCTGCCCGCGGCGCGGACGAATCTGGACGAGCTCGCGAACAGCCTCAACAAGTATCCGAACTCTTCGCTGATGATCGTGGGCCACACCGATAGCGACGGCACTGACACGTATAACCAGGGTCTGTCGGAGCGCCGCGCACGAGCCGCGTCGTCGTATCTGCAGTCACGCGGCGTCGCAGCCGGCCGGCTGACGGCCATCGGTCGTGGTGAGATCGAGCCATTGTACTCCAACGCGTCCGATGAAGGCAAGGCGCGCAACCGGCGCGTCGAAGTCGCCATTTACGCGAGCGAGGAGTATCGCCAGCGGATCCTGCGCGAGAACCCGTAGAAACCACGCGGCTTGCACAAGCAGAAGGCCCCGACCGGCGCGAGC
>JBPCPS010000120.1:0-5326 GCA_050998915.1 Gemmatimonadaceae bacterium
GCTCGCGCCGGATCCGAAAAATCTCTTCCCTGAGCTCGCCTACATCGTTGCAGACCTTCGTGCCGACTTCGACGATCGACTGGTGCATCTCCCGTTTGATCTGATCGCCGAGGGATGCTTCACTCGATGCGAGCAGCTGGGAGACGTGCGACTTCAGCTCGCAGGTCTGCGGATCGACGATCTGGAACTCCTCTTCGACGCCGACCGTGAAGCGGAACATGGGCCATGATCATATTGCGGATTGCGCATTGCGGATCGCGGATTGGCGAGTTTACACGCGGTGAGGGGCTCGCGGACTACAATGAGCGGCTCCTGATCGGGACGCCTATCCGATGCTCCTTCCTCCAGGCACGCGACTTGGCCCGTACGAGATCGTCGGCTCCATCGGGGCGGGCGGGATGGGCGAGGTGTACCGCGCGCGTGATCCGCGGCTCGGCCGCGATGTCGCCATCAAAGTCCTGCCGGCCGATTTCAGCGCCGACGCCGAGCGCCTCCACCGTTTCGAGCAGGAAGCCCGCGCTGCCGCCGCGCTGAATCATCCACACATCCTGGCGGTCCACGACATCGGGCCCGGGGACGGCTTCCCGTATCTGGTGTCGGAGCTGCTCGAGGGGGAGACGCTGCGCGCGCAGCTCGGAAAGACCTCCGGCCGACGCGGCGACACGGCCGGTTCGCGGAGTTCCGACGCCGCCGATTCAGGCGCAACGGCCGGCGGCCTCACGATACGCAAGGCGCTCGACTACGCGACTCAGATCGCCAGCGGCCTCGCGGCGGCGCACGAAAAAGGCATTGTCCATCGAGACATCACGCCGGAGAACCTCTTCGTCACTCGAGACGGACACGTGAAGATTCTCGACTTCGGTCTGGCGAAGCTGACCGAGAGCCGCGGCGCTGCGGACGTCCCGACGCTCGCGGCCACGCATGTAGCCGGGGCGGTGCTCGGCACACCGGGATACATGTCGCCGGAACAGGCCGCGGGCCGTGCCGCGGACTACCGGTCGGATCAATTCTCGTTCGGGGCGACCTTCTACGAGATGCTGACGGGCCGGCGCCTCTTCGAGCGTGACAGCCTGGTGCAGACGCTGGCGGCGACCATCGAAGACGAGCCGGTCCCCATAGCGGCAGCGAACCCGAAAGTGCCCCCGCCCGTCCGCTGGATCGTCGAGCGCTGTCTCGCGAAAGATCCGGGCGACCGCTTTGCCTCCACACTCGATCTCGCGCGTGACCTGCTCGGCGTGCAGGAACACTTTGCGGAAGCGACGACCGACTCCGCGACCGAACCCGTGCGGCCGGCTGGAGTCCGACGGATGGGCGCGAGGCTCGTCGCCGCTGGTGCGGTCCTGCTGCTCCTGCTCGGACTCATCTGGCTCGCGCCCATGCTGCGGCGGCCGGGAGACGAGGGCCAGGGCACGGGCGGCCCGGACGTCAAGCTGACGCAAGTCACGAGCGCCGACGGCGTTGAAATGTTTCCAGCCTGGTCTCCGGATTCGATGCGGCTGGCCTACACCGGGGAAGCCGCCGGACGCCGGAAGATTCTTGTTCGATCGATGACGACCGGAGAGCCGGGTTCGCCGGTCCCGTTCGTCGGTTCGTGGCTCGCTAACACCCACGCGCCCGGCGGCATCATGGGCCCCGAGTTCTACAACCAGCTCGGGGCGATGCACGGCACGATCATGATCTTCCTTGGCGTCGGGCCGCTTGCTGTTCCCTGGTCCGACTGGCCCACGTGGGAATCGAGAACATGACCAGTAGAATCAGCTCCGCGATGACGATCGCCGCCTCCGAGCAGGTGGACGTGCGGACGTTGACAAGACTGAGAGTCCAATGTCGTTCAATGGCCTGACCGATTATGGCGAATGCCGGGTGGCGGCTGTCATTCTGGCTCGCAACGAAGAGAACACGATTGGCGACACAGTCCGCGGTGCGGCAAGGTTTGTCCACGAAGTGCATGTGATGAACGGCCGCTCTACCGATGAGACGGTGGCTGTTGCGAAGCGCGCTGGGGCGACGGTCCACACCGATCCCGGCAAGGGCAAGGGCTCCGGGGTGCGTCTGAGTCTGGGGCTGGTGGCCGCCGATGTGATCGTGTTCATGGACGCCGACGGCTCGCACGATCCTGTCGACATTCCGAAGCTGGCGCTACCGGTCATCCGGCGTGAGACCGATTTGTGCGTGGGCAGCCGCTTCGCGGGAGGGAGCGAGGAACTTTCGGTCAGCGTGGGCCAACTCGTCCGCACCATAGGCAATATCTCGATGAACATCGCCATCAATAAAAGGTGGCATACGCACCTGACTGATACGTTGAATGGCTTCCGTGCTATTCGCCGGACACATGCCCTGGCGATTGGACTGACTGAGAATACCCACACCATCGAGCAGGAAATGGTAATGAAGATGCTGCGATACGGCCACCGGGTGATGAATGTGCCTACTCACGAGTACACCCGCCGGTACGGCACCAGCCATATCAATATCTGGAAAGAATGGCCGACGTTTGTCTGGTGTGTGGTTGTCAATCTCATCGTCAAGGATGCGCCACGGACGCCGCCTTCCCGCGGATGTGAAGACTGATTCGATGAACTGGCGTCGATGAACCGGCATAAGACGTACCTCGGGCTTGGGCTCTTATTGATCCTGTCGGGCATCGTCATGCCTCAGGGTTGGTACAACCCTCTGCCGCAGCGTGAAGTATTACCGCCAC
Organism: Gemmatimonadaceae bacterium; assembly: GCA_050998915.1. Taxonomy (GTDB): domain Bacteria; phylum Gemmatimonadota; class Gemmatimonadetes; order Gemmatimonadales; family Gemmatimonadaceae; genus JACDCY01. The sequence continues at coordinate 2,702 of JBPCPS010000120.1, forward strand.
CGCCTGTCTCCGGCTTCCTGCTCCTGCAAATATCAATCGCCCTTCAAGGCGCAACACTGCTCTGGCTTGGGTTCCGTCGGTGGCAGTTTGCCACCATTGAGGCAAACTGCCGCTTATCTCTCCCGGCCGTTGCTGTGGAATCGCCGGGCCCCCGACGCTTTTATACCTGGCCGCTGGCGGCAGTCACGCTGTTAGGCCTTGCGCTGCGCCTTGTGTCTCTCAATTCGGATCTCTGGCTCGACGAAATCACCCCCATACTCAATTACCGCAACGCTTCGATGTGGCAGGTGGCGATCAGCTACATCAGCTCGAACAACCACCTGCTCAATACACTGCTGGTGAAACTGTGCGTCTCCATCTTTGGCGAGCAGGAGTGGGCGATTCGGCTGCCCGCCGTCATTTTTGGCACGGCCACAATCCCGGCGATCTACTGGGTTTCGCGACAGGTGCTGTCACGACGCGCCAGTGAGTGCGTGGCTTTGTTACTGGCGGTGTCTTATCACCACATCTTTTTCTCTCAGAACGCGCGCGCATACACCGCATACGTTCTCTTTTCACTCCTTTCGTCCGCTCTGTTTGTGAAGGCTCTGCACGAGGATCGCGCGCGCGTTTGGGTATGGTACGTCCTGACAACGGTGCTGAACTTTGCCTCTATCCTGATCAGCGGCTTCGTCTTTGCCGCTCATATTCTTGTGGGCTGCCTGGCCCTGTTCTGGATCAGGAGTCGAGGTGGTTCACCGACGCCGTTGTTGAAACGACTGATCGGCGTGTTCACCATTATCGGCTTTCTAGGCTTCCAGTTGTATGCCGCCGTCCTGCCTCAGATGTATGTTTATATGCACTCGGTCTATACGGATCCCTCTGCAGGATTCTCGCCGTTCTCTGCAGAGTTTCTGGTCGAGATTGCGCGCGGCGTGTCCGCCGGATTTGGGACCGGGCTTTTGTTCGGCGCGATACCTTTCCTCATCATCGCCGGGGTGGGCTACCTCGTGCTCCTCAGGCGCAACTGGCCGCTGATCGTGGGTCTCACCGCGCCGGGCGTGCTGAAAGCCGCTCTGTTGATTGTCCTCGGCTTGGTTTTTTCCCCGCGTTTTTTCATTCTCGTTTTGCCGCTCGCCATACTCGTGGCAGTTCAGGGAATAGATAACATCGCCTCCTTCGGCGCCCGCATCTTGAAGCGCAGTCCGGCCTTTTCGTATTGGCTCAGTGTGGGGCTGGTGCTTCTATTGAGTACTCTTTCGCTGGCCTCTCTTCCGCCCTATTACGCCGTACCCAAGCAGGCTTACCGAAGTTCGCTGGAATATGTCGAAACCACGCGCAACCCGAACGATATTGTGATCGTGATCCATCTGGCTGAGCCGGGATACCGTTACTATGGCGAGCGTTACGGTATCCATGAAGGGAAAGACTATTTCGACGTCCGCTCCGTCGCCGCGCTTGACGAGGTTCTATCTAAATACAACGGGAGACGCAGTTGGCTGGTCATTACCTTTCCTCGCGCGCTCCGGAAGAGTTTTCCTGACCTCGAGGCGCGTATCAAGCAGAGTTGGATCGTAGCGAAAGAGTTTCCGGGGACGGTAGGTGATGGTGATATTAGCGTATGGCAAATGATAGCAATTTCAGACGATAGGCCGGATTAGCGGCCTCTCGTGGCTGGCGGCCCCCAGAGCTCTTCGCTTGGAGATCTCGGAGTTGGCGGAGGTAACGGGCTCACGCGGAGAAACGAAGTGACCTTCCGGTGTACCACTTTAGGGGTTTGGGTCACGGCGCTCTTCCCACGCCAGATATACTCCCGACCATGAGAACATCCGGGAACGCAAATTCTTCTTGGTGTGCTCTGTGGTCTTTGTGGTCTTGGCGCCATGGTCCATGGCGGGTCGCAGCAACCCACCTTTGACGTCGTGATCCGCGGCGGCTTCGTGAGTGTGGACAGGCGCAAGGTGTTGCAGAATACGCTCATGTCGATGCTCGATCGCTTCTCGCGCTGGCCGCTCATCGAACAGCTTCGCACCGGACGCGACGGCACCGGCCCGGAGGCGATGTCGGATGCGACACGGGCGCTCCAGCCGCGAAACACCGGCACAGAGGTCGCGCGGTCGGTCTGCCCCTTTTGCGCGGTTGGCTGCGGACAGCTGATCTTTCACCGCAACGGTGGCGTGGTCTCGGTCGAGGGAGATCCCGCGTCGCCAATCTCGGAAGGTCATCTCTGTCCGAAGGGGGCCGCGACACAGGAGCTCCTCACGCACGCCGCGCGCGCCACGACGGTGAAGTACCGCGCGCCCGGCGCCACGGCCTGGGTGGAGATCGACCTCGAGACCGCAATGGACATGGTCGCCGAGCGCGTCTGGGCGTCGCGCGAGCGGCACTTCGAAGAACGCCGCGACCTCGACGGCGACTCGCTGCCGCTCATGCAGTGCGCGTCGATCGCGCACCTCGGCGGCGCCACGCTCGACAACGAAGAGAACTATCTGATCAAGAAGCTCTTCACCGGCGGCCTCGGGATGGTGGCGATCAGTAACCAGGCCCGCATATGACACAGCTCCACGGTGCCCGGTCTGGGCACGACGTTCGGACGAGGGGGCGCCACCACGACACAACAGGACCTGGAGAATTCCGACGCCATCC
>JBPCPS010000177.1:0-48495 GCA_050998915.1 Gemmatimonadaceae bacterium
GACCAACACGCTGTTCGGTCCAGCGATCGGAACGGCGGGCTTGCTCGTGGGCGCGGACCTGCGCGCCGCGCTCCAGGGCCGCACCGACCTCGACTTCGCCCTCATCCCCGCCGAGACGATCAACGACGACGGGCTGTTTCTGGACGACGACTCACTCGAAGCTCTGCGCGCCGCGATGCCGATGCTGGTACTGCCCTCCTATGATTTCATAGACGTACTCGAGCGCGCTCCACTCGAAGCAGCATTGGCAGCGTGAACATTCCGGTGGTGGCGATAGTCGGCCGCCCGAACGTGGGCAAGTCGGCGTTGTTCAACAGGATCATCGGCGACAACTCCGCGATCGTCAGCGACGAAGCCGGCACCACCCGCGACCGCCACTTCGGCCGCGCCGACTGGAACGGGCGCCAGTTCTGGCTGGTGGACACGGGCGGCCTGGCCGACGATCCGCGCATGCCGATGGACGTCGAGATCCGCCGGCAGGTGGACGAGGCGATCAGCGAGGCCGACCTGATGTTGCTCGTCGTGGACGCCAAGCAGGGGCTCCACCCGAGCGACCGCAAGGTCGTGGACCTGCTGCGCGATTCGCAGAAGCCGTGGCTGCTCGTCGCGAACAAGGTGGACAATCCCGCGAGCACGGACTTCTACGAATTCTACGAGCTTGGCGCCGGCGACCCTCTTCCAGTCTCGGCCGCCAATGGCAAAAACTCCGGCGATCTGCTCGACGTGATCGTGGAGAACATTCCGACCGCTACCGAGGAGCCGCCGGACGAGCTGCGCGTGGCTGTCGTGGGCCGCCCGAACGTCGGCAAGTCGTCGCTCGTCAACAAGCTGCTCGGGGAAGAGCGGCTGGTCGTCGCGGATGAAGCCGGCACCACGCGGGACGCGATCGACACGCCCGTCACGTATCACGGCCGGCAGATGGTGTTCGTTGACACCGCGGGACTTCGGCGGCAGTCCAAGGTCAGCGACGGGATCGAGTTCTATTCCACGCTGCGCACGCGGCGCGCCATCGAGAGCGCGACGATCTGCGTACTGCTCATCGACGCCGTCGAGGGGCTGCACAACCAGGATCTCAAGATCGCGAACCTGGCGTGGGAGGCCGGACGCGGACTGCTCGTGGTCGTCAACAAGTGGGACCTCGCCGAGAAGGACGACAAGAGCGCGGCGAAGTTCCAGAAGGAAGTGGGTGAGAAGGCGCCATTTCTCAAGTTCGTTCCATTCCTCTTCACTTCGGCGCTCACCGGGCAGCGCGTGCAGAAGCTGTTCGAGTTGATTTTGCAGGTGGATGCCGAGCGGCAGAAGCGAATCACGACATCGCAGGTGAACAACACGCTCGGCGAGCTGGTCGCGCGCAGGCAGCCGCCGCAAGCCGCGGGGCACGAAGTCAAGCTCAATTACGCCACGCAGGTCGAGACCGCGCCGCCCATGATCGCCGTGTTCGGGAACAACCCCGACAAGGTGCAGGAGCACTACATCAGATACCTGCACAACGGCTTCCGTGAGGCGTGGGGATTCACCGGCAATCCGCTGAGAGTCGTAATGCGGCGCAAATCGGGCTGACGTGCACCCCATCGCCGCGGTGGTGATCGCGTACCTGGTCGGCTCCATTCCATTCGCGTACCTCGCGGGCCGCGCGCGCGGAGTTGATTTGCGACAGCACGGATCCGGCAACCTCGGCGCGACCAACGCGGTGCGCGTGCTCGGAGTTCCGACCGGCGTCGCGGTGTATCTGCTTGATACTCTCAAGGGGTTTCTCCCCGTCTTCATGCTGGTTCCGATGCTGCACGCGACCCGGCATGACCTCTGGGCGATTGCGATCGGGGTCGCGGCCATCGCGGGCCACGTGCGCCCGGTGTATCTCGGCTTCCGGAAAGGCGGCAAGGGGGTGGCGACCGCGGGCGGTGTGTTTCTCGCCCTCGCTCCGCTCGCTACCGCGCTGGGTCTGGCTGTATGGGTGCTCGTGTTTCTGCCGAGCGGCTACGTGAGCCTGGCGTCACTCGTGACCGCGGTATCGTTCCCCTTCGTACTGCTCGCGACCGGGACTCCGCCGCGTTCCGCGCTGTTCGCCGTCGCGGTGGTCGTGGCGGGGTTTGTCGTGTGGACGCACCGCTCGAACATTGCGCGCCTGCGGCGCGGCGAAGAGCACCGCTTTCGCCGCGGCAAGCGGGCCCCTGGCGACACCCACCCGGCCCGATCCGGAGGCTGACGTGCATCCGGAGAAGTGCGCTGTCATTGGCGCGGGTGCGTGGGGCACGGCACTGGCCGATCTGCTGGCGCGCTCGGGTAATGAGGTCGCGCTGTGGGCGCGCGAGGCGGACGTCGTCGAGAGCGTCAACAGCCGGCACGAGAACCGATTCCTGCAGGGACACAGATTGCACGAGTCCGTGCGCGCGTTCGCAAACCTGGACGACGCCGTCGGGGGGGCGAGGGTCGCGATATTCGTCACGCCGTCGCACGCGCTCCGCTCCATCGCAAAGACGGTTAAGCCGTCGATCGCGAAGGACACGGTGATCGTCGTGGCCAGCAAGGGGGTGGAAGAAGACACCCTCGCGCTGATGAGTGACGTCGCGGAGGAAGAGCTGCACTCGCCGCTGGTGGCGCTGTCCGGGCCGACGTTCGCCGCCGAAGTCGCGGCCGGGCAGCCGACGGCGGCGGTGGCGGCTTCCGAGGACGAGGCGACGGCGCTCGTCGCGCAGCGCATATTCAGCGGCTCCAATCTGCGGACCTACACGCACGACGACGTCATCGGGGTAGAGGTCGGAGGCGCGCTCAAAAACGTCATGGCGGTCGCTACGGGCATCGCGGATGGCCTCGGCCTCGGTTACAATGCGCGCGCCGCGTTGATCACTCGCGGGCTGGCGGAGATGACGCGGCTGGGCGTCGCGCTCGGCGGGAGGCAGGCGACGTTCGCGGGGCTCGCCGGGCTGGGAGATCTGGTGCTGACGTGCACGGGCGGGCTCAGCCGGAACCGCGCCGTGGGAGTAGCGATCGGAAAGGGCGGCTCGCTGGAGGCCGCGCTCGCCGGCAAGGAAACGGTAGCCGAGGGAGTGTTGACGACTCGCAGCGCGCGCGCCCTGGCGGCGCGGGAGGGAGTGGACATGCCGATCGTGGACGCCGTGTATCGCGTGCTGTTCGAGGGCGAGCCCGCGCAGGACGCAATGCGCGCCCTGATGGCGCGCGAGCTCCGGGCGGAGGGAGACTGATGGCGTCGCAGCGCAAGGCGAACGGCGGGAACCAGGTCCGCGAGTTCTTCTCGATCGGAGACGTGTGCGGGCTGACGGGCCTCAAGCCGCACGTGCTCCGGTACTGGGAGAGCCAGTTCAAGTTCCTGAGCCCCGCCAAAAACCGGTCTGGTAACCGCGTGTACCAGCGCAAGGAAGTCGAGCTGATAATGCTCGTGAAGCACCTGCTGTACTCCGAGAAGTACACGATCGACGGAGCGCGGCAGAAGATCGAGGACCACCGCAAAGCGGGCGAGCTCCGCGCCGTGGCGCGCGCGGCACTGGATTCGCAAACGGTGGGGTCCATGGAGCAGGACCTCAAGGAGATTCTCGCGCTACTCGACGGAACCCAACCAACAAAATGATCAACAGAGTCCTGGCGATCATCCCGGCCTACAATGCGGGCGAGCTCCCCGCCAAAGTCGCGCTCGCGCTCAAGAACGTACTTCCCAACGCCACGATTCTGGGCATAGACGATGGCTCGACGGACGAGACGCGCTCGGTGCTCCGATCGGTGTGCGACCAGATGATCGAGTTCGACGTCAATCGCGGAAAGGGCACGGTGCTGCGCGCCGGCTTCGCGTACGCGATCGAGAACGGATACGACGCCGTGCTGACGATCGACGCCGACGGGCAACACGATCCGGCGTTTGCGCCGGCGATCGTCAAGGCGCTGGAGAACGCCGACATCGTGATCGGCGCGCGGCAGATCAGCGGCAAGGCCGTGCCCTGGCACCGGCGCATCGCCAACATCATGTCCTCGGCCACGACCCGCGCGATCGCGAAGGTGAACATCAGCGACAGCCAATCCGGCTACCGCGCGTTTCGCACGGAAGTCCTGAAAAACGTGCATGCGGTGGGCGACCGTTACGACTATGAGCAGGACTTTCTGTTCCGCGCCGCGCGGCAGGGGTACCGGTTCGCGGACGTGCCGATCTCTACCGTGTACGGTGCGCCGAGCCACTTCCGCGCGGCGGTCGATGCGGGGCGCATCATCCGGGTTCTCTGGCGGCACAAAGCGGGCATCTTCCGCTAGTGCGCATACTGCTATCCAACGACGACGGCGTTTTCGCGCACGGTCTCAAGTGTCTCGTCAAGGCGGCTGAGCCGCTGGGTGAAATCAGCATCGTGGCGCCGGACAGGGAGCAGAGCGCGGCGAGTCATTCGCTGACGCTGCACCATCCGGTCCGGCCGCGGAAGATCGACGAGCGGACCTGGCAGGTGGACGGCACGCCGACCGACTGCGTCATGCTCGCCGTCGAAGCGCTGCTCCCGGAGCGGCCGGACTTCGTGATCAGCGGAATCAATCACGGTCAGAACATGGGCGAGGACGTGCTGTATTCGGGCACCGTCGCCGCCGCGATGGAGGGACTGTCGCTCGGGATCCCGTCGGTCGCGATCTCGTTCGCCGGTGGCGATCTGCGCGCGGACACGTCGATGCTGGACGATCAGATCGAGCCGCTGTCGGCGCTGCTGCGCCATCTGACGAGCCTGCCGGCGTATCCCAGCCACACGCTGTTCAACATAAATCTCCCGCCGGTTCCCGCGAGCGAGATCAAGGGAGTGCGCCTCACGCGGCTCGGCCGGCGCGTGTACTCCAATTCGCTGAAGCCGATGAAGGACCCGTGGGGGCGCGACATCTTCTGGATCGGCGGCGGGTCGATCGAGTGGTCCGGCGAGGAAGACTCGGACTTTCGCGCGATCGCGGACGGCTACATCTCACTCACGCCCCTTTCGCTCGATCTCACACACGACAAATGCCTGAACGATCGGGAGAGTTGGTGGCGGGAACTGTAGAGCCGGAACTCCGCGGGCCGCGCAGACGGCTGGTAGAGCAGCTACAGGAGCAGGGAATTCGCGACCTCGCCGTGCTCAAGGCGATCGACGAGACTCCGCGGCACCTGTTCGTGCCGAAGGCGGTGCGGCACCGCGCGTATGAAGACTCCGCGCTCCCGATCGGGAACGGGCAGACGATCTCGCAGCCGTCGATCCACGCGCGCTATCTCGAGCTGCTGCATCTCACGGGTAGCGAGAAAGTGCTCGAGATAGGGACAGGGTCCGGCTATCAGACGGTCCTGCTGTCGCACCTCGCCGCGCAGGTGTTCTCCATCGAGCGGGTCGCCCCGTTGCTGGAGGGCGCACGCGCGATCATCCAGCAGATCGGCGCGCGGAACATCTCGCTCCTGCTCGGTGACGGCACGCTCGGCTGGAGACAGTACGCGCCATACGACGCGATCCTCGTCAGCGCGGCCGCGCCCGACGTGCCGCAGGGATACGTCGAGCAACTCGCCGAGGGCGGGAGGCTGTTGATCCCGCTGGGAGATCGCGAGGAGCAGATCCTGTATCTGATGGTGAAGCGCGGCGACAGGCTCGAGCGCACGGAGATCGCGCCGGTCCGGTTCGTTCCGCTCGTGGGCAAGCACAGCTGGGAAGAATGATTGGTGCTGGCAGGGCGGGCGGGTCCCCGATAGGTTGTACAGGCTTTCACCCGCGAGCGCGATGACGGACGAATCGGAGCGCGACCAAGCGAGAAGTCAGCGACCGGCGCCGCCGTACGTGCGGCGGCCGGGGGACATGTGGCGGGAAGAGCTGCCGCCGATCACTCGCTATCTCTACGATTTCAAGACAGAGCAGCCCGAGCCGTCGTATGAGCCGCTTACCTTCGGAGGCGTGCCGGGTGAGCCAGTGCTCGAATCCATCGAGTGGAAGTCGCCGTTCGCCGCTACCGAGATGACGCCGGACGCCGTGGAGCGGGAGCAGAGCGGGGCGTGGATCCTCGAGGAGTGGGAGCAATACGACTGGAAGAAGGCGGCGACGCTCACGGCCGATCCCGACGTAGCCGCCGCCCAGCAGGCGTGGGGTGACCTCGATTGGGAGGGCGATGCCAACGCGGGCGGTGAGGCGCGGATGCGCCCGCCAGAGATGGTGGCGACGATACTCGAGGGGATCGTTCGCCGGATCCGGTCGGGCGATCTCCGCGTAAGCGGGACTCCGGGGATGACGGACGAGGCGGCGCTGACCGCGGTCCTGGGCGCGTTGCTTGGAGTGAGACGGTGACTAGTGACTAGTGAGTAGCGACTAGTGACTGGTTGCTGCTCTGGACCGATCTCTCCCTTCAATCATTCAATTGACGACGATACATCTTGAAATAGCGGGCCGCGTCCAGGGCGTCGGCTTTCGCTGGTTCGCGCGACAGCAGGCGCGCCGGCTCGGCATCGACGGTTGGGCAGTGAATACCCGCAGCGGCACGGTCGAGATCGTGGCGAAGGGAGAGCCCGAAGCGCTGAAGCAGCTCGAAGCGGCGCTCGCTCAGGGCCCTTCCGGCGCGATCGTGAAATCAGTGACGGAGCTCTCGGCGTTATCCGAAGACGAGATCCCTGACGGTTTCGATGTTCGGTAGTCCGTTGTTAGCTGCTAGCTGCTAGCCGCTAGCCGCAGCTGTTAGCTTTCCCTCAGCCCCCGTAGCTCAGTTGGATAGAGCAGCAGTTTCCTAAACTGTTGGCCGGGTGTTCGAGTCACCCCGGGGGCGCTTCCTCGGCTGTTGTGAGGCGAAGCTGATGCTCGCGTGGCTAGCAGATGTTCTGGGTGATGTCGCCGCTTCCGTGAGCGCGGGCAGTGATCCGTACGAGATCGTGGCGTATCGGGGCTATGCCAATGAGCGGCGCGCGCTCGTGCACGGGCGCGTGCTGGAGTCTCCCAACGTTTCGGCAGCCACGAAGTCGGACAGCCTCTGGCGCAATCTCGTCAATACGCTCAAGCGGGTGGAGAGCGATCCCGTTTCCGGCGCGCGCGTATCGGTCACCGCGGGAGGCGTGGAGCGGGAAGTCGTTGCCGACGAGGAAGGTTTTTTCCGGGAGTGGGTCGATCTTCCGCCGCTGCCACCGTCGGAGGAGCCGTGGCGTGAAGTCGAGCTGCGTCTCGTGGCACCACTGCGCCACAACCAACCGGATGTGCGTGCGACCGCGCAGCTGAGAGTACCCGAAGCATCCGCGACGTTCGGCGTGATCAGCGACCGCGACGATACGGTGATGCAATCGCGCATCACGAACTTTTTGCAGGCGGTGCGTACCGTGATGCTCGGGAACTCGCGTACGAGGCTGCCGTTTCCGGGAGTGGCGGCGTTCTACGCAGCGCTCCAGCGCGGCGGGGACGGGAAGCGGCACAATCCCATCTTCTACGTCTCCAGCAGTCCGTGGAATATCTACGATGTCATCGCCGACTTCATGGAGATACAGCTCATACCGGTCGGTCCGATACTGCTTCGGGATTGGGACATCAAGCTCTCCGCCCTGTCATCCAACCGGCTGCGCGGACACAAGGAACCGCTGATCCGCGAGATCCTGGATCTGTATCCGTCCTTGCCGTTCGTGCTGATCGGGGACAACAGCCAGAAGGATCCGGAGATATACCGCTCGATTCTCGATCACTATCCCGGGCGCATCCTCGCGATCTACATCCGTAACGTCGAGAATCATCCGGAGCGATCGGAGTCCGTGAAGGCGCTCGCTGATGAAGTCCTCGCCGCCGGCTCCACACTGGTACTGGCCGATGATTCGTACGTGGCGGCGGTACACGCCTCGGACCACGGGTGGATCACGAAGGAATCGCTGCCCTCAGTGCGGCAGGAGGAGAAAGCTGATGAAGGTCACACCGGTACGAAGGCCGACGTCCCGGGTGTGCCGGAGGAGCCGGCCGCTCCGACTATCATAGTCGAATGAGTCGTCATCGCTGCGGGACCAGTCGTTGCACTGTCCGCGGAGCGTGATCCTGACGTTGGATAGTGACTTCCAGGGATATCGTCGGAATCGGCGGCACGTGATCCCCACAATCAGGCGATGGCGGCTAATTGGGGATGGATCTATCCTGGGGAGCTCTGCTCTCCGGAGCCGCGATGCGGAGTGAAGCAGCCGGAGCATTGCAGCCTATTTCCGTCGGCCGGAAAGCGTGGTCATTCCAAATGCCTACCCGGCCTCGACTTGTGCCGCACCACTCCTTCCGCCACTGCGAGAGTACAGCAGCCGCTTGCAAGAATTCATGCGGCGCTGCAGCATATCCTGACTGTCTAATAAGTAGTTATGCATACGGATCTTCTTCGTCTTCGGCACTGACTGTGACCTGTGATGTCTGATCAACGCGACCTGTTCGACCTAACACCCCGAGAGTTCGAGACACTCTGCGCTGAGCTCCTCAGGGCCGAGGGGTGGAATGATGTCGAGATTCTCTCGGACGCGCGGGATCGTGGGATCGACATCATCGCCTCAAGAGAGGGTCAGTCTGTTGCTGTTGAAGTGAAGCACGGGAAGCGCATATCGCCCCACGTCCTCCGGCGAGCTGTCGACCAACTGGCGGCCAGCGAGCGCAGCGCGAACCAGCTACTCGTGATCACGTCAGCCCCGGTGACACCGCAGCAGCGGTCCAGCATAGCCTCGCCAGATGGCCGACACGTCGACGTACTGGATCAAGGCAATGTGCTGGCGATTCTCGCCAAGCACCCACAGATTCGGCGTGACCAACTTGGCGCCGTTCGGCGACGTCGATTCTGGGAGTTTGGAAAACTAAGTTTCGCGTTGGTCGCAGCCGTCGCTTCTATTCTATCCGCTAGCGTCGATATGTTCTTGCGCCCGGCAAGGCCGCCACTCCACGAGCGTATCGAGACGGTCGAGCAGGCCATTGGCAGCCTCAAGGACCTAGAAAAGCAACTGACTGATATCAAGCATGACATGGTTGAAACCGAGCAAGCGACTCACGCGATCAAAGATGAGTACGCGAAGGCAAAGGAACTCGAGAAGCTAACTGACGAGCAATTTCAAGCAGTAAGCGCGGCACTCCGGGCGCAATCGTGGCGTCGCACGGCTATGGACTATGTTGTTGGCATTGTCCTAGGTGTCGCAGCGTCGCTGATAGCAAGTGTGATCTACACTAAAGTCCGACGACGGCGAGCCATGGCCGATGTGGAGGCCGATGCATAACAACGCGATGCAGACGGACGCCGCTTCGCGGCGCCACTGATCGCGAACGCGTTAGAGAGCTCACGATCACCTTCGCATGTATCCGGCCAACTACTTCTCGCTGTTCCCTCCGTTCGGCCGAGATGATCGCTGCTTCGTGGCGATGAGCTTTGACTCTCGTTTCGATCGCCGCTGGGACATCATCGCGACAACGATTGCTCGAGAGCGCGAGGACCTTCCTTCGTTAACCGCCCATCGCATCGACCTGAGTCGACGCGGGGACTCGATTCTGACCGAGATACTTGATGAAGTTGCGCGATGTCGGCTGATCGTCGCTGACGTGAGTACAGCCGCCACGGTGGACGGCAGACCCGTTCGTAACGCCAATGTCCTGTACGAGGTTGGACTCGCGCATTCGGTGCGTATGCCAGAGGAGGTCATTTTGATCCGAAGCGACGACGATCCGCTTCCTTTTGACATCGCGAACGTTCGCGTCCACTCGTACTCGCCTGACACCGATCCCGATGGGGCTGCATCTATGCTTGACTATCTTATCGTCGATGGCCTCCGATCCGTCGATAGGGTTCGCAGCGCCACGGTTGAGCGCACAGCTCGTGTCCTCGATTTTGAATGCTGGGATGCCCTGCATGACATCGCGTTGGACGGGGATATCGGCCATCCAGGCAGAGTAGATGTCGTCGCGCAAAAGATGGGACTGTTGCAGGCGCTTCCTAGGATAGCGGCGATCCAGCGGCTGCTTGAGCTGGGCGCGATTTCGACCAGCTACCAGAGCATTACTGCAAGACACGTCGGTGGCTATTCGGAATTGCCCCGCCAAGATCTATTCCGTTATCGCATGACCCCCTTTGGTGAGGCTCTTCTGATCTTCAGCCTAGGGCAGATGAACTACGACTCTGAAGAAGCCCGAGCAGCATTCGCGGCCCTTCGCGACGACGACGAAGGCGGCAGAGGATCTGACAAGGCAGCCGCGTCTCCAGGTACATTGGGCAGGCTTAGCTCAATTGCGAAGACTCTCATGCAGATGGGGCGCGTTCGTGCTCACAAGACCGCGGACCGGAAGGTCTGAAGAGAACCACGACCGTCGCGCAAACGCTCTCTAACGTTGCGTTGCTGCTGCCGGGGCGCTTGCTAAGGAAGCGGCCTTGCTCGCTGCGCTCGCTGGCCGCATCTATTACGATGCCCCGCAACAGAACGCGGTTCCGTTAGACGCCCATCGGCAACATCGACTCGGAAGCTTGCCGCCATCCCGTACTTCGTAGTGTACCTCCGAGAACGATGGAGCTCCTCGACCTCCTCAAGCGCCCGGAAGGGAAGACTCCGCCGCCGGCGCGGTCAATTCTTTTTGCGAGCCTCACGGGCGAAATGCCAGGGAAGCATGAGTAGCACCATCACCCCGATGACCAGGACCGCCATCACGGCGACCCGGTAAGGCCAGGGTCCCAGGAAGTCGATGATGGAGGCTTCACCCGGCCGCGCATTGCCGACGTAACCGTAATTGAAGCCGAGCATGACATTGATCGCCAGCACGACGGCGAGGTAAGCGAGCCCGGCCAGGACGACGAATCTGAAGTCCGCCCAGTCCGGCCGGTAGCCGCGTACGACGACGTCGTAGATGGCGATGCCGATGATGCCGGCGTGGCTCGTCCAGAAGATCCAAAACCAGATCGAATCGGCTTCGAAGGCGATCTCCGGCGTCACGATCGCCTGCAGGCTCATGCCGATTCCCCAGAAGTAGAGCAGCGCGCGGAGACGCCTGCGCGGGAGCAGCAGCACGACGCCCGCGAGCAGGGAAGTGACGTCGCAAACGTGCAGTGGCAGCGCGCGGGCCGCGTCGAAGCGGGCGGGGAGGAGCCACCAACCGTTGCTCACGACCCAGAGCGCGATCATGACCAGGCCGAGATTGCGATCGAGCCGGGAGCGTCCGGGCGGGGGGAGCCGGCGTCCGCCGTAGATCAGCAGCGCCGTCGCCATCGCGAACAGCAGCAGGATCCCCGCGTGCAGCGCGGAAAACGGCTCGAATTCGCTCCACGCCGGTCCGGTGTCGATCATGTCGGGCTTCTCGGCAGCTCGAGTCTTATTTCCGTCCGGGGGTGCGTCGCTACAGCTTCAGGTACAGTACGACGCGTCCGAGGACGTTGTAGGACAGAGTATCGCCACGGAGTTTTGCCTGCATCTTGCTCGCGGCCGTGGAGCCGCGGGCGTCGATCGAGAATTCCAACGAGTCTCCGACGAGCGTGTACGTTCCGGTCGCGACCGCGGTGCCGTTCTGCGCAGGAGCCCCCCCGGGCGGCAGCAGGCTAACGGTGAGGGTCTCCTGAAACCTGCGGTCGCTCGAGAGGAACAGGCTGCCGGTCGTCACGCGCAGGTCTCCGTCGGTGGGAGACGAGGTGATCAGCGCGGGCAGGTTCCGGCCATCTATCGACTGCAGCAGGAAGACTCCCGCGGCGTTCTGATACGGATCGGTGACGCTCGACTCGCCGCATGCGGCGAAGAACAGAAGAGCGAAGGCGCCGGCGACTGACCGGAGCAGGGCAGGGCGCGCCGATGCGCTTGTGCGGGCGGAATTCGTGAGTCTGGCTTGCATCGGGCGATGATAGTGGAGAGAGACGGCGCACGCTACGGCGAGGAAATCACAGGTGAATACGATTTCTTTCGTCGGCCGTTTCATTCGTGAGGCGCCGCGCACCGCTATTTTTCCGGGAGGTCCACCAACTCTCAACGATTCCCATGTCTACGCGTCAAGCTAATCCAGCATTCCAGCCCGATAGATCCGAATCCGCCGCCGAATGGCTCGTGCTCCATAAACAGCGCGTCATAATCGGTGTTGTGGCGATCGCCGTCCTTTTTGGCGGCGCCTGGTTCTACCGGCGCTCCAACCAGATCAAGGAGACCAGGGCCGAATCCGCCTATTTCCAGGCGCGGCAGGCAATGGCGTCGGGCAACGCTCCGCTCGCGTTGACCGACCTGCGGTCCGTAACCACGCGCTACGAGGGGACCACCGGCGCCGCTCAGGCTGCGCTAACGCTGGCTCAGATACTGTACGATCAGGGCAAGTTCCGCGAGGGTATTGCGGAGCTGGACAGGGCAGCGAAACGGCCGGCGGAATTGGCCCCCGCAGTGCATGTGATGCGCGCCGTTGGACATGAAGGGCTCAAGCAGTTTGACATGGCTGCGGCGGAATACCAAGCGGCAGCGGAGGTTACGCGGTTTCCCAACGACGCTTCCTCCTTCAGGGCCTCGGCGGCCCGAGCGCTGACGGCGGCTGGCAAGGCTGACTTGGCGAAAGCGATCTGGGCCGAGTTGGCCGCCGAGCCGGAGGGCTCGATGGTTTCCGAAGCCCGAGTGAGGCTCGGAGAGCTCAATGCGGTAGCGGCGACGCCGGCGACGACGCCATAGAGGTGGGCTTTGCCGCTGCTCCCGGGCAGCGAGTTCGACCGTCGGCGGACAATCGGGAAACGGGTCCCGGCGTGACACACGACTGGGGCGCGACTAGAACACAGGCATCCTGAGCGTCACGCTGGTCCGGGGCGGCTCGACTGTAACGGGCAGGAACCGGAGCATCGCATCGGCGTGGGCCGCTGCATGGGTCGAATAGGCCGGCGGCTGGGCAAAAGCGTATACGGTGGCGGCCGTCGAGTCCGCGCCACCAGCTCCGTTGTAGATCGCCAGAACGAGCAGGAAGCGTCCGGCGGCGTCGGTGCGGGTCCTGGGAGACGGCAGTTGGCTTCCCGCGATACGCAGGACGATATCCACGTCGTGCAGCGGCTGGTTCAGTTCGCCCAGTACGACTCCATCCACAATGGCCCGGTGCGTCTCGACCAGCGACGACTCTAGGTCGCCTGGGCCGGCTGGGCTGTCGCAACCCGGCAAGGCCGCGAGTAGAAGTCCGAACGCGAGGCGACGGGGGAGCCACATACCGGCGGATACCCAGGTCCGGTGTCCAAGGTCCGCGGGCACTCCAGCCGTCATTAGCGCGAACGCATATGCGTATAAGATATATTATGTAAACCAGACAGTGTGCAAGAATGTGGAGAACGGCATCGGGACAAGGCGACTGACCTGTAAGTGCTTCCCCGCTGAGGTTTTAGGCCAGGTCATTTAATGCCGCTGCTTCAACATCCGCCGCTCGGGCATGATTACGCCGCCAGTGCGCCACTGGGCGCTTCAAGGGTCAGACTTCCCGCAAACGCCCCTCGAAAACGATCCGACCCTCGCCCCTGAGCGAAGGGTGCCAGACCCCGGTTTCGCGCCGCAAAGTCACGTCCAGAACCCGGCCGGACCTTGTCTGCAGGCTGACTTGATCGCCAGCCTTGCCCCATTCATTGAGCAGGATCGCCGAGGCTACGGCGCCTGTCCCACACGCTAGGGTTTCACCCTCCACGCCTCGCTCATAGGTTCGCATGGACCAGCCGGACGGGCTGTGAGACAAAAAGTCCACATTGGCGCCGTGGGTCAATGACGGGTGCGATCTCAGCTGGGCACCACGACCGGGCACGTCGGCCAACTCGACGTCGGGACAGGTGATCACCACATGCGGAACGCCGGCCAGGGCAAAACCAAGGTCGCCTTCCGCCCTGCCCTTCTGGATCTGCGGGAAATTTGGCTGTACGTCGGCCACGGCTTGGAGATCGATCTCCGGCAGCCCGTCACGCAACCTCGCCGCGAGCGTCCCGGCATCGCTGGCGAATTCGAACCCGTCTGGCGGCGCGTAGCCGAACTCTACGGCCAGGCGGACGCTGCAGAGGCTGGCGTTTCCGCACAGGTCGCCGAGGGAGCCGTCGGCGTTGTAATAGCGCATTCGGTAGGCGTGTCCCGGCGACGGGAGGATGAAGACGACGCCGTCCGCGCCGACGCCAGTGCCGCGTGCACAGAGGTCGATGATGCGGGCAGCGCTCTCGATGTCACCGGGCGGCTGGTCGCGGCAGTCGAAGAAGACGAAATCGTTGCCCGACCCGCTCATCTTGTAGAACGCGCGTCCGGCTGGCCGGGAAACCGTCATGCCGCTTTGTCCGAGCCCGTCGCGCTGCGCGGTTCCACCGGCTCCACTCGTGGAATCCGGTTCCGCATCGCCCACCAGCGGAGCCGCCACACCATCCAGATCCCTTCGCGCACGATCTTCTTGGACATCTTGGACTCGCCTTCGAGCCTGTCCACAAAGACGATCGGGATCTCGACGATGCTGAATCCGTGCTTCCATGCGCGGAACGTCATCTCGATCTGAAACGCGTAGCCGTTGGAGCGCACGTCATCCAACTGGATCGTTCTAAGCACCTTCGCATGCCAGCACTTGAAGCCGCCCGTGGCGTCCCAGACCGGAAGGCCGGTTACGTTGCGCGCGTACACGTTGGCGAAGTAGCTCAGGAGCAGCCGTGATACCGGCCAGTTTACGACGTTCGCCCGACCATCCCGGTAGCGCGAGCCCAGGACGAGGTCGGTCGATTTCGCCGCCTTGAAGAAATCCGGGATGTACGCCGGGTCGTGGGAGAAGTCGGCATCCATCTGGAAGACGCGCGCGTATTCCCGTTCCAGCGCCCATTTGAACCCCGCGATGTAGGCCGTGCCCAAGCCGAGCTTTCCGCTGCGCCGCAGAAGGTACACGCGGTCGTTGGCGGACGCGATGGCGGTCACGACCGCGCCGGTCCCGTCGGGAGAGCCGTCGTCCACCACCAGGATGTCAAGGGACGCGTCTTTCGCGAGCACGGCGTCGATCATCCGCGAGATGTTGTCCCGCTCGTTATAGGTCGGCACCACGACCAGCGACTTCTCAGGCAACTCTTCTCCGGTCCAGAACCACTCCCGCAGCGAGTGCGGCGATCGAGAGCGCGAGCGCGAGCAGCGTGATCTTCTTGCCGGTCGCATACGCCGGGCTCATGAAACGAAGGCGAACCGACCGCGCGCCGGCGGGCAGCTCGACTCCGGTCAACGTGTAATTCACCCGTGCTGCCGGGGCGCTCCTGCCGTCGACTTCAGCCTTCCACCCGGGATAGTAGTTTTCCGACACGACCAGTGCGGATCCGGCCGGTGCCGGCGCGCTGAGCAGCAGCGAGATGTCGCCCGGAGCGTAGCTGGTCGTGGTCACGCGTATCGCCGACTCCTCCGGGAGAGATTGCACGTTGGGCACCGCCTGCACGGGCGCGTTCGGCTCGAACAGCGCTGCGCTCCGAACCCGGAACCGCGGATCCAGCACGGTGGCGAGGACCGCATCGTCGGGCGCCTTCACTATGAGAGGCGTGACCCACGCGAACGGTTGCTCGCCCGGCAGGCGGTACAGGAACACCGTCGTCCCCGCGGCGGTGCGCACCGGGCCGACCACGCGCGTCGCGCCCTCGAGCGGCAGCGAATCCACGTTGGTGAGGAGGAAGCGGGTGTTCGTCAGCTCCCAGAAGTTCGGGTTCGATATCTGGTCGAACCCGCGCTCCTTGCCCGCGAGCTGGTCGTAGCGCGCGAGCTCGTTGCCGTGGTAGCCGAGCACGTTGCGGACGCGGTGACTCATGAGCCCGTCACCGTTCAGGTTTGGGTCACGCAGGCCGGAGGCGCGGTCCAGCTGAATCGGCAGCACGCGCGAGGGCTCGGGCTGGCTCTTCACGTAGTCGACCGTAGGATCCGACGCGTATGTGATGGCCGCGGGCGGGGAGAAGATCCAATAGTGCCGCATGACGCTCCACAGGTCCGTCGTGACCACAGCGACTAGCGCCCAGGTGGCGATCATCGGCGAGATGCGTCGCTGCAGCAGCGCGTACAGCACGCCGGCGGTCGCGAGCACGAAGAAGAGCGAGCGGAGCGCGCCGATCTTGAGCGCCCCCGAGTTGGCGTCCACCAGCTGGATCAGCTCCAACCGCACGATCGTGGCCGCCATTCCGTCGAGGATGCCGGTCAGCGCGAACACAGCGATCACGGCGGCGAATCCTGCCCAGAGAGCGAGGTAGCGACTCTTCACTTCCCTTCTGAGAAACCGCTCGGCTCCGACAGCCACGAGGAATGCGATCGCCAGCGTCCCCACGAAGAAGACTGTCTCCGGAGCGCGGAAGAACTTCGTGCCCGGGACCAGCGCGTACGGGATCCGGTAGAACGGGGTATCACCGCCCAGCGCCCAGAGCAGAGCGATGACGAGAGTCGCCGTCCAGAACCAGATCTCGGATTTGCGCGCGCTCTGCCTCACGCCGCCGAAGGCCGCGAAGGCGAGCAGAAGCACGGCCGCTCCGATGTACTCGCTGTGGAAGTGAATGCCGTTCACTCCCCAATAGCTGTCGAGTATCCCCGCGAACTCGGGGAGATAAACCTCGAGCAGCTCTTCCAACGGCCACGCGTACGAGGTCGCGATCGCGTAGTCGCGGATCCCGCCAGCGCGGGGCGAAAACTCCACGTACTCCCGCACCGGCAGATACTGAATGGCGCCGATGAGTCCACCGACGAAGACGGCGCCGAGCGCGAGCGCGAGCCGTCGGATCGCGAGCGGGCGGGCGATGTCGCCGGAGCGCGCGCCGCGGATTGCCAGGAAGAGCGCATACGCCCCCGAAGCCAGCAGCATGTATTGCAGCAGCTGCGGGTGCGGGCTGAGCACAGCGAGTCCCACAACGATGGCGAGGAGGCCCCACGCCCACGCTCTCCCGTCTCTGATCCCGCGCGTCAGCGCGAACAGCGCCAGCGGAAAGAGGGCGCTGACGTACAATTTGCCGTCGTGCCCGGGTGAGACGAGCGACGCGAGTTGGCCGCCCAGCATGTACGCGAGCCCGCCCAGCAGCGCGCCGGCGAAGCCGAACCCGGCGGCGCGCAGGAACATGTACGCGAACAACCCCGCGAGGAAAATGTGGATGATGAACGTCCACGTCATCGCGACGTCGGTGGGCACGAGCATGCGCAGCAGAAACGTCGGATAGAAAATGTCGCCGTGCATCGCGGCGACGAACGGCATTCCGCCGAACAGGTACGGGTTCCACAGCGGGAACGATCCGCTCTCGCGCAGGGTGGCCGCGCCGAACTCGCGGAAGGCGTAGCCGGCGATGTACTCGTCGCTGTGCGGGCCCGCTAGGAACTTTCCCGCGAGAGCCTGGTAGCCGAGCGCGAGCGTAGCCACTGCGTAAACGAGGCTCGCCCAGAGGAGGCCGAGCCGGTCGGACGGATTCAACGCCTGCTCTTCTCGGCTCACGGTTGAGTGGATTCCTTGAGGAAGCGGTAGATGACCGAGCGCGCGAGGAGCGCGGGCGCCGGCACGGGAGGATGCAAGTAAGTGCCCCCGTAGGCGTCGATGCGGAAGCCGTTCATCTCACCGAGCTTGGTCATCGCCTGGCGCGTCCACGAGTAGATGTGTCCCTGCTTGTCGGGTGTCCCCAACAGGTTCCAGACGATCTCCTTCAGGTGGTACGGGTTGGGGACCGACACGATGAGCACGCCACGGTCGCGCAAGACGCGGTTGATCTCACCGAATGCGGCGAACGGATTGGGAACGTGCTCGAGGACCTCGATACAGAAGACGAAGTCGTAGCTCTCGTCGGGAAACGGGATTCCTTCCGAGATGTCGCGCGTCATGACGGACTCGGAGGCGAACTCGGGGGTGATGTCGATCCCCTGGTACTGGACGTCTCGCGGCAGAAAGCGGCGGAGCCCGCCCTCGCGCGCGCCGATGTCGAGCACGGCCGCGCCTGCCGGGACGCGGGCGAGCGCCGCGGCACGACGGAAGCGCGTTGTCTCCTCGCCTGAGCTCCGCCATTTGCTGCGGGCCCGGTAGAAGTCCTTCAGCTCATTGGATGCGGGTTGAATGCGCGGGGGCATGGGTGGGGAATATACCTCTACCTACTCGAATACTCCCACCGGGATGCAAGCTGTGAGTTGCGAGTTCGTGAGTCGGGAGTCGTGGAGAATCTCAAATCTCGCAACTCAAACACTCCCGACCCGGAACCTGCATCCCAGTCGGGATATTCATGAAGCCGGAAATCCGGCTAGACGCGTCGAGCCCGCGACGTCGACAGATGTACCGCCAGCGCAATCAATCCCGGCACGAGCTCGACAACGGTCAACCACAGCCGCGACGCAACGGCTATCACGGCCGCATCCGCCGTGCTCGCCAGCTCTAGCTGCGTCATCGCGATGACCAGTGCCGGCTCTCGCACTCCGATTCCTCCCGGCGCGAACGGCGCCAGGAAGCCGGCGATGTACGACGCGGTGTACGCGCTCACGTACGCCAGGACGGTTCCGCCCGAGCCGGGCATTATCGCCCGAACGAACAGCATGAATCCCAGCGACAACAACACCCACGCGGCGCACGCCACGAGGATGGTCAGCCATAGCGTTCCCCGCGGCGGCACTTTCACCTTTTCCGCGCGCCTGCCGGCCAGTGTGAGCACTCGGGGGATGACTGCGGGCAACGTGAGCAGCGCCGCCACGATCACGACGATGATGCTGATCGCGGCAACCGGACCGCCGGGAATCGCGCCGCCGCTGGCGACGACGACCGCCACGCCCGCGGCGATCGTGATTATCTGCATCACCACCGAAGACCCGGCGGCCACCGCGGGACTCACCCCGCGCTCGGCGGCCATCCCGCTCATCGCGACGAGGGACCACACCTTTCCGGGGACGTACTTTCCGAGGTTGCTCGCGAGCCAGATGACGGAGGCGTCGAGCCATGCGAGTCGCTCCCCCGCGCCGGCGATCAGCCTGCGCCACCCCTCGATCAGCAGTGCGTACGCGGCGAACGTCAGCGCGCTGGCGGCTCCGACCAAAAGCCAATTGGGCCGCAGCCCCTGCAGACCCGCGGCGACCTCATCCCACTGACCACCCAGCGACCGGACCGCGTACCAGACGAGCGCGGCCGCGAACAGCCATTGTGCTGCTGTCCAAGCCTTACGACCCGTAGCCGTCAATCGCCTGCTGGTAGATCGACAGGTACTTCTGCGCGGCGGATTCGGGCGCGAAGTTGGCCAGCGCGTACAACCGTCCCGACTGTCCCATGGACGTGGCGCGGGGCTCGCTGTTCACCAGATCGTCGAGCGCCGCGGAGAGTGCTGGAAGATTGTTCGGCTCGACCAGGATCCCGGTGCTCCCGTTGCGGACGACGTCGGGCGTGCCGCCGGAGCGGAAGCCCACGACCGGTGTCTCGCACAGCGCGGCCTCAACTGCGACCAGCCCGAGTCCTTCGTCGAGCGACGGGACCGCGAGGACGCGAGCGCGCTGGTAGAACTTGGGCAGCTCTCCCTGTCTCACCTGTCCGTGCCAGTGCACGCGGTCGGCCACGCCGAGATCCTTTGCGAGCGCGCCGAGCGATTCGCGCGCGGGCCCGTCGCCGACGACGTGCAGCGTCGCTTTCGTTTTCATGCCGGCGAGCGCGCGGATCAACTGGTCGCATCCTTTCTGCGCGTTGAGCCTTCCCACGAACAGGATCCCGTCGCGCGCGCCCGCACTGTCGGGCTCGAACAGCTCGGTGGCGACGGGCATCGGCGCTACGACTGGCGACCGGTTGGGGACGAGCATGTCCAGCTCACCCGCCAGCCAGTGCGACACGGTCGTGACTTTCGCGGAGTGGGTGATCACGTGCCGGAACAGCGGCCGCGCGACGGCCACGCTCTTGGCGAGCCGCACGTCCGTGCCGTGCAGCGTCGTCACGAGCGGCAGATGCGACAGCCCGCCAAGCCACGTCCCCACGAGCCCGCCGGGAAACCACCAGTGCGCGTGAATGAGATCCGGGGTCACTCTGCGGCGGGCCATCACCGACTTGGCGAAGTCCGCGCCGAGGAATCCGAGCATCGTGACTTTCGCGCTCCAGGACCGCTGGAACTCCGTTGCCATGTTGCCGGTGTATGCGAGCTTCTCGTACCGGCGCGGGGCGTAGCGGAACCGCTCGACGGTGATCCCGTCGACTTCGTCGGTGCTGTCCATACTGTTGCTCGACGGCGCGACGACGTGGACCTTGACGTCCACCTTCTCCAGCGCTTTCGCCAGCCTGAGAACGAACGAGCCCGCCGGGTCCCCGATGTAACGCGGAAACGCATGGGACAGGAATAAGACGTTCATCATGGGATTTCGGTGGGCTGCGAGCCGGGCCGAGCAGAGAGTTCTTCGACGCGCCGCCTGAGCTCGCGCAGCTCCGCGCGCTGCGCTGCCATCAGCTCACCGATCAGTCCGGTGGCGATCGCGACAGAGCCGACCGTGAGACAGACGGCGACCAGATCGATCATGGGACGGAATCCGACTCCGCCGATCACGCGCCAGAGGATCGCCGCGATTCCGACGGCGAGTCCGGTGAGAAAGAGCGCCGCCCCCAGCATCCCGAACAGGAGCAGCGGTTTGCGGGCGAACCGCAGCTCGAACCACACGGCGAGCATGTCCAGCACGCCTATCGGAATCCGACCGATTCCGAACTTGGACTTGCCGGCGTGCCGCTGGTACAGCGGTACCGGGACCTCCGTGACCGAGTAGCCCTGCGCCGCCGCCATGACCACCATGTAGCGATGCCAGTCCGGACGCGGCGGCAGCGTGTCCATGATCTCCCGGCGGTACGCCTTCACGGAGTTGAGATCGCGCACGGGAACGTTGAACAGAGACCGGCTCAACTTGTTGTATACGTTCGAGACGAACGCCTTCTCGTACTTCCCTTCCTTGTAGCCGGTGACCATGTCGGACTGGTCGGCCAGGATCGGCTCCACGAGCCGCGGAATGTCCTCCGGCTTGTACTGCAGGTCGGCCGGATAGAAGACGAGCACCTTCCCCGACGAGTGCAGGTAGCCGGTGCGCAGCGCGTCGGCGATGCCGCGCCCGGTGCGGTGCCGCACCACCTTCAGGAACGGATAGTCGGGCAGCATGAGCTGCAGCACGTCCCAGCTTCCGTCGGTGGATCCATCGTCGATCACCACGAACTCGAAGCGGACGTCGCTCGCCGCGGAGACCATCGCTTGCGCCTGCTCGAGAAACAGCGGCAGATTCTCGGCTTCGTTCCGCGCCGGCACGAGCACGCTGACGTCCACCGGGCGCGCGCGCCGATCGATGGACGGAGAGTCGCGCCGGATCAGTCCCGCCGTCATACGCGCTTCCGCATCCTGGCCGACAGCACGCCGAGCTGGTCGCGATACTTGGCGACCGTGCGCCGCGCGATCTGGACGCCGCTCTCCTTCAGGATGTTGACGATCGCCTGGTCCGTGAGCGGGTGCTTCGGGTCCTCGTCCTCCACCAGCTTCTGCAGCTGCGCCTTTATGCCGCGGGCCGAAACGTCCTCCCCATCGGCGGTGGCCAGTCCGGACGAGAAGAAATACTTGAGCGGGAGCACGCCGCGGGGCGTCTGAACGTATTTCTCGTTGGTCACGCGGCTGACGGTGGACTCGTGCATGCTGATGACCTCGGCGACCTCGCGCAGAGTCAACGGCTTGAGGAACTGCACGCCTTTTTCGAAGAACTCGCGCTGCCGCTCGACGATGTAGTTCATGACCTTGAGCATCGTCTGGCGCCGCTGCTCGATGGCCTGGATCATCCAGTTCGCCGAGTTGAGCTTGCTGGAGATGAACTCCTTGTTCTCGCCGTCGAACTTTTTCTTGTCGCGGGCGATCTCCTGGTATGTCTTGCTCAGCTTGAGCCGCGGCAGGTTGGCGTCGTTGAGGAAGACGTGATACTTGCCGTCGATCTTGTCCACGACGAGATCAGGGATGATGTAGTTGTCGTCTCCGCTGGTGAAGCGCAGCCCCGGCTTGGGATCGAGCTTCGCTATCTCGTCAGCCGCCTTCTGCACGTCCGACGGGCTGATCCCGAACCGCTTGGAGATCTCGCTCCAGCGGTGGTTGATCAGCTCTTCGAAGCAGTCGCGCACGAGCCGGTACGGCACGGACTGCTCGAGTCCCGCTTCCCGGAGCTGGAGCAGTAAGCATTCGCGCAGGTCGCGCGCGCCGACGCCCGGCGGGTCGAGCGCCTGGATGATGCCGAGCATCTCCTCGCCTTCGTCGTTGGTGTAGAAAGGCAGATCCTCGACGTCCCTGTCCTCGACCTCGGCGGCGCGCTGCAGCACCTCGTTGAGGGCGAGCACGATCTCCTCGGGAGTGGAGGCGAGGTAGCCGTCATCGTTGATGTTGCCGACGAACTCGTCCGCGAGCAGGACCTGCCGCGGCGTAAGATCGAGCAGCGTAATCTGGTCGCGGAGATGGTCGCTCAGGTCGCGGCTGTCGACGGTGACCGGCTCGTAGTACTCCTTCTCCTCGTGCTCTTCGCGGCGGCCGCCGGCGTCGAAGCCGTCGAGCAGGATCTCCTCCCAGTCGATGCCTTCGACCTTCTCCTCGGGGGGAGTCTGCTCGACCTCCTCCTCGGCCTGCTCCTCGGCCTGCTGGGTCTCGTCGTCGTCCTCTTCTTCCGGCTCGATGAGCTCCAGAAAAGGATTGTTCAGCAGCTCCTGCTTGAGATGCTGCTGGAGATCCAGCAGCGGCATGTACAGGAGATCCATCGCCTGGTACAGGCGTGGATTGGTTTTCCTCTCCTTCTTGAGCTGTGTGCCCTGCGAAAGTCCTTGCTTCACGCCACTCCGCCGATTTCGGATTCCGCGAACCGCGCCCGCAGTCGCGTCGTCAATGTGGGACCGAGGTAAATCTCGGCCACTGTGTCGTCGAATACCAGGTCACGAACCGTGCCCGACACCTTGACCTGTCCGTCGAACATGATGTACGCGCGGTCCACGATGTCGAGTGTCTGTTCCACGTTGTGATCGCTGATCAGCACGCCGATGCCACGGTGCCTCAGCCCTGCGACGATGGTCTGAATGTCGTGCACGGCGATCGGGTCGACCCCGGCGAACGGCTCGTCCAGCATCATGAACTTTGGGTCGGTGACGAGCGCGCGCGTGATCTCGAGTCGCCGCCGCTCTCCGCCGGAGAGCGAGTACGCCTTGTGCTTGCGCAGCCGCTTGATCCCCAGCTCGTCGAGCAGCGTCTCCAACCGCGCCTTTCGCTGGTTGGCCGTGAGCGGCAGAGTCTCGAGGATCGCCAGGATGTTGTCTTCGACCGACAGCTTGCGGAAAATCGACGGCTCCTGCGAGAGATAGCCGATACCCTGCCGCGCACGCTGGTACATCGGCGTATCCGTTATGTCCTGGCCGTCGAGAATGATCCGCCCCGAAACCGGCTTGATGAGGCCCACGATCATGTAGAACGTCGTGGTCTTACCGGCGCCGTTCGGCCCGAGCAAGCCGACGATCTCGCCTTGCTGCAGCCGGAGCCCGACGTCGTTCACGACCTTCCGGCGGCGGTACGTCTTTACCAGCCCTTCTGCCTCCAGCACGCTCGCGCGCGGGATCGCGATGACTCCCGAGTGGTGCAGCTCGAACTCGGTCTGGTCGCACGTCTCGTAGATCAGCCGCGCGACTTCCGCGCGGACCGGCGCGACCTCGCGCCAGAGAGCTTCGTCCACGATCACCGCGGCATCGGGATCCTTGAGGTTCTTCCCGAGCTGCCGGATCACCCCGTCCTCGGTGAGCCGCGGCAGCGCGTGATCGGTGACGTACGCGTCCACCTCGTCCAGGCTCAGACGCCCCGCCTCGCGCTCGACGTTTTTCCCTTCGTCCCGGAGCGTGCGCAGATAGTCGTCGCGGAACGCGAGCGCCACATCGTGCACGCGGGCCCTGCCGTTCTCGTCGGCACGGGCGAACAGCGCCTGGAGCGCGAGCGCGACGGACCGCTCGCGCTTGGAGAGGCGGGCGATCAAGTCCTCGACGCGGGGAGAATAGAGCGGCCGCATCAGCGGGGATTCACCGGCCGCGACGGCGCGGGTCGAGGCGGCGGCTGCGTGGTAGCACTCCCCGCCGCCGGGGGCGGAATCGCAGTCAGCGACTCCGCTTCCAGGTACACCCCCGATGCCTGCTCGGTTACCGTGACGGTGCTCACCTCACCGTCGGCGAAGGCGATCGCGATGATCCGGCCGCGCACGTAGTTCATGGTGGGCCGCTCGCGCACGCCCTCCGGATTGCCGAACTGGTAGAATGAGCGGGCGTCACCGGTCGCGACCAGCTCTCGCGGGGCGACCCGCGCGGTATCGCCGGCCGCGACTGAATCGAAGCGGGCGACGATGGTGTCGCCGCTGATCCAGTCACGCTCGTTCGCGGCGACCGTGGCGGTGTCGGGAATGCTGTTGGCGAACGCATTCCCCACGGCGTGCATCTCGCGCAGCCGCTGATTGGGCGTCAAGACGTAAATCGAATCGGCGGTGATGTCCCGCTCAGGGCTGGTCGCGCGCGCGCGCCCGGGGCCCCAGGCGTACGCCTCCCTCAGCTGGTCGTTTGCCAGCCGCATGTCTATGGAATCCGCGAGCAGCTCGAGATCGCCACTGAATACGTGTCCCGACGGTGTCGCCAGAACGCGCTCGAGTTTGCGCTCGCGCGAGAACAGATCGATGACTCCCCCGCGCAGCGTGAACTGCTGCTCGCCCCGTCCATTCACGACCGGCGACAGCATCAGCCGCACGAACTCCGCCTCACTGTCCACGAACGCCGAATCGCCGTTCGCGCGCACGGCGCCGCGGGTGATGTCCACGCGGCGCGAGGCGTAGACGAGACTGTCGCCCACCAGAACGATCTGATCCGCCAGGACGACGACAGGCTCAGCGGCTGCGCCTCCGGGTCCCGGCTCCACGAGGGAAAGTTGCGGCCTGCCGGTCGCGACCGTTCTGGCAATCGGCCGGCCGACGACCGCGCGATAATAGTCCGCCGCCGGTGCGCGCATCACCGAGCCGCTGCTCATGGTCGCGACTACGTTGCCCTCGGCGTTGAGCCGATCCTCTCCGCGAAAATACGTCATCCGCTCCGCCGTAATTCCGATCTGCGGCTCGGTATAGCGGACGTTGCCGATCAGGAACAGAACCCCCGTGTCTTCGTTGTACTGCGCGCTGTCGGAGGCGATGCGGTTGTTCTGGCCCGCGCAGCTCACGACCACGCCGCGCCCGAGGATCATCAGTGACTGCCCCGACGGCTGCTCCACCAGATTGGCGGTCGTCGCGGGAGTGTTCTCGAAGATGTAGTCGCAGTTCGGCAGCGCCTGCGCTCCGGCGAGCCGCGCTGAAGCCGCGATCACCGTGGTGACGAGCAGCAGCCGACGCATCAGTTGCTATCCGGGCGCACGCCCGCCACCGGTGGCCGCTGGGCGGCCGGCGAGGGAGCCGGCGCCGATGCCTGGCCCTGGCCCGTCATGGATCCGCTGGCTCCGCTGAGCACCTGCACGTTCTTGAGGCCGGGGTCGGATCGGAAGCCGACGCCGGCAATGCGCCGACCCGGCTCCGTCATCACGAACTGGCTGTCGCTCGAGAACTGATTGGCCCCCTGACTGTAATGCAACTCGGGCGTCACGATGCGGCGGCCGTCCTCGGTGTTGACCACGACGTTCCCGTAAGCAGTCATGTTGCCCAGCCGCGTGCTGTACCTGCCCCGATCCGACGTGAGCACCGCGTCCTTCATCCCGCTCACCGTGTAGAACGTCGTGGTGACGTCGTCCAGCTCGATCCGGGTGTTGTCGTCGAAAAAGTACGCCGTGTCCGCCTGAAGCTCGGCCCGGATGACGCCGCGATCGGTCATGTTGAAGCTCGCGCCGAACATCATCTGGTCGGCGGAGTCGGCCATCGCCGATCTCGCGAGCACGGGCGGCTCACGCTTGTCGTCGCATGCGACCACGGCCGCCAGCACCGCGACCAGCGCGAACGATCTCATACGACACCGGCGCGCATCAGGTCGTGCAGATGCACGACGCCGACGAGATCGTCGTTGTCGTTGAGCACCGGCATGGACATGATCCCGTCCTGCTCCATCCGGAATACGACCGCGCTGCCGAGCTCATCCGCGTGCGCCGTCCTGGGCTTGGTGTTCATCACTGTGCCGATCACGATCGGAAAGACGTTCTCCTCGCGCTCCATGAGCCGCGTGAGATCCCCAGCCGTATAAACCCCGCTAACCCTCTTTTGGTCATCCGATACGATCGCGATCCCCCGCTGCTCGGCGATGAGCACCACGACCTGGCGAAGCGTCGCGGTAGCGGGCACGACCGGGATCGGCGCGGTGACCATTACATCCGAGACGCGGGTGAGCAGCCGGCGGCCGAGCGACCCGCCCGGATGCAACCGGGCAAAGTCTTCGGCGGCAAACCCCTTCTCTTCCAACAGGGCGATCGCCAATGCGTCTCCGAGAGCGAGCGCAGCCGTCGTGCTGGTGGTCGGCGCGAGGTCGTGCGGGCACGCCTCCTTATCGACGGTCGCGTCCAGCGCGACGTCGGAATGACGGGCTAGCGCGGACCCGCGCGCGCCGGTGATCGCGATCGTCGGAACACCGAATCGCTTCAAGTGATCCACCAGCGTCACAAGCTCTTCCGATTCCCCGCTGCGCGAGATAATAATCCCCACGTCGGAGCTGCCGACGATGCCCAGGTCCCCGTGCGCGCTCTCGGCCGGATGGAGAAACGTCGCGGGCGTTCCGGTTGAAGTCAGCGTCGCGGCGATCTTCCGGCCGATGAGGCCGGACTTGCCTACGCCGGAAACAATCACCCTTCCCTGGCATCCGGCCAACATTCGCACGGCGCGGGCGAAGCTCTCATCCAGGCGCCGCTCGGTACCCGTGACAGCCTCGGCCTCCATGCGGAGCACCCGGCGGCCCCGGTCGAGAATCTCCTCGTCCGACGACCGCCCGGTCACACTTGCGCCGTCGGAAATGGCTGCGAACGCTCCTCGACGTACCGCTCGACCGCATCCGTCCATTCTCCGCGGGCCTTGAGCAAGAGCTCGACGAACTCGCGCACGGCCCCATGGCCGCCGTCACGCCGCAGGACGAGATGGCATTCGCTCTTTATTTCCTCCACCGCATTACCCACCGCGACGGGTAGCCCTACGGTCCGCAGGATTCCCAGGTCGGGCAGGTCGTCCCCGACAAACGCCGTCTCCTCCGGCGCGATCCGGTGCCGTTCCAGCAGGCGAAGGAACGCGGGAAGTTTTCGCGCTTCCCTGTCCTGCACGCAGTCTTCGATGCCGAGCTCCGCCGCGCGCAGCCGTACGCTCTCCGATTCCCGCCCCGTGATTATTGCTACGCGAATCCCCGCCGTCTTCAGGAGCTGTACCCCGAGTCCGTCCTGGATGTCGTAGCGCTTGAACTCCACCCGGGCGTCGCCCGCGACACCGAGGAAGATGCCGCCTTCGGTGAGCACTCCATCCACGTCGAAGCCCACGAGCCGGATGCTCGCGGCCAGGTCGCGCGGGATCGTCATCTCAGACGCGCGCACGGGTCCACAGATCGACGCACTGTGCGACGAGGTGATCCAGCTGCGGCAGCGGGATCATGTTGGGGCCATCGCTCGGCGCCTCGTCCGGGTTCGGGTGGGTCTCGAGGAAGAGACCGTCCGCGCCCGCGGAGACCGCGGCACGCGCGAGGACAGGGATGAACTCGCGAGCTCCCCCGCTACTCCCGCGGGCGCCCTGCCCCGGGCGCTGCACGCTGTGCGTCGCGTCGAATATCACGGGCGCCTTGCACGCGGAACGGAGCCGCGCGAAGCTGCGCATGTCCACCACCAGATCTCCGTAGCCGAAGAAAGTGCCGCGCTCCGTCACCGCGACTTCGCCGTTGCCCTGCGCGGACCTGACCTTGGTCACCGCCCCGATCATCCCTTCCGGCTGCACCCACTGGCCCTTCTTCACGTTCACCGGGCGGCCGGTCTTTCCCGCCGCGACGAGCAGATCCGTCTGGCGGCACAGGAAAGCGGGAATCTGCAGCGCGTCGGCGACTTCGGCCGCGGGGGCGCATTGCTCGGGGAGATGCACGTCGGTCAGCACGCGGAGACCCGTCTCGCGCTTGATGCGCAGCAGCGCCGACAGCCCTTCGTCGAGACCGGGACCGCGCGCCGCGTCGACATTGGAGCGGTTCGCCTTGTCGAAGCTCGCCTTGAAGACGACGCCGCCTGGTACGCGCTCGGCAAGGCGCGCGAGCTTCTCCGCGATGCGCAGATTGAGATCATCGCTCTCGAGTACACACGGGCCCGCGATGAGGAAGAGTCGATCGGCCGGGAAAACCTCGATGCGCGCCGTAGCGGGCGCGACGACCGCCATCCTTACCGGGAGCCCGAGCTGACCATCGCCGGCGTGTCGCCCCGCGTCTTGGCGACGCCCTTCTTCACCGCGCCGTCGCCGCGCGTCTTCTTGCGGACGAGCGCGGCGCCGATGAAGCTCGCGAACAGCGGATGCGGGCGCGTCGGACGCGACTTCAGCTCTGGATGGAACTGGCAGCCCACGTACCATGGATGATCGGGCAGCTCCACTATCTCGACCAGCGATTCGTCGGGCGAGAGGCCGCTCAGCACCAGACCGTGCTGCACGAACCCTTCGCGATACTTGTTCGAGACCTCGTAGCGGTGCCGGTGCCGCTCGCTGATGAGTGCCTCGCCGTAGATCTCCGCCACCTTGGAGCCCGGCGCAAGCTTGCACGGATACGCGCCGAGGCGCATGGTGCCGCCCATGTCGGTCACGTGCTGCTGCGACTCCATGAGCGAGATCACGGGGTCCGGACACTCGGGCGCAAACTCGCTCGAGTCGCTGTCTTTCAGTCCCATGACGTGGCGCGCGAACTCGATGATCGCGGTCTGCATTCCCAGGCAGATGCCGAAGAACGGAATTCCGGATTCGCGCGCATGCTTGACGGCCGCGACCATCCCGCCGACGCCGCGCACGCCGAATCCGCCGGGCACGAGCATTCCGTCGTAATCGTTCAGCACTTCGGCGGTGCGCTCCGCGGACGTGAACATGTCGCTGGACACCCAGGAGATGTCCACGCCGGCGTTGTTCGCGATCCCGCCGTGGCTCAGCGCTTCCGCGACGCTCTTGTAGCTGTCGGCGAGCTGCGTGTACTTCCCTACCACCGCGATCTTGACGCGCTCCTTGGGATGCCTGATCCGCTGGACCATCTCGCGCCATGCGGAGAGATCGGGCGAGCGCTTGCCGAGGATGCCGAGCCGGAGCATCACGCGCTCGTCAAGTCCCTGTTCGTGGAAGCGGAGCGGGATCTCATAGATGGACGGCACGTCGCGCGCCTCGATCACGGCGCCTTCGTCGACGTTGCAGAAGAGCGCGATCTTGCGCTTGACCTCCTCGGAGAGCGCCCTGTCCGTGCGGCAGATCAGGACGTCGGGCTGGATTCCGATCTCCATCAGCTCGCGCACCGAGTGCTGAGTCGGCTTGGTCTTCACTTCGCCCGCCGCGCTGATGAAGGGCACAAGTGTGAGGTGGATGAACACGGCATTCTCGCGCCCGATCTCCTGCCGGAACTGCCGGATTGCCTCCAGGAACGGCAGCGATTCTATGTCGCCGACAGTGCCGCCGATCTCCACGATCACGACGTTGTTGTCCGCCGCGACCTTCTTCATCGCCGACTTGATCTCGTCAGTGATGTGCGGGATCACCTGCACGGTGGAGCCGAGGTACTCTCCGCGCCGCTCCTTGGTGATGACGTTCAGGTAGATCCGTCCGGTCGTGACATTGTTGGCCTGCGAGACCGGGCGGTCGATGAACCGCTCGTAGTGGCCAAGGTCGAGATCGGTCTCGGCGCCGTCGTCGGTGACGTACACCTCGCCGTGCTGAAAGGGCGACATCGTGCCCGGGTCCACATTGAGGTACGGGTCGAACTTCATGATCGTGACTGTCAGCCCGCGCTCGACGAGCAGCCGCCCGAGCGAGGCGGCGGCGATTCCCTTGCCGAGTGATGAGACCACGCCGCCCGTCACGAACACGTATCTCGTCTGCTGCTGTCGCGGAGCGCCCATTGCCTATCTCGCTGAGATCTCTGCCCAGCGCGCGTTCGCGTCCGCCAGGTCCTCTTCGGTGTCTATGCCCGCGTAGGCAGGCCCGTCGGTAATCGCCACGCCGAAAGTTATCCCGGCGGCGAGGGGCCGAAGCTGCTCCAGGCGCTCGACCTTCTCGAGCGGATGCGTGGGCAGCGCGACCCACCGCTCCAGCGCGGCCCGGGTGTACACGTACACGCCTAGATGCTGGAGAGTCCTGCCATCCATGGCAGACTCGTCTGCGGGGTCGCGCAGGAACGGAATGGCCGCGCGCGAGAAGTAGAGCGCGCGGCCATCGTCTCCCACCACGACCTTCACTATCCCGGGATCGTCGAGAATCCAATGCTCGGCCCGAGCCGCGGCGGTACCGACGTCGAACGACTGCGACGTCACCATTTCCTTGGCGGCCAGAACGGCCCCGCCGCTCATGAACGGCTCGTCACCCTGCACGTTGACGAACACGTCGAAGTCGGAGAACTCCGGCTTCCGCGCGACCTCGGCCACTCTGTCGGTTCCCGAATCGCATGTCTTGGAAGTCATGACCACTTCGGCGCCTGCGTCAGCGGCCGCCCGCCGCACCGATTCGTCGTCGGTGGCGACTACGCACGCGTCGCCCAGGTCCATGCCGGCTACGCGCTCCCAGACGCGGACGACGAGCGGTCGGCCGGCTAGATCTCTGAGGGGTTTTTGGGGGAGGCGGGTGGCACCGAGGCGGGCGGGGATTACTACGAGCGTCCTCATGCGTGAGAGGCCCGGCAGGCTGATCTAGTCACGCTCCGCAATATAAACGACGGCGGCGGCCAAGGATACGCCGGGCCGCGCTTTTTGGGCTACATGTACATCCGTGCCGTCACCTTCTCCTTCGCGTTGTACAGCATGGACGCAGGATACGGCAGCAACCTCAGCTGAATTGGTGTGAGAATCTGCGGTAAGACGCGTTGCACGTCGAGGCGGGTCGACTCCCAGGCTTCGTCGATCGTCTCTTCCTGGCGGCGCAGCGCATCGGTTGAGTTATATCGGTCGGGAAGGCTGGCGACGAATTGGCTGAGGTCCAGCCATAAGGAATCGAGTCTCGCCCGCAAGCTCATCTGCGCCGCTGCAATCGCTTCGGCCTGAGTGCGCGTGAGAAGCAGCGAGTCGCTCTGCTGAATGATGGGGCTATAGGGATCGGGCACGCCCCTTTCATATCGCTTCTTGAGATCCTCGGCGGTGTAGCGCGGACCTGGATTGCCCGCACGCCCCGGCTTCGCCAGTCGGTCGAGGTACTGTGCGGAATGCGGCCGAGCGAGGTCGAGCGAAACGTCGAGCGTGATTCGAAACGGCACTCGCAGCGTTGAAGTCGCCGGCCGAGAATCACCGAACCGCGGATTGACCCTGTAGCGAAAGGCGCGCTCGGAGGGATCGAAACCCTGCACCACATACAACACGGGATCAGCACCGCTCGGCGAGCCCCAGCCTCTCGGACTGGAACCATGCAATAGTCGATCGAGTCCGCCGAGCGGATTGGCGATGCTTAAAGCAACCGAAGCACGCTGCGGGACGCCGAGCTTTCGCAAGAGCGGCTGGTTCAACCCGACTCGGGCGTTCAGCGTGCTGGTCCATGGACCTTCACAGCTGTTCCGCGCGGCCACCCGGCCGAGCTGTCTGGAAAGGCAGGACCGGACCCGCGTTGACGCGTCGTCCAGCAGAGACTGAATCGATCCGGCAACCTCCAGATCGGGCATAGTCGCGGGATTAAATACAAACGCGCGGTCGTTGGGGAGGCCGTCGCCGTTGATATCCGCGCCGACCATGGGGGTGAACGGGGTGCCAGACGCAATTTTGCCGAACAACGCGATGCTCAGCGGACGCGTCGTCACCCCCATTTGGATGATGAACTCGTGCCGCGGCGCGAAGTCGCCGCGGGCCCATTCGATGGTGGTGGGATCGACGAATGTCGCGCCGTCGAAACCGCGTTTTTGGCTTCTGACGCGGGTATGTGTGTAGGCGAGCGACGCGACATATCGGCCGCCGTACCACCGGGCGTCGGGCCGCGCGATCACGGTTAGCTGACGGGCGAATGAGCGCAGGTCCGAACGCTGTGCCAGCACCGAGCCGAACGCCGTGGAGCGGCGCGCATCGACGGACGCTACGGCACCGGTCGATGGCACGATGCTCGCCGGCAACGCAAATACGGGCCGGTCGCCTTCACGCACAAGAGTGAAACGCTGGGTTCCGGAGAAGTTGAGTTCGGACCGCGAGGGTTGATTCAGGTTCAGCGAGACGATCCCGTCGGCCGAGACGATCATGCCCAGCAGCACGGAAGACCAGGACAAGTTTGCGCGCCAGCTTCGCGGCGGTTGGAAGGAGCGATCGAACAACCTGACGCGCGGCAGGTCGTCGATGAAGGACGGCGTTCCGCTACCGGCGCAGGCTACCGGAACATTGGCAACTCCGGCCGCATACAGACCCCACTCGGGTTCCGGCACGGCCTCACCGATGCACGCCAACTGCTGCATCGAACCCGGTAAGCCGGTGTGCGCGGCCGCCTCGGCGACGTCCGAAGGGTCGATAGTTCCGCGAAATTCACCGACACCTCCTCGCAGCACACCACGTGGCGCGTTGTAAAACTGGCCGAGACTCGTGAACTGCAGTGATTCGCCGGTCGCGCGCGCGCGCGTATAGACCCAAGTGAATCCCGCACGCGGGCTCACATGAAAGGTGCGCGGGGCGTGGTCTGTTCGGACACCGAAAGTGCGCTCCACATCCTGGTTGTATGCCGGCTTCGACCGGAACGCGATGGCTTCCAGCCGAGCGCCATAAAGTACGCGGAAGCGGGCATGGCGCCGCCAGAGGTCGCTTACCGCCAGCACTCCGGTCCAGCGGCCAGCCGATTGATTCGGCCAGGCGAGCGTACGGGTAAAGCTCGCTGGCCGGTTCGCCTCGAATTCCTCCAGCGAATGATACGTAAATGTACCGAGCGGATTCGGGACCGACCGTCCGGAAAAATTGTCGAGTCGCGTTTCAGCGTAGATCTTTCCTCGATGTGCGGGACGGCCTTTCCAATAGAAATGCGTCTCGCTGGTGGTTTGCCAGGTCAAGGCTCGAGTATCGCCATTAAATCCACCGTGGCCGCCCAGATTCAGCCAGCCGACGCTGCTCGACCCGTCCTCGAAGGTCGAAGCCACACGCACGCGTCCGTCCGGCATCTCGACGTACGGTTGGCTCCGCCCGCCGGACAGCGTCAGACCAGTCCGCGTGTCATTGAGAACGAGTTGGCTCGCGCCGAAGTAGCGGGAGTAGAAACCTTGCAGAGCGTAGTTGTCGGTTTCGCCGCGCCCGCCGTGCGACGCTGGTGCCGTCGGCGACAGCGACAGGCCGGAACGAAGCGACCGGTTGGCGTAGCCCGTGATTCCCCACGTACTTCGTAACGGCACAAAGTTCTTGAAGTCAAATGCTGGCCGGTCGATGCGGCCGGCCAGCGTGAACGACTCGCTGACCTGCGATGTGACGGCCGTCGTGCCGTCCGCGGGAACGCCCGCAATCGACAGAAGAGACCGGAATCGTTCCGCGGAATCCGGCGACACCCCGGCGGCTCGAAGCACTGACGCATCTGCGTCGGCAATCGAGACCGCATCGGCCACGGAGCGCGTAAGGCGCAGTCCGGAGTTAAAGAACCATCGTTCGAAGAGCAGGTTGCCGTCGCCGCCGAGGTTCACATCTGTAGCGGCGCGGCGTTGGCCCGCGCGCGCGCCGATGGCGTCAGTGGTCTGCAGCCAAGGCATATCGAGCGCCGCGGTCGCCCGTCTGCTCGTGAGAAAACCTCCCGGCGTAAGCGACACGGCCGTTTCGATTCCGCTGAATCCGCCACGCGCCGGATCGTACGTCGATGTCGCCGCGCGAACGACTGAGCGCAGGCCGCGTGGCAGTTCGGCGCCACCGAAGGCAAGACCGTTCAATGTTGTGGTGTTCTGTTCCGGTGGGAGCCCCAGCGCCGATGCCCCGGTGGAGGTTGCCGAAATCCCCGGCATGGTCGCGGCCATGGCGCCGAGATCTCCCTGCAGATCGGGTGAGAGCGCTCCGATAAGTCCATCGAACGCGCGTTCCGCCGCTCCGGCGCCGGGCGCCGGCACCAGCTCGTCTGCCGCACGTGAAGGCCGCTGCGGCCGCGCTTCGATTCGAACATCGGCGAGCGCCTGTACTTCGGGTTTCAGCGTGGCGTCCACATCAAAGACCGACTCGGTACTATCTCGAGTGATCCGGCGCCTAAACGTCTGCCGACCGATGGTCTTTACATAGACAAGATAGTCACCGGTGCCTTGCTCGAACACGATGTGGTAGCGGCCGACCGCGTCCGTCTTGGCGAACT
The DNA here is from genome assembly GCA_050998915.1 of Gemmatimonadaceae bacterium. Lineage (GTDB taxonomy): Bacteria > Gemmatimonadota > Gemmatimonadetes > Gemmatimonadales > Gemmatimonadaceae > JACDCY01. The sequence goes on from JBPCPS010000177.1 coordinate 34,295, forward strand.
TCGACACGCGATCAGGAGCCATCGTGACTATCACTTCGGCATCCGCGATAGCCTGGGCCGAGTCGGTCGTAACGCGACCACGAATGGTGTCGCTCTGTATGCGGTACTCGGGTATTTGCGCCGCCGCTTGCGGAGCCGCGACGACCAGCGAGATGATCGCCAAAGCTCTCACAGCCTCGAAATCGTTCCGGTGGGATAGATGCATCGGAGCCCCTACGACGCTCGGTGAAACCGCTTACCAACTTGGAGTATCAGCTCTGGTTTGACAAGCGGAATTCGCCGGAGTTTGGACCTTCGTCGGGATCGCTCCGCGTACCGCGATGGCGCGGTTTGGCGCCAACGGCGTGAGCGGTCGCAGCTATTGCCCAATCGAGAAACCAAAGCTGAGCTTGGAATCTCCACTCGCCGGATCATGGAGGTACTCGACGCCGAACAGCGGGAATCCGACCCTGACCCCGACGTTCTGGACGAAGTCAGGCAGCTCGCTGATTCCAGCGCTGCCGGTGATGAATCGGAGGGTCAGCTGCGGCGATCCGACGAACGGGAACGAGAACCGCTCAACCGGAATCACGTAGGCCGCGTCCACGAAGAAGAGCTGGTCGCCGCCCATCTCGAGCAGGTCGAGCGTGGGGATCGTCCCGGACCCGCCGAGGTAGGCATACCGCTGTGGGGGGGCCGTGTCACCGGTGGTGAAAACCGCGTGCGACTTGAGCTCGAGCCGCTGCGATCCGAACGTCTGGAAAGCGGCGCGCCCGTCGAGCGTGGCCTGCAGAAAGCGGAGATCATCCACGGCCGCAGCAGGCGCATCGAGCGCGTACTCCACTCGCGCGTTGAGGCGGGACGTGAAATCGCCGGAGCTCCACCCGCCCTCGAAGCCGGTGAGCAGCGAGGTGATGTGGCCGGGCGCGATCGCGGGATTCGGCCGGTAGATACCCTGGTCGTCCCGGCCGAAGATGGCGAACACGCTCGTATCCGGCCCCAGAGATCCGCCGGTTGACCAGGCGTTCTCGAACAGGCCGCCGATGAAAGGGGCAACGGTGAAGCCGCCGAACGCGAGGTCATAGATCGCTTTCGCCTCGATCCGGTCGGCGCGGAAGTAGTTCCGCGTGTCGGTGCCGAGCGCGAGCGTCGTGAGCGAGTTCAACAGGTCGCCGCGGATCCAGCGGTCGTTGGTGAACGTGCTGCGGCGCGCGTCGATCTCGACGTCGAGCCGGCCGAAATCCGCCTCGATGTCTATCCCCGGATCGAAGTTCCCCAGGTGCGAGCGATAGGTCACCGTGGGATTGATGATGAAGCGGCCGTGGCCGAGCGTGACGATCGGCCCCCAGGGGAGCACGATGCCGTCGACCCGATTGTAGCTGGGAATTCTGAACCCGACCTTGAGTGGCCAAGTGAGCAGCGCCTGCTCCGAATCGACTCTCAGAGAGCGATGCGACAGCCGGTACGCGCCGGTGCCGGCGTCCGGATCGACGTCGAACGTCGCGTCGCGGAAGCTCAGCCGACCGTCACGCACGGTGGCGAGGGTGGAGTTGTACGCCCCGCCACCGATGGCGATCGCCCGGCCCTGGACGTTTCCACCCGGGTGCATGAACAGATCTCCGCCCACGACGATGACATCACCGTGCACGGTGCTCCCCACCGTGACCCGAGGCGACAGGACGATGATCGTCTGGGTGATCACGCTGTCGCGCGGGAGGGCGATCGGATTCCGGGAATACAGGATCGTGTGTGGAGCCGCGGTGGCGGCGGATAGGATTCTTCCGGGCTCGCCCGGTCCTTGATCGACCAGGACGATTTGAGCGGAGGCGGAGCCTGCCGCGAACAGGAATGCGAAAATGCCCGCGATTGCTCTCATCCGGCGATCCTCAGAAAGTTGGCGAGCAGCGCCTTCCCGTCCGGCGTCATGATGGACTCCGGATGGAACTGCACGCCCCAGATTGGAAAGGTCTTGTGCCGCATCGCGTGAATCTCCGACGGATTGTCCAGCGCGGTCGCGAGAACCTCCAGCTCGTCGGGCAAACTACCAGGCTCGACGACCAGCGAGTGATATCGCATCACTTCCATCGGGTTCGGCAGGTCTTCGAACAGCCCCGCCCCCGAGTGCCGAATGCGCGAGGTTTTGCCATGCATCACGGCCCGCGCGCGGACTACCTCGCCGCCGAATGCCTCGCCAATCGCCTGATGTCCCAGGCACACGCCCAGGGTCGGGATCTCCGGGCCCCACCGCCGAATGGCGGGGATCGTGACGCCGGCGTCCGCGGGGACCCCGGGTCCGGGTGAGATGACCATCGCGTGCGGCTTCAGCTCACCGATCCCGTCGACACCGATCTCGTCGTTCCTTCGCACGACCAGCTCCTCCCCAAGCTCGCCGAGGTACTGCACGAGGTTGTAGGTGAAGGAGTCGTAGTTGTCGATGACGAGGAGCATGGGAGCGGTGATTAGTGATTAGTGATTAGTGACTAGTAACTGATAACTGCGTGAGCCCTGGCTCGAGTGAACGATGCGCACAACTACACTGCGTGGCATACGTAACGTGACGTAGCAAGGAACAGATTGGGCGCTTTTACTAATCACTAATCACTAATCACTAATCACTAATCACTTCCTTGGATGAAACTCCCGGTGCACCGTGCGAAGATACTCCCTGTCCACGTGCGTATAAATCTGCGTCGTGGAAATGTCGGCGTGGCCGAGCATCTCCTGTACGGCGCGGAGGTCCGCGCCCCCTTCGAGCAAGTGAGTCGCGAACGAGTGCCGCAGCGTGTGCGGGGTGACGCGCTTCTTTATGCCCGCCTGATCCACATACTTCCGCAGGATCTTCCACGCGCCCATGCGTGACAGCGGCTTGCCGCGCGAGTTGAGGAAGAGCGCGCCCTTCCCTTCGCCGCGCTCGAGCTTGGGCCGCAGCTCGCGCATGTAGATGGCGAGCGCGCCGATGGCCTTGCGGCCGATGGGAACGAGTCGCTCCTTGCTGCCTTTCCCAAGGACGCGCACCAGGCCGTCCTCGAACAGCACGTCCTTAATGCCGATCGAGATCCATTCCGACACTCGCAGGCCGGCGCTGTAGGCGAGCTCGAGCATCGCCCGGTCGCGGAACGCCAGCGGCTCATCGAACGACGGCGCGCCCAGGATCTTGTCCACGTCAGCCACGGTCAGGACTTCGGGCAGGGTGCGCCAGCGCTGGGGCGTCTCCAGGCGGTCGCTGGGGTCGCGCTGCACGTGGCCTTCGCCCACGAGAAACTTGAAGTAAGTCCGAAGCGCTGACACGTTGCGCCGGATCGACGCCGGCGACAGCCCCATGTCCTTGAGGTGGTACATGTACTCGCGGAGCAGCCGCGGCGCGACTTGCGCAGGGCCCGACGATCCCTTGAGCTTCCCGAACGTCGCGAAGCGCGCGAGGTCGAGCGCATACGCTTCCTGCGTGCGCGGGGACAGCCCCTGCTCCACCGCAAGAAAATCCTGGAACGGCTCGAGCAGAAACTCGCGGGCCGTCGCGTCGGGCAGCGGCCGAGATCCGCGCCTGGACGTCTGCCTTACTTTCGCCGTTTTTTCCACCAAATGGCGGCGGCTGCCACGACCATCACCACCGCGAGGACTGTGATCGTCCGGCTGTAGTTCGCGATCGTACTCTGAAGAGTCTCCCAATCCGATCCCGCGCGGAAGGCGATGACCGTGAGGAACGCATACCATATCCCCGAAGCCAGCGCCATGATGCTGATGACCGGGATGAACGGAAGCTTGGCGGCGCCGGCGAAGATCGGAACGACCGCTCGCACTGCGGGAAGGAACCTGCTCACGAACAGCGATGGAATCCCGTACCGCCTGTACGACCGTTCGAGGCGGACCTCGGCTTCCGGCCCGATCCATTTCGCGAAGCCGCGCGTCAGCACCGAGCGGCCGTAGCGTCTCCCCGCCCAGTACATGCCGGCGGCGCCCGCGACGTTCGACAGCCATGTAATGAAGAAGGTGGCCCACGGGTTTCCCTGTCCCCGCGCGGCGAGGAAGCTGCCGAACGCCACGACGGCGTCGGTCGGGAGCGGGGGAAAGATGTTCTCGACCGCGGCCAGTAGGCCGAGGGTGGGATACAGGACGACGAGCGGCACGCTACTCAGCCGCTCTATGAAATTCTCGAGCAAGGGCTCCTAGGAGACGGGTACGAGAGAGGCCACGGCGATACACGCAAGTCCTTCGCCGCGCCCAATCCAGCCCATCCCCTCGTTCGTCTTCCCCTTCACGCTCACGTCGTCCGGCGAGATCCCCATGGCGCCGGCGAGCTTTGCCCGCATCGCGTCGCGGTGCGGCGCGATGACCGGAGTCTCGCCGATCACGGTGACGTCAGCCTGGTGCACGATGAATCCGAGCTCGCGGACCCGCTCGACCGCCTCCCGCAGCATCTCGATGGAATCGCGACCGGCGTTCTCGTCCGCGGTGTTCGGGAACATCTCACCGACGTCGCCCGCGGCGGCTCCCCCCAGGACGGCATCGATCAGAGCATGCGCTACCGCGTCGGCGTCGGAGTGCCCGATCAGCGAGACCGACGATTCGATTCTGACGCCGCCGAGCACGAGAAATTTCCCGGGGACGAAGCGGTGCGAATCGTAGCCGATGCCGGTGCGGGCGAACGCGGGGTGGTATTGCAACCCGTGGCTCCCGCCCTTGCTGTCGCGGGCGTCGCTACGCGGCATGCGCCGCTTCCTCGATCACCGAATAATCCTGGCGGCGGCGGCGCGGCGTGAAGCCGGCATCGAGAATCAGCCGCTCCATTTCCTGCGTGGTCGTGCGGTGGGTGGTGTTGGCGGCCGACACCACGTTCTCCTCGATCATCAGCGAGCCGAAATCGTTGCAGCCGAACCGCAACGCGATCTGGCCGATCTTCATGCCCATCGTGACCCAGCTCGATTGCAGATTCGGAACGTTGTCCAGCATGATGCGCGAGATCGCGACCGTGCGGAGATAATCCACCGCGTCGGTCTTCTGCATGTGGGACATCTCCGGCGTGTTCTCGGGCTGCAGCGGCCAGCAGATAAACGCGGTGAAGCCGCCCGTCCGGGCCTGCACTTCCCGGACTCGGGACAGATGCTCGAGCCGCTCTTCCAGCGTCTCGCCTATCCCGTACATCATGGTCACCGACGTCTTGAGCCCTTCCTGGTGCGCGATCTCCATGATTTCCAGCCAGCGATCGGCGCCCGCCTTCTTCCTGGCGACGATATCGCGCACGCGCTGCACGAGGATCTCGCCGCCGCCGCCCGGAATGGAATCGAGCCCGGCCTTGACCAGCTCCCGGATCACGTCGCGCGCTTCCATCCGGAACAGCTTGGCGAAGAAATCCACTTCGCTCGGGCTGAAGCCGTGAATGTGGATCGGGTGATTGCGCTTGATATAGCGCATCAGATCCAGATACCAGTCGAACGGAATGTACGGATTGTGCCCGCCCTGGATCAGAATCTGAACGGCGCCGAGCGACTTGGCTTCGTCGATCTTGGCGCCGATCTGCTCGAACGACAGCGTGTACCCCTCGTTGTCCTTCGGGCGCCTGTAAAACGCGCAGAAGCCGCAATCGGCCACGCACACGTTGGTGTAATTGATGTTTCGGTCGATGATGTACGTGACGACATCGCCCGGGTGCCGCTCGGCGCGAATGCGGTCGGCTTCCGCGCCAATCTCCAGGAGCGGCGCGTTCCTGTAGAAATCGAGTAGATCTCGCGCGACAGTCATGCGGCCGGGAGAAAAGTGAGCGTTCCGTTGGGCACGCGGCCCTTGTCCACGAGCCGGCGGAAGAACTCGGTGAGCCCCGCGAGGTGCGGGTACGACAGGCCATAGTCGAGGCCCGACAGGTAATCCAGACAGCGCGCCTGGGGGACGCCCGTCGCTTCGGCGGCCTGTGTCGCGAGCACGTGGAGATGGGTCAGCCCCCAGTCGCGCGCGGCGATGAGGCCGGCGTGGACGGCCAACGCCTCCTTGACTGACGTAGTGCGCTGCGCCACCCACACGGCGAAGACGAACGGCTGTCCCGTCCAGCTCTTCCACGCCTCGCCGAGATCGTAGGCATGCTCGTAGCGCGGCACGTGGGAATCCGTGGTGGCGGCGAGTAGCAGTGCAGCATCCCCGATCACGAGCCGGGCGGCATGATCCTCGTTCGCGAAGCGGGCGACGTCGCTGAGCTCGGCATCGCCCGGCACGAAGCGGGGCCTGGCGTGCCAGACGTTCTCGAACAGCAGCTCGAGCAGCGCGACGCTCGTCATCGAGCTCCGGCTGACGAGTACGTCGCGGCCGGTCAGCTCGGATGCGGGCAGCTTCGAGTACAGCGCCACGCTCTGCACCGGCCCGTCGCAGGATATCGCGAGGTCGGGAAGGAGCAAATACCGGCTGGAATCGCGCGCGTACTCGACCGCGGAGACTACGCTGATGTCCAGGTCGCCGCGAGCCATCATCCGGTTGAGCTCGCTTGGCGCGCCGGTGACCAGCTCGGCCGTGAGCTCGACCAGGCCGCGGTCCACCGCTCCGTAAACCGGGTAGCAGTTGATGTAGGGTATGCGCCCGAGCTTCATCAGGCGGCCACCGGCACGCCAGCCTGCTCCGGCTCGGGCTCGAAGGTGGTGCGCAGGATGTTGTAGAACGAATCCCGCTCAGCCGGGACCTTCCCCGCGGAGCGGATCAGCCGGAGGATCTCGGCCAGGGACATGCTCTGCGCGGTCTCCGCGCCGGCCTCGTGGTAGATCTTCTCACGCACCACGGTTCCTTCCAGATCGTTCACGCCGAACGACAGTGCGGTCTGCGACAGCAGCGGCGTGACCATGATCCAGTGAGTCTTGATGTGCTGGAAGTTGTCCAGGAACAGCCGGCCGACGGCGAGATTGCGGAGATCGTCGAAGCCCGTGGTGGCGGTGCCTTCGCGGCCCAGCTCCTTGCCAAGCTCGTTGTGGTCGGGGTGGTACGCGAGCGGGATGTAGGCGAGGAAGCCGCCTGTCTCGTCCTGCAGGTCGCGGAGCATGGTGAGGTGCTCGACGCGATCCTCGATGGACTCGACGTGACCGTACAGCATCGTGCAGTTGGTGCGGATCCCGAGCTGGTGAGCCGTGCGATGGACGTTGATCCAGTCCGAGCCCGCGAGCTTCTTCTCGGCGATCGTCATCCGCACGGCCTTGCCGAACACCTCGGCCCCCCCACCGGGCAAGGTATCGAGTCCGGCCTCCCGGAGCGCAATCAAAACGTCCCGCACCGACATCTTCTCTATCCGCGCGATGTGCGCGATCTCGACCGCCGTGAGCGCCTTGATGTGGACGTGCGGGTACCGCTGCTTCAGCCCGCGGAAGATGTCGCCGTAGTACTGGAGCCCCGCCTTCATGTCGAGCCCGCCCACGATGTGGAACTCGCGCGTCAGGCCGTTGTCCGCCGCGGCTGCTTCCGCCCAGACTTCGTCCAGAGTGTAATGATACGAGCCGTCTTCCTTCGGCAGCCGCGCGAATGAGCAGAACGCGCACGTCGTCCGCAGGATGCAGACGTTGGTGGGATTGATGTGCTGATTGGCCGCGAAGGTCACGACGTCGCCGTGCTTGCTCCGGTTGGCGTGGTCAGCCATCCGCCCGAGCGACAGCAGATCGGGTGAGCGGAACATCACCAGCGCGTCGTCACCATCGAGCCGCTCGCCGGCGGCGTACTTCTCGGCGACGCGCCGCAACGCCGGGTCCGCTACCCCCGCCGGGTCGGGATAGGCGAGCGCGGCAGGCATCCGGTCAGACCGTGAACTTGCGGACGGCGAGGGACACGTTGTGCCCGCCGAACCCGAAGCTGTTGCTGATCGCCGCCGTCACGTCGCGCCGGACCGAGGCGTTCGGCGTGTAGTTGAGATCGCATTCCGGATCGGGCGTCTCGTAGTTGATCGTGGGAGGCACGATCCCCTCCTGCACTGCGAGCGAGCTGATGATGAACTCGACGGCTCCGGCCGCCCCGAGCATGTGGCCCGTGGACGACTTGGTGGAGCTGACGTTGATGCCCCGCGCGTGCTCCCCGAACACCGCGTTGATCGCGCGCGTCTCGTTGACGTCGTTGGCGGGCGTGGAGGTGCCGTGGGCATTGATGTACTGCACGTCGGCGGGGGTGAGCCCCGCGTCGGCGAGCGCCCGCTTCATGGCGCGCTGCGCGCCTTCACCGTCCGGCGCGGGGGCGGTGAGATGGTACGCGTCCCCCGTGGCGCCGTAGCCGCCAACTTCCGCGTAGATCCGCGCCCCACGCTTCAGCGCGTGCTCCAGCTCTTCGAGTATTACGACGCCGGCTCCCTCGCCCATGACAAACCCGTCGCGCGTCAGGTCGAACGGGCGCGAGGCCGTCTCGGGGGACTCGTTTCGCTCGGACAGTGCCTTCATGTTGGCGAAGCCGGCGATCGCCATCGGTGTCACCGCAGCCTCCGACCCACCGCAGATCATCACGTCGGCATCGCCGTACTGGATGGTTCGGAACGCATCACCTATCGCATGAGCTGCAGTGGCGCAAGCCGATACGGTGGCGTAGTTTGGCCCCTTGGCGTTGAACTGCATGGAGACGATTCCAGCGGCGATGTCAGTGATGAACATCGGGATGAAGAAGGGCGAGATCTTGCTCGGCCCGCGCTCGCGGTAAACGTCGTGCTGCTCCTCGAAGCTCTTGAGCCCACCGGTGCCGCTTCCGAGGATGACTCCGATCCGGTCGGGGTCGTAGCCGTTGACGCCGCCTTCGAGCCCTGCGTCCTTCATCGCCTGCTTGGACGCCGACACCGCATATTGCGTGTACGGGTCGGCGCGCTTGATCTCCTTGCGCTCCATGTATTGCGAAGGGTCGAAACCCTTCAGCTCGGCGGCGAAGCGGACCGGGAACGTGGACGCGTCGAATTTCGTGATCGGCGCCGTTCCCGACTTGCCGGCTATGAGAGCCTGCCACATCGCCGGAACGTCGTTGCCGACGGGCGTGAGCGCCCCGAGACCGGTAACGACGACACGGCGCTTCATTACGCGGGCACTTTCTCGTTCAGATAGGCGAGGGCGTCACCGACCGTGCGGAGCTTCTCGGCGTCCTCGTCCGGGATGTCGATGTTGAACTCCTTCTCGAACTCCATCACCAGCTCGACGATGTCCAGGCTGTCGGCGCCAAGGTCCTCGATGAAGCTCGCTTCGTTGGTCAGCTTCTCACGCTCGACCCCGAGCTCCTTCTCGATGATGTCCTTGACCTTGTTCGAGTTATCGGCCATCGGTGGTTCCTCTGTGGTGACTGGTGACTGGTGACTGGTGACTGGTGACTGGTGACTGGTGACTGGTGATTAGTGATTACTGAAGGTCAACTGCGAGCGTAGCCCGCGTCCCGGCAGTGGTTTTTCACTGTGAAATATACATACCAGCAGCTGCACTACATGACCATTCCGCCGTCTATGACGAACACTTGGCCGGTGATGTAGGACGCCTGCTCCGACGCGAGAAACGCGACCATCGCGGACACGTCGCGCGGCTTGCCCAGCCGATCCAGCGGGATCATCGCCGTGAGTCCGGACCGGGCTTCGGCCGTCATCGATTCCGTCATCTCCGTCTCGATGAATCCGGGCGCGATCGCGTTCACCAGGACATTGCGCGAGCCCAGCTCCTTGGCGACGGATTTGGTCAGCGCGATCAGTCCCGCCTTGCTCGCCGCGTAGTTCGCCTGCCCCTTGTTCCCCATCAGACCGACCACGCTCGAGATGTTGATGATGCGGCCCCAGCGCCGCTTCATCATTCCGCGCGAAGCTGCGCGCGTCGCGACGAACGCGCCGCGCAGGTTCGCGTTCATGACTTCGTCCCAGTCCTCGTCCTTGAGGCGGACCACGATGTTGTCGCGGGTGAGGCCCGCGTTGTTCACGAGGATGTCGATCGGGCCAATGCGCTGCTCGACGTCCGTCACGAGCCTGGTCACCGCCTCGCTGTCGGCCATGTCCGCGGCGAAGCCGCTGGCGCCCGCGCCGAGCGCGGCCGCGGCTTCCTCGGCGCGCGCCAGCTCACGGCCCGTCACGGCGACCTTCGCTCCGCACTCGGCGAGCGTTTGCGCGATGTCGCGCCCGATGCCGCGGGTGCTGCCGGTCACCAGCGCGACTCTGTTCGATAGATCGATCTGCATCACTGGAGGGTGGCGAAGAGTTTGTCGATGTCGGCCGGCGTGCCGCATGCCAGCGCGCGGGCGCCGCTCACGGCGCGCGATATGAGACCGGTGAGCACGTTCCCGGGGCCCAGTTCGATCCACAGTGCGTCGGGATGCGCCGCGGCCATGTTGCGCACCTGGTCGTGCCACCGCACCGGCGACGTGAGCTGCCTGACGAGGGTGTCGCGAGCGCAATCGGCCGTAGCACACGCATCCGTCGTGACATTGGAAAAGACCGGGAACACGGGATCCGCGAACGCGGCCGACGCGACCGCTTCACGCAGCCCGTTCTCCGCCGGCTTCATCAGCGGCGAGTGGAACGCTCCGGCTACGGGGAGGCGCACCGCGCGCTTGGCACCAGCCTGCTTGGCCAGCTCCATCGCGCGCTCGACTCCGGCGATCTCGCCCGAGACGACAATCTGCACGTCGGAGTTGTAGTTGGCCGGCACGACCTCGCCCGCGTCGGACGCGTGCCGGCAGATGTCCTCGATGGGAGAAGCCAGCTCGCCGAGTATCGCGGCCATCGCGCCAGGTCGCTTGACCCCCGCGTCGCGCATGAGCTCGCCCCGCGTGCGCACGATGCGTGCGGCGTCCGCGAGGGACGTGGATCCGGCAGCATGGTAAGCCGTGTGCTCGCCGAGCGAGTGGCCGGCGGCGGCGCTCGGCAAGCCGACGCGCTCTTTCACCAGCTCCCAGACGATCGCGCCGTGCGCGAGCAGCGCCGGCTGTGCGTTGTGGGTCGCTGTCAGTTCGTCGGGGGGGCCGTCGAACATGATCCGACTGAGCGGCGCGCCCAGCGCGTCGTCGACTTCCTGCAGCATTTCTTTGGCGCGCGGGAAGGCGTCGACGAGATCCTTCGCCATGCCGGGCTTCTGGGAGCCCTGCCCGGGAAAGACGAGGATTACAGCGCCGCTCAAAACCTCACCACCATCGACGCCCAGGTGAATCCCGCACCGAACGCCACCAGCAGCACGGTCGACCCTTCCTTGATCCGACCCGTCTCGATCGCTTCGTCGATCGCGATCGGAATGGATGCCGAGGACGTGTTGCCGTACCGATCCACGTTCACGTACACCTTGTCCATCGAGATCCCGGCATGTTTGGCCGTCGCCTCGATGATCCGGGTGTTGGCCTGGTGCGGAATCAGCAAATCGATGTCGTGTCCCGTGAGACGCGCGCCGTCGAGCGCGCGGTCGGCGGCATCGGACATGGAGCGGACGGCGTGCTTGAACACCTCGCGTCCCGCCATCTTCACGAGATGGCTGCGGCGTTCGAGCACGTCCGCGGTGATGGGGACTGTAGCGCCTCCCTCGGGGCGGTACAGCAGCTCGGCCAGCGTGCCGTCGCTGCGCATGTACGCCGAGAGAATCCCCTTGCCTGTCTTCGCGCGCTTGAGGACCACGGCTCCGGCGCCGTCGCCGAACAGCACGCACGTCGAGCGGTCCTGCCAGTCCACGATCGAGCTCATCTTCTCCGAGCCGATCACCAGCGCCGTCTCGATCACACCCGACATGATCATTCCTTCGGCGACGGTCATCCCGTACAGCCATCCCGAGCAGGCCGCCGACAGATCGAACGCTGACGCGCGGGAAGCGCCGAGCGATGCCTGCACGTCCACGGCGGTGGAGGGCAGCAGGCGATCGGGCGTGGCGGTGGCGAGGATGATCGTGTCCAGCTCGCCGGGGTGCATGCCCGCGCGCTCCATGGCGATGCGGCCCGCGTCGGTGGCCATGGAGCATGTCGTCTCGCCGTCCTTGGCCAGGTGTCGCTCCACGATGCCGGTGCGCTCGACGATCCACTCGTGCGTGGTGTCGATGCCCATCGCCGGAAAATCGTAGTTCGTCACGACGGTCGGTGGAATTCCGCGACCCGTGCCGGCTATGGCCGCGATCGGCCGTTTCATGCGACTGCGCTGGTGGTGGTGGCCCCGTTGGCGAGCGCGGTCAGGCGCTCACCGATCAACGCGTTCATTCCCGAGTCGGCTGCGCGCGCCGCGGCCTTGATCGCGTTGGCGATGGCGCGGGGCGTGGAGTTGCCGTGACAGATCATGCTGATTCCACGGACGCCGAGCAGCGGAGCGCCGCCGTATTCCGACGCGTCGAACGTGCGGATTACATCCTTGAGCTGGCTCCGGTCGATCCCCTGCTGCTGCAACACTTCCAGCACCATCGGCATCACGCCCTCGTAGAACTTGAGCACGACGTTGCCGACGAACCCGTCGCACACCACGACGTCGATCGTCCCGCGCGCGCATTCACCGGCCGGTAGGTCGCGACCCTCGACGTTGCCGATGAAGTTGAAGCCCGCGGACGCGAACGCGGCGTTCGCTTCCTTCACGACCGCGTTCCCTTTCTCCGCCTCCTCACCGATGCTGAGCAGGCCGACGGACGGGTTGGACCTGCCGAGCACGCATTCCGCGTACACCGCGCCGAGCCAGGCGAACTGCAGCAGCTCGCGGGCGGAGCAGTCGACGTTCGCGCCCGCGTCGAGCACGACCACGGGCTGCCGCCGCGTGGGAAACGCGGTGGCGATCGCGGGGCGCGTGAGCCCGGGGTGCAGCTTGAGCAGCATCGCGGACGCGGCCATCTGCGCGCCCGTGTTTCCGGCGGAAACGAACGCATCGGAGCGGGAGTCGAGCTGCAGCTTGAGTCCAATCGACATCGAGTTGTTGGGCTTGCCGCGGACCACCGCGCTCGGCTTGTCCGACATCTCGATGACTTCCGGAGCCTCGACGATCTCGATGCGGTCGCGCTGCTTCGCGTCGGTAGACAGCTCGCCCTGCAGCAGCGAGTCCAGCTCCGCCGTTATCGCGTCCGTGCGTCCGACCAGCTGGATGGCGAGGTCGGTGTCGCTCTCGCGCAGAGCCTGGAGCGCGCCGGCCAACGGTGCACGGGGAGCAAAATCTCCCCCCATGGCATCCAACGCGATCCTGGCCAACTCAGGCTTCCGTGGCTGCTACCCGCTGCTCGCCGTCGTAGTAACCGCAGTCCTCGCACACGTGGTGCGGGCGCTTCATGCTCTGGCAGCGCGGACACGACTGGATGGCGACGGGCTTGGCCTTCTTGTGCGTGTTGCGCGCGCGCTTCTTCCGCTTGGAGGTTCGTCTTTTCGGGACGGCCATTTCTTATGCTCGGTGTGAGTCGGAAGCCGGGGCTTCCGAGCTTGGTATGTCGATCAGTTGTCTTCTGGCACGGCCATTCGGCCCACCGGTTTTCGCAATGCATCCCAGCGCGAGTCGCGCGCGGGCTCACACCCGCACTCGCCCTCGTTCAGGTCCGCGCCGCACGTGGGGCAGAGACCTTTGCAGTCTTCCCTGCACTCCGCGAACGCCGGAACGGCGAGCAGCCAGCTTTCGCGCACTGCAGGCCGCAGATCCAGCTCGCGCGCCTGCGGATCGAATTCGAACACGTCCGCGTCGTCTACTTCCGTGTCCCCGGTCGGCGCGAACACCGCGTGCAGCTCGTCGCTTACTTCTTTTGTAACGCCGGTCAGGCACCGCCTGCATTCCATGGCTGCCGTCCCGCTTATGTGACCGCTCAGGTAAAAGCGCGACTGGCCGGCCGGCGACAGCCGCCCTTCGACCCGTACGGGGCCGGAGGGTCGCTGATCGGCGTCTTCCCAGATCGGATCGTCGTGGTCCAGAGTGCCCGCGACCTGCGCCGCGCGCGCTGCGAGTGACCGTATGTCGAACGACAGCATAAGCCTTGAAACATAATGCTTTAGCGGGCCGCGAGCAACTCGCTTTCGGCGAAGAAAAAGCGCGATTCGCGCTCGGCGTTTTCGTCCGAATCGGAGGCGTGGATGGCGTTCCGCTCCTTGGATTCGGCGAACAGCTTCCGGACCGTTCCCGCCTCTGCTTCGGCGGGGTCGGTGGCGCCGATCGCTGTGCTGAGCTCGGCGACCGCGTTGGCCTTTTCCAGGACCATGGGCATGCAGGTGCCCGAGGTCATGAAGTTGACGAGCGAGCCGTAGAACGGGCGCTCGCGGTGGACGGCGTAGAACTCGCCGGCCGTGGCCTCGGTAAGGCGCATTACTCGCGCGGCCACGACCTTGAATCCGGCGGCTTC
>JBPCPS010000147.1:0-12342 GCA_050998915.1 Gemmatimonadaceae bacterium
TCCTCGCCGTTCGGCGGCTACAAGGAGAGCGGCTTCGGCAGGGAAGGCGGCCGGCAGGGGTTGTTGGACTACGTAAGGTTGATCTGATGCCTGGGGACAACCGGAAGTCCTCGAATGGAACGTCCTCTACAGGACGCAGCACGCAGCACGCAGCGCAGTTGAAGACTCGTGTCTCCGTAGCAAAAACGCCCAAGGTCTACGTCGGCGGTGAGTTCATCAGATCCGAATCCGGCCGAACCTACCCGATAAAAGGCGACGACGGCGCATTCTTCGCGAACATCCCGCTGTGTACCCGCAAAGATCTGCGCAACGCCGTCGAAGCGGCCGCGAAAGCCGGCGCTGGCTGGGCCAAGCGCACCCCGTACAACCGCGCGCAGATCGTGTACCGTCTCGCCGAGATGCTCGAGTCGCGCTCCGACGAGATGGCTGGCGCGATAGCGAATCCCGGCGGTGGCTCGCTGGACGACGCACGCGCCGAAGTTTCCGCGGCCGTGGACCGGCTGATCTACTACGCCGGCTGGGCCGACAAATTCGAGCAGGTGCTCGGCAACACCAATCCTGTTTCCGGGCCGTTCTTCAACTTTACGGTCGTCGAGCCCGTCGGGATCGTCGGCGTGATCGTGGATGATTCGTCACCGCTGCTCGCGCTCATCTCGCAGGTCGCGCCGGTGATCGTGAGCGGCAATGCGGTCGTCGTGCTCGCGTCGGAGCAGCATCCGTATCCGGCGATCGTGCTGGGCGAGATGCTCGCCACATCCGATCTCCCCGGCGGCGTGGTCAACATCCTGACCGGCCAGCGGAAGGAGCTCGTTTCCACGTTCGCGACGCACACGCACATTCGCGGGCTCGACGCCGTCGTCCCCGCCGCGGACAAGAAGGAGCTCGCGCTCGGCGCCGCTGACAGTGTGAAGCGCCTGCGTGCGCGGTCGTCGGATAAAGAGATCGACTGGTACGATGATTCGGCGCAGAGCGTGTACGAGATCCGCAACTTCATCGAGTTCAAGACGACCTGGCATCCGATTGGAGCGTAGGGGACACTCCGGGGCGCACGGCCTACACGGTGGTGAGCCTGTGCCGCATGAGACCCTCCAGGATGATTGTCATCGCCGCCACGCCGGCGAGGTATCATCCGGGTTGTCGGTGATCCGGCGCAGGCCGGTGCCATCGCGGTTCATCATGTGGAGCCCGGGGTTAGCCGGCGGGCCGGCGAATACGATCCGGGCACCATCCGGTGACCACGCGGGATGGTGCCCGGGAGCAAGCCGCTGGAAGGCGAGTCCGTCAGGGCTGATCAATGCTATGTAGGTGAGGCTGTCGGTTGCGTCACGATCTGTAGTGAATGCAATCCGACCTCCGTCAGGGCTCCAGGCTGGATCGCTATGGACCCATGTGTCGGTCATGATCTTCAGCGTATTTTCGGTGTAGCGGCCCCCGGAATATCCTAAATCGAGATTCGAAGGCACGACGCAGAGGTCACTCTCCCAATGCGGGGATGGTCCGTGGCATGTGAACACGATCCGCGAGCCATCCGGCGACCAGGAGGGACGTCCTAGCGGCCACCACCCCGTCAGCACTCTCTCGGAGCGACTGGTGACGTCGATCACCACGATGTACGAGTCGTCGATACCATCTACCCAGCGGAAGAACGCGACCTTGGATCCGTCGGGACTCCAGACGGGATGGGAATCCTCGCCCCAGAGCGCAGTGGTAAGCGCCTTGGCGCCGCTCCCGTCGACTCCAATGAGCCACAGGCGATCGTTTTCCTGGTACACGAGCGAGCTACCGTCGGGGGCCCACGAAGGAGTACGGCCGGTGGCCAGCTCCCTGGCATTGCTTCCGTCTTCGCCGGCAAGCATGATCCTGCCCGAGCGCTCGAACGCAATCTGAGTGGCGGGGCACGGGTCGGCGCAGAGGGGGGCAATGGCGGTCGCTACAAAGACGACAGGCGTCAGTCCCGCCACTTCGGCGACGAGGGAATTCCCCCCGAGCTGCGGCCCAAGCTGCCACATTCCAACGCTCGCCGTTCCGTTGGCATCCGTGATTCCGGCCGCGTTCGAGATCGTTCCACCCCCGCTAACGACAGCGAAACTGACCTGCACGCCCTGCATTGTGTTGCCTCTCTGGTCTCTTACCAGCACGGTCGGGATGTCGGCGCACGCCGAACCAACGATGCAGGCGAAACTCGTGGGAGAAACCGCCGAGAGGAGTATGGGCCTGGCCTTCGCTATTGCCGGGCTCACTGGCTCCGTGTCGCCGCCGCAGGCGGCGGTGAGTCCCGCGCCAAGCGCGACGACCACCGAGACCAATCCGATCCGTAGCTTCTTTCTCATCATGTCGTCCTCTGCTTGAGTGTGCGTACGCCGGGCTGTAGTGTCCGAGCGGGACGCGGTGACGCCTGGAAGTGGGCGCGAGCGTCCCTGACTCACATCACACCGGAGTCGAGGAGGAGGGGCCATGACCAGCGAGCCGGAATTTCATCGAGTTCAAGACCACATGGCATCCGATTGGAGCGTAGGGACACCAGTCCGTTAGTGACCCCGAGACGCACGAGGGATCAGCGCGTACCGCCCACTCCGGGTTGGTATAGTGAGGGAATGCGCTGGGCGCGGAACACGTAGCCCGGATTTCCATAGATCTCCCACACTACGTTGCCCGCGACGTCATGCTCTTCCACGCTCGCGCCGTTGCCGAATGAGACCAGCGTGCGACCGCCGGGCAGGCCCTGCGTGCTCCCGCCGAGCAGCGCGATCGCGCCCATGGACGACGCGTGCGTCGTGGTCAGCCGCACGGTGCGGCGTGCGGCATCGTACTCATACCGCTCGACACGGCTGGAGAGTGGATCTCCGAGATTGTCGAGCAACAACAGTTGTCCCACGCCTGTGGCGCGAAGCCCATGCTGCCGGGCGAATGGCGCGGCGACATCCTCGAACGTGAATTGGTTGCGGGCGCCACCCATGCGCCACATCACTGCCCCGGTTCGCGTGTCGATCTTCGTCACTTCACTGAGGTTGCGGAACGAGACCAGCAGATTTCCATCGGAATCCAGGTCGAGCGCGTTCCCGTGAGTCCAGTTGATCACGGGCCCGGACAGATCCCCTGCAGCAAGTACCTGAATGTCCAAATCGATGTGGTCGAACGGCGACCAGTCGAACAGGACCTCGCCCGTGACGCTGATGTGCTGGACAGCCGTTCCGAGCACGAGCGCCTGCGTCGAACGCCCGGCGGCCGAGAGATCGATTGGCCGGACTTCGTCGCACAGCAGCCAATACGAGCCATCGGGCTGCGCCAGGAAATCGTGGAAGCGCGTCTGCAGGCCCCGCGCACAGCCGAGCGTGCGCGTAACATTTCCCACCGGATCGACCTCAACCCACGGAGCGGGGTCTGCTTGCGCAGTTGCCGGGGGACGGGCCGCGTAGCGCCCATTGGGCTGCGGCTGAAAATTCAAGCCCGGCCCATTCGGGAACCGGCGGTACCACACGACGCGACCGGTGTTGTCGATCACGAGGCCGTAATTGCCGGCGGCTAATGCGACGTATCCGGGTGAAGGGTCCGGCCCGCCAGCCGTGTATCGGGGCAGGTCCGCGGGGAGTGTGTCCGTGACATATGGCAGGACCGCGGCGGTGCTGCTAGCGCAATGGTTGAATGCGACTACCTGGATGTCGTACGCGGCTCCTGGCTGCAGGCCCAGGAGCGGGATGGGTACCGAACCATCGCGCGCCGCGACCGCCGGCGTCACGCTGTCCAACGTCGCGCCCGCCATGCCGAACCGCACGGCAACGCTGTCGGCCGCGCGTACCTCGGCGGTTACGATCGCACTGAGGACGTTATGGGAATTGGAGGCGACGCTGCTCGACGCCAGCACGGGAGGCTCACACGCGACGGGCTCCAGCACCGTGTCACAAGCCAGCGACAGTCCACTCCCGCCAAGCAGCGCTACCAGCGCCGCTTTACGGGCGCCAAGCCGGTTCATTATGGGTTTATCGCGGTCGGACATGGGCGGATCATCCTCTTTTCATTTCGACGTCCATGCGAATCACTCCGGAGATCGACACCGGTCGGGTGGCAGTGATGTATCCCCCCTTCGTTATTGTCACCGCTCCAGTAGCTGGAAGCCCACACAGGCTGTAACGGCCGAGTGCGTCCGTCGTCGTCGTCGCGACGACCATCTCACTCACACCCCACTCGAAGTAGATACGCGCATCTGCGACAGGTTTTTGGCCGCTCGCGGTAACCTCGTACACGCCTCCGGCGAGCGCTGGCGGGTGGGGATTGGTGTCCGCCCTCGCATTCCCTTGCCAAACCATCTCGATGTTGGCCGTCGAACTCGGTCCGGTCAGCTGTGTAAACGAAGCGCAGGGTTGGTCGTATCCAGTGCGGAATGTCTGCAGAACTATCAGCGCGGCCGGCAGGTTGGGAAACCGGTATTCGCCCCTGTCATTCGATTCGACGCGTCCCGCGCTGTAGCCATTCCTGTTGGGATACTCGACCCACGCCCACACCGAAACTCCGGCCAGCGAGGTGGTACCCGTGGCGGCGCGCTCGAGTACGGTACCTGTCAGGACATTGGCCCCACCCGTGGGAAACGGCGGACAGCTCGACGGTATGGCATATCCGGGGCAGTACGTCACGCGGACGTGGAGTGAGGCAGTTGCCTGTGTTCTTGCGTCCGCGGTTGTGGTCGCACTGAGCGTGAGCGTGGCGTCGAATGCCGGTGCGTCGGAAGCAGCTGCGAGGGTTAGCGAGCTTTTCGTCTCCCCATCGGGCAGCACCTCCGGCAGGAAGGTTGCGCTCAACCCTGCGGGCAATCCCGTAAGGGAGAGCCGTACGCCCCCCGCACGCCGCCCGACCGTCACGTCCAGCTGTTGGCTGGTTCCCGGCGCAAGCGTCAGCGAAGTCGCCGAGAGAGATAGAGATATCGTGTTGGTGTTGGTGTTGGTCGCTGGCTCGGTTACTCCGGCGCAGGAAAGCACGGCGGCTGTTCCCAAGGCCCACAAGAGTCGCCGCGTCATGGCCGCCAAACCGGGGCACCGTGTCGTCCTGTCGTTTTCCTCATGACATTGGATCCATCCGAATTGATCGTGAAGATGCCGTCGTATCGAGCGAAAACCAGCTTGGAACCGGACGGCAACCACGATGGAACACTGCCGCTCGTCAGGTGGACGATGCCCGTGCCATCGGGAGCCATCAACGCGATGGCCGGCGGGTTGGCAAACCGATGCGTGGTAAAGGCGATCTTGCTGCCATCCGGGCTCCATGCCGGGTCAGCATCGTAGACCGTGCCGCTTGTTAGTTGCTTGAATCCCGTGCCGTCCCTGTTGCTTATGCAAATGTTGCTGCTGATCGACCCAATTCTGCACTGAAACACAATGCGCTTGCCGTCGGGAGACCAGCTGGGATGCCCTACCTCGCTAGTTTCTCCAGCTGCGAGCTGGACTATGGATGAGCCGTCCAACCGCGACACATGGAGCGTCGTAAAGCCAAAGGCCTGGGAGTAGTGTTGAACCCACGCGATCATGTCGCCGTCCGGACTCCAGGACGGATCGTCACCGTAGGCGCTAAGAGTCAGGACCCTCGAGCTCCGGTTATCCGGCTGCATGACCAGCAGACCGCCACCGCACTGGCCATAGTAGTCGTCACACACAGTAGTCGAGAATGCGAGCCTCGTCCCGTCGGGCGACCACGCAGGGCTATGCCCTGCGACGAGCGGAAGAACACTTGACCCATTCGAATCCGCCACCACAATCCAGGGGCTTGTGAGGCCGCGCCTGTTGACGACGCTGTCGAGTACGAACGCGATGCTCTTGTCCGAGCGCGCGCAAACGACTTCGTAGTTGACGGGGACCGCGGTTCCTCGGGCCACCGAAATTGTGACAGGATTGCTTCCCGCGACGGCGCAATTGGAAGCTGTACTGCTCAACTCCACCGTGTGGTTCCCAGGGCTGAGGCGGCTTATGAGAACAGATCCACCAGGCGTGACAAGGGAGGCGGCGCGCTCGCCATCTACAAGTACGCTGAAGGCGGGTGGCATGTCGGACCCTGTGACGAGGGCTGTAACACTGATGCCCGTGACAACGCATACGACCGAGAAATGAACCTCCTCCATTCCGCCCGAAACGATGTTGAGCGAGAGCGGATGCTCGCCGGCAACGGTGCAGTTGTCCGCAACCCCTTCCAGAGCCAGGAGGTGGGGCCCGGCGCTAAGGCTGTCCAGCATCACAGCGGCGCTCAGGCCGACACCATGCCGCGGGCCTGAGTCGATGACGAGTTGATATCCGTCAAGGTCCAGATCACCGCCTGTCGTAGCGATGTTGACGCGCACGCTGCCAGGCCGCGGTGCGGTTGGCCCCTCGTTACATCCCAGCAATAGAATCGCGGTCAATGCACCGATGAGACGGGCTAAGCCCTGCCTCGAACCGTTAATCAGGCTACTCCGCCTGCAATTCCCTTCTGTCGCTCCCTGCATCGTTCCTCCAGTGGGAAGTCGTCAGGGCGAAAGCTGACGAGCCCGGCTCACGCCCCCTTCAGAGTTGGATCAGAGTTCGCTCAGACTTGAATCAGAGTTCGAATCCGCGCTCAAACACGAGTCGATCGTGCTTGATGCCGTCGGGTTGGAGTCCTAGGTTGAGCGCGTGACGGCCACCCACGGCGAGATACCCGCAGCACCTCGATTCCGTCTGCAGACGTTCGGAACACTCCGACTCGTCGGATCCGCGGATGAGACGGTGCTCGGCGATCATGGGCACCAGCGCCGCAGGCTCGCGCTGCTCGCGGTGCTCGCGGCATCGGGGGAACGCGGTCACAGCCGCGATCAGCTGCAGGGCCTCTTCTGGCCCGATGTCCCACAGTCACGCGCTCGTCATTCGCTCGAGCAACTGCTGTACGCGATCCGCGCGTCGCTCGACGGAAGCGTGTTCATCGGCGTGAATCCGATCCGTCTTAACGCCGATTTCATCGGCAGCGACGTCGCTGATTTTACGGCTGCCCTGGAACGCGGCGACTTCGCGGTCGCTGCCGAGCTGTACCGCGGTCGCTTCCTCGAAGGGTTCTATCTCGGCGACGCGCAGGAGTTCGAGCAGTGGATGGACACCGAGCGCAGGGGCATGGAGCACAGGTACATCAGCGCCCTGGAACAGCTCGCGCAAAGCGCTGCGGGTGCAAATGACTCCGCGGCCGTGGCACGGTGGCGACAGAAGTTGATCGAGGCCGATCCACTCAGCAGCAAGCACGCGACGGGATTGATCCGCGCGCTGATGAACAACGGAGACCATGCGGCGGCGCTGAGATACGCTGAGCGGTACGAAGCCCTCATGGCGCAGGAGCTGGGAACGAGCGTCGGCCCTGAGGTGGGTGCGCTGGTCGCTGAAGTTCGCGCGCGCGCAAAGACCGGATCGGTAGTCGTTCGCGGCGCCGTGCCGCCAGCGCCACTGCATCCGGAAACTTCCCCCTACGTGCCGCCCGCGCCCGGCGCCGATGAGCCCGCGGCGAAACAGGATGGGCCGGTCGCGGCTCCGGTGCGCCTGCGAAAGCGCACTGCTCCACTGTACGGCGTCGCCGCACTTGCGCTGGCGGCGCTGGCCGCCGCTGCTCTATGGCTGTCAACGCGAGGCAACGACGGTGCCGTGGCTCCGACGGCCGGCGTTTCGATTGCCGTGCTCCCCCTCGCCAATCTCAGCGGTGATCCCCGCGACGCGGCGCTGGCTGACGGCCTCACCGAAGAGCTGATCGGCGTGCTTGCGAAGGTCGGCCGATTGCGAGTCGTAGCGCGCACGTCGGCGTTCGCCTTCAAGAACAGCGACCTCGATGCGCGCCAGATCGGAGACAGCCTGCACGTTTCGAACATTCTCGAGGGTGGCGTACAGAAGAGCGGGCAGAGAATTCGCGTCCTCGTGCGGCTCGTCGACGCGCGCGACGGATCGACCCGCTGGTCGGAGACATACGACCGGGAGCTGAAGGACATCTTCTTGGTCCAAAGCGACATTGCCGCAACCGTGGCCCGCGAGCTCGACCTGCGGCTCGGCGGTCGGGTAATGGACAATCTCCGCCGAGTACCCACGCGGAACGTCGCTGCTTATGAGTTCTACCTCCGCGCCAACGACCCCGCCCTCCTCCGGAGCGACAGCAGCGCACGTCTGGCCCTGCAGTACTTCACGCAGGCCATCGCGCTCGACCCGACCTACGCAGCCGCGCATGCCGGTTTGGCCCGCATGTACTTAAGGCCTATCGGGGGCGACGGTCCCTCGATCCCGGGCCGCGAGCTGCAGGCTCGCGCCAGGGCAGCCGCCTTAAAAGCAGTTGCGCTGGATGATTCGCTGGGCGAAGCGCATGCGGCACTCGGGTTGGTGCTGATCCGAGGGCATGATCTTGCGGCCGCGGAGAAC
The DNA here is from genome assembly GCA_050998915.1 of Gemmatimonadaceae bacterium. Classification (GTDB taxonomy): domain Bacteria; phylum Gemmatimonadota; class Gemmatimonadetes; order Gemmatimonadales; family Gemmatimonadaceae; genus JACDCY01. Next base: position 8,379 of record JBPCPS010000147.1, read on the forward strand.
GAGCTGCGCCGCGCGGTGGCTCTTGATCCGGGGAACTCCCGCCTGCGCGAATGGCTGACATTCATTTACCACTGGAAACAGGACCGCGCCGGTGCTCTTGCCGAGGCGAATGGCGCGCTGGCAAATGATCCACTCTCAGCCAGCGCGCATGCGGAGGTAGCACGCGCGTTATGCGCGAACGGACAGCACGCAGCGGGATTGGCGCGCCTGAAGTTGATCGAGGCCGTACAACCGCCGCTTGCTCGCGCCGCGCTGTACGTGGGCCTGTGTCAGGGGATGCAGCAGGATTGGCCAGCGGCTGCCGCGGCGCTTCGCCAGACTACGGGCTCGGTGGGTCGCGCGTTTCTCGGCCATGCGCTGGCCCGGGGAGGCAATCGGCAGGAGGCGCTGGCGATTCTGGCCGATCTGACGGGTCGTTGGGACCGCGTCAACCAGGGCGCGTTCGAGATTGCGGTCGTGCATGCGGGATTGGGCAACCGCGAGCAGGCATTCGCGTGGCTGAACCGGTCCATCGACGATTTCTCGCTGTCGCCAGCGGGTCACATCATGCTGCCTCTATTCTCCGATCTGCACGCAGATCCCCGTTTCGAAAGTTTTCGCCGCCGCCTCCGGCTTCAGAACCGGTAACGCAGCGCGAGCTGCAGCTGAAACGCCGACTCGGCCTGGAGCGTTGTCCAACGCGGAGCCGCAGTATCAAAGCGAAACACTGATTGCGACGCTTGCACTGGTCCGGCTGTCTGGCCGACGTGCTCGAGCAGCGCAGGCGCGGCCTCTCGACGGCTGCCCCAGCCGCTGTTGAGGAGATTCAGGACGTTGAATATGTCGAGCTGGATTTCCAGGGCGCGGCCGCCAAGCGGCACCGACTGCCGGACCGACGCGATCGTCGTGGTAGACCATGGCTCGCGACAGCTGTTGCGTTCGAGGATCCGCCCGCGCTGGCGTCTCAGGCAGGAGGTCCGCTCGACGAGCGACTCGAACGCGGCCTGCTGGAGTTGAACGGAGTTATAGCTTGGATCGAACCTGATCTCGCTGCTGTCGAACGCGTTGCGCGGAACGTATATCGGATCGTTCGCGTTCGCGCCATCGGCGTTGAGATCGCCGCGCCGCAGCACACCCGATGCCACGTACGTGAACGGACGGCCGGCCTCGCCTACATAGTAGAAGGACAGCTGCGTGCTCCACCGTGAGCGAGGGATCGCGTACACACCCGACAGGACCACGCGGTGCGGAATGTCATTGGACGAGATTCCCGGGGTGAACTCGTCCTGCCGTCCCGACAGCACACGGGCGCTCGCCCACGCCGCGGTCCCGCGAGTGTTCACGCGCAGCGGGGTCTGCGCATCGCGCACGCGCGAGTACGTGTAGGATACCGCGCCGGCGAGCCGACCGGTGAGGTCTTTTTCCAGCCTCGTCGCGAGCTGGTAGGAGCGGTTACGCGACGTGTTTTTAAGATCGATCACTTCGGAGAAGCCGGACCGGAGATCCGGCGTCGCCGTGCCGGTCGGTCCAATGAACCCATACATCACGCGCCCGTTCCTGTCTGTCCTTGCCGTAGCTGCGAGATTCAGGTTCTCGAATACGAAATCCGACAGCCCCCTGGTGACGAGTGCCTCGACCGCGAGACGGACACTCGCAGCCAGGCGCAGCTCGTAAGCAAGGGAGCCGCGCGCAACCCGCATCATTCGCAGATTGCGGTCGAGCAGGTCCACGTCACCGCGCCGATTGGCCGTCGTGGATGATCCGCCCGCGCATGCCGTCGGCGGCGCGCGGTGATCGGCGTTGAAGGATGGCGGAAGTCCGGCATCCCCGGACGCACGGCCGCAACGCAGCAGTCCGCCACCAACTCCATGACTGGACGCGGCGGAGTGCGCCCACGCGAGTGGATATCGCGCGGTGAAGATGCCCGCGCCTCCGCGGAGTTGATGTCGTTGAGTCCCGGAAATGTCCCAGATAAATCCGATGCGGGGCGCAAGCTCGACGCGGCGCGCAGGCATCTGGTCCGTGCGCCGGCCGAATATGGAGTCAACGCCGCCGTGATACGGTGGACTACCGTCGAGTGCCAGCATGTCAGCTCTCAATCCCAGCGTAATGGACAGCCGGCGATGCGCCTCCCATCGCTCGCCGAGGTAGGCGGCGTATTGGGCTCCGGTCAGCGGAACGCTTGGCCCCCCGAAGTCGAGGCCTACCTCATACCGGTTGGCGACGCCGAGCTCGAAGTCGTCCAGGCTCGCGAACGTCCAGGTCCCGTATGACCCGGGCACGCCTCCCCGGCGAATCCGAAACCACTCGGCTTCCGCTCCGAAGGAGATGATGTGCGAGGTCCCCACCGGGAGCGTGAGTCCTTCCTTGATGCTTACTGCGGACGACTTGGTCCAGGTCGATTGCGCCAGCTCGTGCGTTCCTGTGTTCGCCGTTACGCGGCCACCGGTCACGCCGGGTAACGAGACGCGCACGATCGGTTGGTGCACCTCAGCGACGGGATCGAGGCTGGCGGAGCGATGCGATACCAATAGCTCGTTGTGCCCACCCCCCCGGCGTGGCAGACTCGTGTGTAGCTGTATCGCGCTCAGTCGCGATTGCGTTACGCGCGTCAACTGGTAGGTAGACAGCGAGAACGTGTCTCGCGACGCGCGGGAGAAGCCCAAGTCATCGCTCGCGCTGTAGCTGTTCCACATAACCGCCCGGCTGTTCCACGCGGGAAACGCAGCGTCGACGCGGGAGAAAACATTTCGTAGCGGATTGCCATTCTCAACAGGCCCCGCGGAGCCTTCGGCAAGACCATAGCGCCGCATGATCGCTGCCAATCGCGTGAGATCGGCTTCGGATACAGGCAAGGCGGGGTCGGATCGCTGAGGCTGGCCACTATATGGCCCCGGGGCCGGGTAGGTGAATCGCTGCAGCTCGGGCGCGACGAAAAAATGCACGCGATCGCGGACGATCGGCCCGCCCAGCGAAAACCCGTACTGGACGCGGTCGTAATGCCCACCATCCGCCAATGCCGCCCTGCGCGCGAGGCGATCGTTCCTGCCATAAATGAAGCCCGAACCGTGCAGCTCGTTGGTGCCCGACTTCGTGACCGCGTTCACCAGGGCGCCGGTGAAGTCACCGTACCGGACGTCGTACGGAGCGAGCAAGACCTGATATTCCTGTACCGCATCGAGCGGGATTGATTTCGCGCCGGAGAAAGCATTGGACACGCTGCCACCGATCGTCCGCTCCGATACGCCGTTGATCAGAAAATTGTTGAACCGGAAACCGACGCCGCCCGCGGAGAACCCCGCGTTGGGAAGCCCGATCCTCGTGGAGACCTGCGGCACCAGGCGAACGAAGTCGTAGAGATCGCGGTTGAGCGTGGGCAGACGATGCAGCAGCGAGTCGCTGATTGTGGTGGCGGTTCCCCCATGAGCGTGTGCCGGATTATGCGGCGGTCGCCGTGTCGCGATAACCAGCACAGGCGTCAGCTCGCTGATCATCGGCTGAAGCACGAACTCCAACTCCAGCCGTTCTCCCAAGCCGAGGAAGACCTGCTCGCGCGCCTGCGCGATGAATCCGAGGTGACGGACGGTAATGGTGTATGGGCCGCCCGGCTCCAGTCCCTGGATGAGCAACCGTCCTTCACGCGCCTCAGCTTCGGCAGCGAAGCCCGTGGCGGTATGAGTGACGCGAACGCGTGCACCCTCCACGCTCGCGGCGTTCACCGCGCGGAGGCTCACGCGAATACCTGATGTGGTGACGCCCTGTGCAAACGCAGCGGCGTCCGGGCATGCCAATAGCGCGGCCGCAGTCGTAGTCCAAGCGAGCCGAATCATCCACTCATGGTCCAGTGATTCTCCTCAGCCTGGCACCGTACTCCGCTTCTGCCGCGCGGTCGCCCGAGGCCCCCGCCGCGCGCAATGCGCCCTGTACCGCGAGGTAGCGATTCGGCTCTTTGAGCAGCACCGCGCGATACTCCGTGAGCGCGTCA
>JBPCPS010000183.1:0-22035 GCA_050998915.1 Gemmatimonadaceae bacterium
CCCCCCCCCCCCTTCCCCCCCCCCTCCCTCCCCCCCCCCCCCCCGGGCCCCCCCCCCCCCCTCCCGATACACAGATCGTTGCTGCCGGATGCATTGAAGATGCCGGACTGAGAGCTGTTAGGTATTAGTGATTGGGTATTAGCAAAGCTCTTATCGAGCTCCACTAAATACCTAATACCTCATACCTGCTCCACGTCGACTACCAGCGGAGCGTCAGCTTCTGCGCTCTCCCCTTTCGCACGACGTCCAGCTGCAGCGCCTTCGCCGGGCCGGCGTGAATCATCGCCATGTGCAGGCCCGCCGGATCCGCGATTTCCGTAGTCGCCGCTCGCACGATTACGTCGCCGGCACGAAGCCCTGAACGATCCGCCGGTGTCGCCCCCGGCACATTCACGAGCAGAACTCCTTTCCGCACGCCGAGCACGTCACCGAGTTCCGGGTTGACCGGCACCATCTCGGCGCCGGCGATGAGCATCGCTCCCGACAGCGTGCCGAAAGTGATCAGCGGCGACACCGAAGGGTGCATTACGATCTCCCGTTCGAGGGCGCGGGCAGTTGCCCGTGCCACCTGTTCGGCGGCCACTGTCACGCGAGGGATCACCTGGCTCCTCAGCTCCGCCTCCGACCAGGTGCTGCGGCCTGCAGGACCAGGCGCCCCCACCCGTTCCAGCACAGTCCAACGTGCGCGCCGGTCCTCAACCCCACCGGCCGCGCCGGCATCCGGCCGCATCAAGAAGCCAAACGACCCCGCAGGCCTGGTTCCTACCACGACTCTGACCGTGCGCGAGCGATTCCGTCTCACCCGTATACCGATCCTTTTCCCCGGCCGGAGCAAGCGCTCCATCGGTACTCCCTGTTTCACAAAGTCATACTGGTCGAACGCGACCAGGGTATCCCCGGCCTGCAATCCTCCACGCTCGGCGGGGGAACCCGGCTCGATTGCCTCCACGACCGGGTAGGATTTGTACGAAACGAGAAATCCGTCGGCCGTCTGCGAGATATTGGCTTCCGCGGAGTAATGAATTCCCAGCCATCCAGCAGGACGCGGTGGCGGTGCCGAAGGCTGCGCTGAACGACCCTGCGCACGGACTTCGGCGCCGGAGGGAATCACCAGCGCGAGCGAGGCGAATGCTGCAAGGGCGAAGTGTCTTTGCGGCCTGGTCATCAGAAGCTGTCGATCCTCGATCCCGGCGGGAGCGAGGTTTGCAGTTGGCGCAGGGTCGATTCGCGCGCGCCTGCCGCGGCGATGTAGTAACGGTTGATCACCGGATCCGCCGGCGCGTCTTCGAGCGCGGTCATCGAGGCCTGCATGACGTTGTCGAGCGCCGCGAGGCGCGCGCGATACACGTCGGGCTGCGTTTCGTCGCCGACCGGATTGTTGGTCATGAGGAACGTGGCCGCGCGCTCGTACTCCCGCTGCGCGCGGTACAGCGCGGCGAGTGCTTCGGCGTTGGACGTGTAGCTCACCGAGAAGTTCGACGCGAGGCCGACCGGTGCATCCGTCGTCGTCGCGGACGCCGGCTGCCGCTCGCTTGAAGTCTTCGCGGCTGTGGGAAACGGCGCCAAAGTCGACGACTTCCCGATCGCCATTCCACCCACCAGGAACAGCAGCCCGGCGGCAGCACGCAACGTCCAATCGCTGGCCTGCCAGCGGCGGCGGGGACGCATGACCGCGGGCGTGCCCGGCGGCGTCAACGCGAGCACGGGTGCCGGCTTCCGCACCAGCAGTCCCTCGTCCTTCAGCGCGGCGCTGAGCACGTCCCAGGAAGTGAGCGGGGCGCCCGCAGTCGCGCCTTCCGCTATGGCGAGTCCGCGCAATGCGCGGTAGGCCCGGCGCTCGCGTTCGCACTCGGCGCACACGCCCAGATGGGCGAGCTCGGTATTGGTCGGCTCGGACTCGCCGAGCTCTATCAGTCTCTCAGCAGGCAGATGCAGCATGACTCCCATTCCTCGCAGGCCAGGTATCGTCGATCACGTGCGCGAGAAGCCGGCGAAGTTTCGCGCGCGCCTTGAACAGTTGCGACTTGGAGCCGCCCGACGTGATGCCGAGCCTGCTCGCTATCTCCTCGTGCGTGTACCCTTCCACGTCGTGCAGCACGAACACCGTGCGCGCACCCGGCGACAGCTGCTGCATCGCCTCGTCGATCGACTCCGCCAGGAATCCGCGTTCCGAATCCATCTCGGTGGCGGCGGAATCGTCGGCGATGTCGACCTCCCGCTTCTCGATGCGGCGGACCTTGCGCAGCGCGTTCAACGTACGGTTCACCGCGATCCGGTGTGCCCATGTACCGAACTGGGCCTCACCGCGATAGCCGGGCAGCGCGCGGAAGATCTGGATCCAGACCTCCTGAGCTATGTCGGCGGCAAGCTCCGCGTCCCCGCATAATCGGCGCACAACCGCGTCGATATGCGGGGAGTGCTGGCTCCAGAGGGAGCGCAGCGCATCCTCGTCGCCATCACGAGCCCGTTTTAGAATCAGCTGGTCAGCAGTCATCGGGTGCTGTACTATGTGTCACCCCAGCGTCCCCGACGGTTTCCGACCGGAACCCGGCGAGCCACTGGGGGGTAGATAGTAGGGTACTGTGGAACGCGCACTGCCACTATCGCCAGATGGGACGCAGCACGCGGCACGCAGCGTTTTTTCCGGAGTTATAGTGCTAAGGATCGTCGTAACAGTCCTCGGGCTCTCGGCCGCGAGCGACGGATTACCGTCCAAGAAGCCCGCGGCCGTCGGAATGTCGGCCGTACGACTCGAATCCGTCGAGCGGATAGTCACGCGTGGCATCGACGCCGGTGGGTACCCGGGCGCCGCCGTAGTGGTCGGGCGCAAGGGCGCGGTCGTGCTCCAGCGTGGATTCGGCCGCCTGAGCTGGAGCGCGGAGAGCAACTTCGTGACACCCGACACCAGCATTTACGACGTCGCGTCCCTCACGAAGGTCGTCGGCACCACGGCGGCGATAATGGCGCTGTACGACGACGGGAAGATCAAGCTCGACGCGCCCGTGACGCGCTATCTGCCGCAGTTCACCGGCGGACTCAACGACATGGTGACGGTCGGCGACCTGCTGACGCATCGGTCGGGGCTGCCCGCTGCGCGCGATCTGTGGCGCGCCGCCGCGACCCCTGACGCCGCGCGCGCGATGGTGCTCTCGACCCGCGTCAGGGACATACCTGGGCGGCGGTACGAGTACTCCGACCTCGGTGCCGACGTGTTGGGCTTCATCGTGGAAGCGGTAGCGCAGCAGCCGCTCGACGTGTTCCTGCACAACCGGATCTACGGGCCGCTGCGGATGCACAACACGTTCTTCCGGCCGGCGGACTCGCTTCGCTACCGCGTGGCACCCACCGATCTGAATGCGCCGCGCGGCCACCCCGTGCACGGCGAGGTGCACGACGAGAACGCATACGCACTCGGCGGGGTCGCCGGTCATGCGGGACTTTTCAGTACCGCTTCGGACCTCGCCGTATTCGCGCAGATGATGCTCGAGGGAGGCGCGTACGGCGGCGTCCGGATTTTTGCGGACACGACCGTCGCGCTCTTCACGCACCGCGCGGCCGGGCATCGCGCGCTCGGCTGGGACACCGCCGACGGTGACTACGGCTCGGGACGATACCTCACGCCGCGCTCGTACGGCCATACCGGTTTCACGGGCACGTCGATGTGGATCGATCCGGACCGGAAGATGTTCGTGATCCTGTTGACGAATCGCGTACACGCCGCCAGGGCGAGGTATCCGGGCCGGGTAATCTCGGACGTGCGGGCCGACCTGTCCGATGCGGCCGTTCTGGCGGTCATCGACGGCCCCCGGGGCGCCATGAAGATGCCGACGGCGTTCCGCGCCGATCGCCGCATCGGCTGGAACACGGATCCCAGAAAGGTGCGAGCCGCCGCTGCTGCAGCCGCCCGAAAGCGCGCCGCCGCTCGCCGCGCCAGAACGCGCGCGGCTGCCTCGAAAAAGCGCGCGCCGGCCGCGCGGGCGAGCACACGACGCTCGGGCAAGGGCGAGTGAGCGAAGAGACTGGAACGGCGGCGAGCGCCCCGGACAGCGCGGAAGGCGGCGCGACGGTCAGCGAGGAGCAGGTGAAGCTCGCGCTTCGCCGCGTGAAGGATCCTGATCTCCACCTCAACATCGTGGACCTCGGACTGCTCTACGGAATCCGGGTGGACGGCTCGACCGTCAACGTCGATATGACGCTGACCTCGCCCGCCTGCCCTTCGGGGCCGGAGATCGTCGGGAGCGTGGAGCGGGAAGTCGGTGCGATCGAGGGCGTCGAGTCCGTAAAGACCAACATCGTGTGGACTCCCTTCTGGACACCCGACAAGATCGAGCCGCGGGTGCGCGCTTATCTAGGGCTGTAGCACCCGAAGGAAGTCGGGCCCCAACTCCCTCGCCTGCCATTTCCTGAGCTCGCCGACCTCGGCGAGGTCCTCCATCGTCGTCGGGTTACGGCGCGCCACCGCCTCGATCCGCTCGCGTGAGCACAACACGCCGGGGTCGAGCTGCAGCCGTTTCGCGGCGATGTCCCGCGCCCCCTTGAGCAGCGTCGCGCGCCGGTCGAAGTCAGGATCCTTTTGCCATCGCAGTGACTTGGGGTAGCGCGGAAGATTCTCCTCCGGCACTGCCACGCCACGCGCCACCGCGTCGAGAATCTCCCGCGATGCCCGCTGCGCCAGCGAGCGAGGCATCCCTTTGATGCCGAGCAGCTGGTCCTCGCGCGTGGGCGCGGTTCGCGCGAGCTCCAGGAGCACTTCGTTCGCCATCACTCGAAAGACCGCGCGGTCCAGCTCGGCGGCCTTCGAATCACGCCACTGCGCCAGCTCGCCGAGCAGGGCCAGCTCGCGCCGCGTCAGGTCACGTGCTCCCTTTATCCGCATGAACGCGAGCGACTCGTCTTCCGCGGCCCACCGCGTGCCCTCCAGCAGCTCGAATTCCTCGCGCGCCCACTCCATTCGCCCGAGTCGATCGAGCTCGCCCGCGATGAGATCGCGGAGCTGGAGCAAATATCGCGTGTCCTCCCGCGCGTACTCCAGCATGTCCTGCGGTAGCGGCCGCATGGACCAGTCGGCGCGTTGATGCTTCTTCTCCAGGCGGATTCCTAGAAATCTCTCGAGCAGCGCGCCCAGGCCGAACGCCGGGATACCCAACAACTGCGCCGCGATGCGGGTATCGAAAATCTTGGTGGGATGCCAGCCGTAATCCTGGTGCAGCAGCCGCAAATCGTAGTCCGCGTCGTGCAGCACCACTTCGACCGACCGGTCCGCCAGCACCGCGCCGAGCGCGGGGAGAGGCCCGGCCGTGAGCGGATCGATGACCGCAGTCACGTCTCGCGTCGATAGCTGGATGAGGTAGATTCGGTCGACGAACCTGTGAAAGCTCGCCCCCTCGGTATCTATCGCGATCCGGTCGACACGACCGATGGACTTGATGAGCTGCTCGGCGTCGGCCGCGGAGTCGACGTACTGCGCGTCGTGCCGGACACTGGTTGGGGCTGTCATATGAGTGAAGGAGGAATCTAGCGCGGACTCCGGCGACGTATGGTCCGGGTCGTGCACGACTCGTCAGTCAGTACGTGCGGGCGCAGGCGCGACAATCTTTCAGCCAACTTTCCGATGGGCGATGCTTCGACGCTTCACAACGGACTCACCGTAGCGTACGACGAGGTGGGCACCGGAAAGCCGTTCGTCCTGCTGCACGGCTTTCCCCATAACCGGTCGCTCTGGGCGCCCCAGACGAGCGCGCTCATCGAGCATGGGCGCTGCATCGCGCCCGACCTCCGGGGCTTCGGCGAGTCGGGACGCGAAGGTCCCTACTCGATGGAGCAGTACGCGACGGATGTGGTCGGGCTGCTCGAGAATCTCGGGATCGAGAGAGCAGTCGTGGGGGGGCTCTCCATGGGGGGCTATGTCGCCTTTGCGCTCTGGCGGCTGCGGCCGGATCTCGTTCGCGCGCTGGTGCTCGCCGACACGCGACCCGGAGCGGATTCGCCCGATACTCGTCGCAAGCGCCTCGAGACGATGGCTCTCGCGCGCGAGGGCGGCGCTGGCGCGGTAGCCAACGCGCAGATCATGGGCATGGTCGGCGCCACCACGCGCGCGCAGAACCCCGCGCTGGTGGACGGGCTGCACCAGATGCTGGCGAGCGCACCGGTCGAGGGAATCATCGGAGCGCTCCAGGCGATGATGGACCGCCCCGATTCCACCGAGCTGTTGCCGACGATCGACGTGCCGACGTTGATCATCGTCGGCGAAGAGGACGCGCTGACTCCGGTCAAGGAATCGCGCGCAATGCACGCCGCGATCTTGGGGAGCAGACTGGAGGTGATACGGGGCGCCGGGCACTGCAGCAATTTCGAGAAGCCGGCCGCGTTCAACCACGTGCTCGGCGAGTTCCTCAGCGCGTTGAATTACGCGTGACCCTAGGCGCCGTTTGGGTGAGTCGCGACGAGACTGCCGCTTACCTCACGCCAGGGGAGCGTGACCGGCGGAGTGTCCTCGGCAGCGCCGTCTTAGCGCGCGTAGTTTGCGCGCGTAGGCGCAGACGAGGATGCTCCGCCGCTCACGCGACCGACAGAAAAGTGGAGCAACGCGTACGTGACCTGAGACCAGGGCTAGCGCTGCGGACGTCCGGGCGGCGGGTCGTTCTTGAAGACTTCGCGGTTGATCTGGACGAACTGTTTCATGTTCGCCGGCACGTCTTCCTCGGGGAAGATCGCGGTCACCGGGCACTCCGGCTCACACGCGCCGCAATCGATGCATTCGTCCGGATGGATGTACAGCTGATCCGGCCCTTCATAAATGCAGTCGACCGGACAGACGTCCACGCACGCTCTGTCCTTGGTGTCCTTGCAGGCTTCGGTTATTACGTAAGGCATCGAGACGAATAATAGACGAAGCACCGAACCCGCTCAACGCTCGGGACCGCTCGAAAGCGGAGGATCACTCGTGCAGCTCGGGATTGAACCTGTACAGCGTCACCGTGCGGCCGATCACCTGTACGACTTCCGAGCGCGTCCGCTTGGACAGGACCTCCGCGGCTTCCTTCGCGTTGAGATCCGTGCCCTTGCCGATTTTAACTTTCACGAGCTCGCGAGCGCGCAGCACGTCCTGCAGCGACGCCACCAGCGCGTCGTTGATGCCCTGTCCCCCGACGTGCACCGCGGGATCCAGGTGGTGCGCCTCGGCGCGCAGTGTCGCCCGATCCTTTCCCTTCATTGAGCCGGTCTCCTTCCGTAGCCGTCGTATGATAGTCCCGCGCTCACAGAGCGCGCTCCCGGCCGGCGAGCTTGAAGTGCGTGCGGAGGTCGACCGGCCGGCCGTTCCACCAGTCCCGCCTTGTCGGGTCGACGCGGAGCGCCTGAAAGTGCAGATGCGGGAAGTTGCGTGGCCCGTTCCCGCTCGTGCCGACGTAGCCGAGCACATCGCCCTGTCGGACCTCGACGCCCTGCGACACCCGGTCGTGATACCGGTCGAGGTGCGCGTAGTAGTACACAAAGCGCCGCTGGGAATCCACGAGGTAGAGCGTCGTACCCCCGAGCGAATTCTGCCGCATGCTGAGGATGGCGCCGTTCGCCGTCGCAACGACCGGCGTTCCACGGCGCGCCGGGATGTCGAGCGCCCGATGCGTGCGTTCACCCGACCTGGCGTCGTTGAACGAGTCGCGCAGAGCCGATGGAGCGACACCCGCGACCGGCACCATCAGCGCGGTTGCGTCGAAATATTCCGCGTCGGCCCGCGCGTCAGCTGCCGCCGCGGCCGGAGTCGTCACGGACACCGGTGCCGTCTCCGGATCGCGAATGTCGATCGAGGCGGGCGCGGGCCCGCGCGGCGTGAGCGGCTCGATCGTCGGCCCGCACGCGGCGAGCGCGAGCGTGCACGCAGCGGTCTGCGCAAGCGGGCGACAATGCGTGGCGGTCGCGGCCAGCCATCCCATCGAAGGCACCGTCTTAGCGAAGCGCAGGTGCCGAAGATGGGATGGCGAGCCGCGACCGCGCCACCGGAAATATCCGGCTCACGCCTCCGCGGTCACCAACGACTCATCCCGCTCGCGCGCGAGCTCGGCCAGACCTTCCTCGATGGTCTTGGAGTGATGCATCGAGCAGAACTTCGGGCCGCACATCGCGCAGAACTCCGCGCTCTTGAAATACTCCGCGGGCAGCGCCTCGTCGTGGTACTCGCGCGCGCGCTCCGGGTCGAGGCTCAGCCGGAACTGCTCGTTCCAGTCGAACGCGTACCGCGCGCGTGACAGCGCGTCGTCCCGGTCGCGCGCGCCTTTGCGCCCGCGGGCCACGTTCGCGGAGTGTGCGGCGATCTTGTACGCGATGACTCCCTGGCGCACGTCTTCGGCGTTCGGGAGTCCGAGATGCTCCTTGGGCGTCACGTAGCACAGCATGTCCGCGCCGAACCAGCCGATCATCGCCGCGCCGATCGCGCTCGTGATGTGATCGTACCCGGGCGCGATGTCGGTGACGAGCGGGCCCAGCGTGTAGAACGGCGCCTCGTGACAGATCTCCTTCTGCTTGCGGACGTTCATCTCGATCTGGTCCATCGGGATGTGGCCCGGGCCTTCGACCATCACCTGCACGTCGCGCTCCCACGCGCGCCGCGTCAGCTCGCCCAGCGTCTCGAGCTCGGCGAACTGCGCCCGATCGCTCGCGTCCGCGATCGATCCCGGCCGCAGCGAATCGCCGAGCGAGATCGTGACGTCGTACTGGCGCAGGATGTCGAGAATGTCGTCGTACCGCTCGTACAGCGGGTTCTGCTTGCGGTGCGCCATCATCCAGACGGCGTGCAGCGAGCCGCCGCGGCTCACGATGCCGGTGACGCGGCCGTGCACCAGCGCCAGGTGCTCGAGGAGGATGCCCGCGTGTATCGTCATGTAGTCCACGCCCTGCCGCGCCTGATGCTCGATCATCTCGAGCAGATCCTCCGCTGTGAGCTCCTCCAGTTCCTTGTCCTGCTGCACGGCCTGGTAGATCGGCACGGTCCCGATCGGCACCGGCGACGCGGCGATGATCGCCTGCCGGATCGCGTCGATGTTTCCGCCCGTGGACAGATCCATCACGGTGTCGGCGCCGTACTTGATGGCCATGGCCAGCTTCTCCAACTCGCCGTCGACGTCGGAGCTGACCGCCGAGTTGCCGATGTTGGCGTTGATCTTCACGCCGGAGACCTTGCCGATGCACATCGGCTCGAGCGCGCCCGCGAGGTGGTGAATGTTCGCGGGAATGATCAGCCGGCCTCGTGCGACCTCTGATCTGACGAGCTCGGCGTCCAGATCTTCGCGCTCCGCGACGAATCGCATCGGGTCGGTGATCTCGCCCTGGCGCGCGTGGTACATCTGGGTCCGGGCAGCGCCGGTCCCGTTGGTTCCTGCAATCATGTCGACTCCCTACGCCGGTATTAGCCGGATCAGGTTATGAGGGACTCTCTCAGCCGGCCGCAGCAGCGCGACAGGCACCCCTGTCCATGTGGAAATCTAAGCGAGACGAGCGGCTGCTATCGCCGGTTTCTTTTCAGTCTGCTTCGACTGGCTCCGCCAGCAGCTCGCTAACCTTCTCGGCGAGCGCGTCACCGGTAAAAGACTTCTGCAGAAATGCGCCGATCTCGTCATTGAGCGCGCTCTGCATCGTGTGAAAGTCAGGACGTCGAAGCTCGTTTCCGCCGGGTGATGGTACAGGTGCTGGACCTTCGCCGCGAAAGCAGCCGGATCGGCCAGCTGCCCGAGAACGAAGGCGACCAGCTCTTCGTCGTTTCCCTTGTCGACGAGCGCCGGTGGAATCTGCCATAGCTCGACGAACCGCGAGTTGTAGCTGGCAACCCTGCCGGCCGTATCTACGACGAGCAGCCCGTCGGCGGTGGACTCGAGCGTTGCGCGAAGCAGCGATAGCGTCCGCTCACGATAATCGCTTGAGCGCGATCCGTTCGCGGGGTGGTCCTGCGAGGGGTGGCCCGGAGCCGGCATTACGCCAAGATACCCGGATTCCCGGAACGTGTGACCAAAAAAAACGCGACCACTCGCGGTCGCGTTTTTTTGGGCGCACGGACGGTCGTTACTGCACGCCGACGGCGATGCTGACGGGCGACGACCTGTCGCGCTCGCCGCTGCCCCCTTGGCCTCCACTCGGCATGGACGCTGGCGGCGAGGGCACGGGCCGCCTGTTCGGTACGTCGCGCGGGAGCGCGGGCGCAGCGCGGCCAACCGGCCGGCTGCTTGCGCGATCGCCCATGGTGACACGGCCGGTACCCCGTCCTCTCGGTGGGAAGCGATCGTTGATTGCGATCGGGCGACCGCGACCCGCGCCCGGCGGAATGCACCGATCCTCGCCGACGCCCCCGCCACGAATTACGACCGTGCCGCCGCCAATACTTATGACCGTTCCCCAAACGCTTCCACGATTGTCTGGGCCGCCCGCCGACGTGCGGCCGCCCTCGCCATGGCGTGGCGACTCGGCGATCTCGACCGGGACCTCCTCCACCGGCGCGGGTGCCGGCTCAGCGACCACGGCGATCTCTGGCTCCTGCACGATCTCGATCTCCTGCTGCACGTCGGCCACGACGCGCGGCGTCGGGGAGCGACGCGGTCGTGGAGCGCGCGCGGAGCTGGCGATCACCCTGGAAGGCGGCGTCGTCCGCTCGACAGCGCCGACGATCCGCGTCTGGTCGGTGGGACGGGAGGCGAGCTCGAGATCCGCCCCCGCCGAAGCGAGCGCGAGATCGTTCTGCAGCTCGGACGATATCCGCGAGCTGTCACCACAGCCCGCGACGAGCAGAGCTCCGCACGACACGAGAACCTTCAGGGGGCGATACATGTTTTCTCCTGCGCGAACCAGTACGGGCTTGTACGGCACTCGCGCTGCAACTCGATCGCGCCAGTTGCAACCGGCACACCTGCCGTTCACCCCTTCAATCCCGCATCAATCCCGTATGTTGTCCCACAGATAAGACAATCCGTGTCGCGAGGAGAGGACACCAGATGACCACAATCACTTTTGCGCGAGGGCTCGTCTTGGTCGCACTCACGTACGGTCCGGTGGTGGCGTGCCGGCCGCAGCCCGACAGTGAGTTGACGGCCGCCGAGCGGCGGGCAATCGCCACCACGATCGAGCAGCGTGTGAAGCTAGCCTATGATCTCGGCGCCGAGGACGTGCTGGCGGGGATGTTGAGCCTGTATCCGCGCGAGGGTCGAGTCTATTCCGCGTCCGGGGGAGTCGTCACGACCACGCGGGATTCTCTGGACGCGGCCGTCCGCCAGTTCTGGAACTACGTGGGGCGCAACATGCGCGACCCCAAGTGGGAGTGGAAGACGATGCAGGTGGACGTGCTATCGCCGGGATCGGCCGTCATGACGGCGACTTACAGGGTGCCGCACCTGACGCCGGCCGGCCAGCCGCACGTCATCGGCGGGGCGTGGACGGCCGTGTTCGCGAAAAGAGGCGGGGAGTGGGTGATAGTGCACGAGCACCTCTCCGACTCCCCGTCTCCGTGAGTGCGCTATTGGCTATTGGCTATTGGCTCTTGGCTGTAGCAAAGCCAACAGCCAACAGCCAACAGCTAACAGCTAACAGCTAAAATTGCGGATTCGTGGCGTCGGCGCTGACGTTGAGATCTTCATTCAGCGACGCGTCGCCGCTGATGATGCTCCTCCAGCTCAGCTCCTGCCCTTTCCGAAATCCCTTCTGCGTGACTTTGACGCCTTCGGGCGAAATCGCGACCATGTAGGCCTTGCCGTCGAGCTCCAGCTCCCGCTTGATGGTTTTGTCGAGCTTGGTTGCCATGAAATACGCCTCCGAATCGGGTGATGGTCAGTCCAGAATCCTGCTTGAGTAGAGCCGGGTCGATTTCGTAATGATGCAGCTTATCGCCTCGCAGGCGCTGCACAAGGCGTTCCCGACCACTTTCGGCCGGCCCGTAGCCATCCGTAGCGCGAATGTACGCCGGCGGCCCGACACCGCAATATGCAAACTGCTGCGATTCTTGCGGTCGATGAAACGGATGTAGATACGGGTCGTCATTGTCGCAGGAGGTCGAGCCGGGATGCCCGAACGATATCTGGTCCACCACTTCGAACGACGCGCCTATCCACTCCGCCCGCCCATGTTCACAGTGGGCCGCGACGCCGATAGCGACATCATCCTGCGCGAGCCGACGGTATCACGCACGCACGCGCGAGTCGTACTCGAGGGAGACGATGCGATCCTCGAAAGCCTCGGACCGACGGGCACCCGCGTGAATGGGGAGGAGATACTCGCCCCCCACAAGCTCAAGCAGGGCGATCAGATACTCATAGGCACCGCCAAGCTCACCTTCACGTCTACCGGTCTGCCGACCGGTTTCACTGTCGTGAACGGAAGCAAGCATCCGCAATCTGACCCCGACACCAAGCGCACCACGATCCGCACGCCGCTGCTGCGCGCGCACGAGCGCAAGGAAGCGCGGTCCTTTCAGCTCAACAAAACCTGGGTCGCGATCGTGATCGTAGCGCTGGCGGTGGCATCCTTCGTTTTCGCCAGAGGGTGAAGCGCCCGGCGTAGCGAAGTAGCCGGCTACTGTCCGCCCGCTAGCTGCAGCTCTTCGCCTCGAACTCTCGCGAACACTGCGGCTTCCAGAGTGTCCCGCACCGCTTTGACGGAAATCTCCTCCAGCACCTCCGCCGCGAACGCGTAGATCAGCAGAGTGCGCGCCTGCTCCGCGTCGAGGCCGCGGCTCTTCATGTAGAACAGCGCCACCTCGTCGAGCCGGCCCACCGTGGCCCCGTGCGTGCACTTCACGTCGTCGGCGAAGATCTCCAGCTGCGGCTTGGTGTCCACCCGAGCGTGATCGGACAGCAGCAGGTTGTTGTTGCTCTGCTTTCCGTCGGTCTTCTGTGCCTCGGGACGCACGTACACCTTACCGTTGAACACGCCGTGCGACTGTCCGTCGAGAATCCCCTTGTATATCTCGCGGCTCGTCGTGTTCGGCTGGGCGTGCTCGATGCGCGTCTGGTGATCCACGTGCTGCAGTCCGGACACCATGTACATCCCGTTCATCGTGCAAGACGATCCCGGACCGTCCAGCACGGTGTACACGTTGGTTCGCGAAAGCTCCGCGCCGGCGGCGTAGGAAAACGAATGCAGCTCGCTGTCGCGGTCCTGCCGGGCCTGAATCGTGCCGACGTGAAACGCGCTCAGGCTTTCGTTCTGAACCTTGATGTGCTCGAGCCTGGCTCCATCGCCGAGCGATATCTCCGTGACCGGAGCGGTCAGGTAGTTCTCGTCCCGCAGCCCGACGTAGCTCTCGATCACCGTCGCCCGCGCGCCGCGATCGAGCACGAGCAGGTTTCGCGGGAACGATACGGATAGCGGTACCGGCTGCGCCGAGACGAACACCAGGTGGACCGGTGTCGCCAGCTCCACGTTCGCACCGATCCGGATGACCGCGCCATCCTGCATCAACGCCGTATTGAGCGCGGTGAAGGCAACGGTCTCCCCGTCCGTGATCGCGCCGAGCTCCGGGACGTCATGCCCGGCCGCTAGCGTCTCCCGCAGCGTCGTGACTGCCACGCCGCTGCGCTCCGTCACGCTCGACAGCTCCGGCGCGTACCAGCCGTCCACGAACACGAGCCGCGGCCAATCGATAGAGTCGAACAGGAACGGCTCGACGTCGCCGGCCGGAACGGGCGTGCCGAACGAGCCGCGATTGAACGCGCGTGTCGCGATCGGAGTGACGCTGGTGAAGTGCCAGTCCTCGTTCTTCATCGTGGGGAAGCCGAGACCGACGAACCGGTCCATCGCGGTGCGCCGCAGCTCCCGGATCCGCGATGCTTCCCTGCCGTCCAGGGCCTCGAATGCTTCCAGGTAGTGGTGTACCGCTGTTTCCGGCTGCGTCACGCGCGGCTTCCCGCCGCCGCGGCGGCGTCCGGTGCGTGCGTTTGAATCCAGTCGTAGCCGTGCTCTTCGAGCTCCAGCGCCAGCTCCTTTCCGCCCGAACGCACGATGCGGCCGCCGGCCAGAACGTGGACGTAGTCCGGCACGATGTGGTTGAGCAGCCGCTGGTAGTGGGTGACGACGATCGCCGACTTCTCCGGGCTGCGGAGCTGGTTGACGCCGTCCGCGACGATCCGCAGCGCGTCGATGTCGAGCCCGCTGTCCGTCTCGTCCAGAATCGCGAGTCGCGGGTTCAGCACCGCGAGCTGCACGATCTCGTTGCGCTTCTTCTCGCCGCCGGAGAACCCCGCGTTGACCGAGCGGTTGAGCATCGACGGATCCATGTCCACCAGCTTCATTTTGTCTTCCATCACATCCAGAAACTCGAGCGGATCCACTTCCTCTTCCCCGCGCGATTTGCGCACCGCGTTGTACGCCGAGCGCAGGAAGTAAGCGTTGGTAACGCCGGGAATCTCGACCGGATACTGGAACGCCAGGAAGATGCCCGCCTGCGCGCGCTCTTCCGGCTCCATGTCGAGCAGGTCCTGACCGTCGTACGTGACGGATCCGGCGGTGACCTCGTACGCCGGATGCCCCGCGATCACCTGCGCGAGCGTGCTTTTGCCGGAGCCGTTGGGTCCCATCACGGCGTGTATCTCACCTTTCTTCACGGTGAGGTCCACACCCTTCAGTATCTCGTTCTCGCCGATGTTGGCGCGCAGTCCTTTTCTCTCAAGCACGAATTCATTCCGTTGTTGGTTGTTCCGCTCGTACAGAGCTCCGCGGAGAGCGGAGCCCGCCCGCCGCGCTATCCGACCGAGCCTTCGAGCGAGATGCCGAGGAGCTGTTGCGCCTCCACAGCGAATTCCATGGGGAGATTCTGAAAGACTTCCTTGCAGAATCCGCTCACGATGATCGAGATCGCGTGCTCGGCGTTCAGCCCGCGCTGCTTGCAGTAGAATATCTGGTCCTCGCCGATCTTCGACGTGGACGCCTCGTGCTCCACTATCGCCGAGTCGTTCTGCACCTCGATGTACGGGAAGGTGTGCGCGCCGCACTGGTTCCCGATCAGCATCGAGTCGCACTGCGTGTAATTGCGCGCGCCGGTTGCCCGCGGCATCACCTTCACCTGGCCGCGATAGCTGTTGTTGCCGCGGCCCGCGGAGATCCCCTTCGAGATGATGGTGCTCTTCGTGTTCTTCCCGATGTGGATCATCTTGGTGCCGGTGTCCGCCTGCTGCCGGTTGTTGACCACCGCGACCGAGTAGAACTCGCCCGTCGAGTTGTCCCCCTGCAGGATCACGCTCGGATACTTCCACGTGATCGCCGAACCCGTCTCCACCTGCGTCCACGAGATCTTCGAGTTTACGCCGACGCACTTGCCGCGCTTCGTCACGAAGTTGTAGATGCCGCCCACGCCTTCCGCGTCGCCGGCGTACCAGTTCTGCACCGTGGAGTACTTGATCGAGGCGTTGTCCAGCGCGATCAGCTCGACCACCGCCGCGTGCAGCTGGTTGCCGGACCGCTTCGGCGCCGTGCATCCTTCGAGGTAGCTCACCGACGCGCCTTCGTCGGCGACGATCAGCGTGCGCTCGAACTGGCCCGTGTCGGCCGCGTTGATCCGGAAGTACGTGGACAGCTCCATCGGGCACTTCACGCCCTTGGGCACGTAGCAGAACGAGCCGTCGCTGAACACGGCGGCGTTGAGCGCGGCGAAGAAATTGTCGCTGTGCGGGACGACCGTGCCGAGATACTTCTGCACTATGTCGGGATGGTTCTGAATCGCTTCCCCGAACGAGCAGAAGATGATTCCCTGCTTGCCCAGCTCTTCCTTGAACGTGGTTCCGACGGACACGCTGTCGAAGATCGCGTCGACGGCGACGCCGGACAGCATCTTCTGCTCTGTAAGCGAGATCCCCAGCTTCTCGTACGTCCGCAGCAGCTCGGGATCCACCTCATCGAGCGACGCCAGCGGCTTCACGCTCTTCGGCGCCGAGTAGTAGATCATGTCCTGGTAGTCGATCGGACCGTAGGTCACGTTCGGCCAGTGGGGCTCGGCCATTGTGAGCCAGCGCCGGTATGCCTTGAGGCGCCACTCCACCATCCACTCGGGCTCGTCCTTCTTGGCAGCGATCGCGCGAACTATGTCTTCATTGAGCCCGCGCGGGATGGTATCGGCTTCCACGTCGGTGACGAAGCCGTACTGATATTCCCGGTTGACCAGCGATTCTATGGCGGTGGACATCGAAAGAACGCTCTTGGCTGTTGGCTATTGGCTGTTGGCTTTGCGCCCCAGCCGCCGCCGCTGCGCTTCAACAGCTCATGCGGCTTGGACTTAGTCCGACTGATGACACTTTGCCCAGCCTTGAATCCTAAGTAAATTTGTCGGGATAATCAAGCTGTCGGACCACCGGGGCGAGGCGACTCAAAACGTTGTGACTCAAACATTTACGGCGCACGGCTTCGAGCAGGTGGCGCGGCTCGACGACCTTCCTGAGAACATCCCGGTAGCGGTCAGACGCTCGAACGGACAGGAGATCTGCCTCGTTCGAACGCAGGCCGGGGACGTGGCCGCGGTGGGCAACGTGTGCACCCATCAGGAGTTCGAAATGGCCCTGGGCGACGTGCCCGGCAACGGAACCATCGAATGCGCCTGGCATGGTGCCCGGTTCGACATCCGAACCGGAACAGTCCTCCAGGGACCAGCCACGGACCCCCTGCCCGTGTACGAGGTGCTCGTCCGCCACGGCGCTGTGCTGGTCGGGCCGAGGAAGCCCTAGTGACCGGCCGCCGAAGCCACCGGGCGGATTTTCCCCTGCTCGTCGCCAACCCGGAGCTGCACTACCTGGACTCCGCGGCCACGAGCCAGAAGCCGCGCGCGGTGCTCGACGCCATCGCGGGCTTCTACGAGACGAGCAACGCCAATCCGCACCGCGGAGCGTACGCGCTGTCGGTCAAGGCCACCGACGCATACCATGGGGCGCGCGATCGCATCGCGCGCTTCCTGGGCGTCGCCGACGCCGCGACGCTCATCTTCACGCGCGGCACCACCGAGGCGATCAACCTCGTGGCTGCGGCGTGGGGCGGAGCCAACGTGTCCGAGGGCGACGAGATCATCGTCACCGGCATGGAGCATCACGCCAACTTCGTCCCGTGGCAGCAGCTCGCCATCGCCAAGCGCGCGCGTCTCCGCATCTGCGAGCTGGAGCCCGACGGAACCGTGAGGCCGGAGCGGATCGAGGAGCTGGTCACGGCCCGCACTCGAATAATTGCGTTCAGCCACGTATCCAACGCGCTCGGCACCATCAATCCAGCGAAGGAGATCGCCGCCATCGCGCGCAGGGCCGGCGCCATATCCGTGTGCGACGGCGCGCAGAGCGCGCCCCACCTCTCGGTCGATTTCGACCGGCTCGGCGTGGATTTCTACGCGTTCAGCGGGCACAAGATGCTCGGGCCGATGGGCATCGGCGGGCTGATCGGCAAGCGCGAGCTGCTCGAGTCGATGCCGCCGTACCAGACCGGCGGGGACATGATCGAGTTCGTCTACGACGCGGAGACTACGTGGAACGTCCTGCCCCACAAGTTCGAGGCGGGGACGCCCAACGCCGCCAACGCCGTGGGACTCGCCGCGGCCGCGGATTATCTCGCGGCGATCGGAATGGACGAGGTGCGGCGGCATGAGCGCGGGCTGATTGAGAGCGCGATGACACGGCTCTCCGCCATCGACGAGCTGCACATTTACGGACCGGGACCCGAGCATCGCAGCGGCGTGGTCAGCTTCACGCTCGGCGACGTCCACCCGCACGATCTCGCCACGATCCTCGACGGCGCGGGCGTGTGCATCCGCGCTGGTCACCACTGCGCGCAACCACTGATGCGCCGGCTCAACGTTCCCGCGACCGCGCGCGCGTCTTTCTACGTGTATAACGACGAGTCGGACATCGACGCACTGGTCTCGGGAATCATGACCGCCAAGGAGCTGTTCGGACGGGTCCATGTCTGACAACGCCGCCAACATCCAGGCGATGTACCAGGAGCTCATCCTCGACCACTACCGCAGGCCGCGGAACAAGGGCGAGCTGGAAGGCGAGCACAGGACGATCGCCATGAAGAACCCGCTGTGCGGCGACGAGGTGTATCTGCACCTGTCGCTCGAGGACGAGCGCGTGGCCGCCATAAGCTTCACCGGTCGCGGATGCTCCATCTCCCAGGCCGCGGCTTCGATGATCACTCAAGCGGTCAAAGGCCGCACCGCCGACGAAGCGGAGACCCTCGGCGCGCGCTACCGCGAGATGATCATGGGCGACGCCGGCGCCGCGCAGGACAAGTCGCTCGGCCAGCTGCGGGCGCTGTCAGGCGTGTCGAAGTTCCCGGCGCGGGTCGAATGCGCGCTGCTCGCGTGGAACGCGCTCGAGGAAGGGCTCAAGTAGACCGTCGATCGGTAGCCGCGCGCGGGGAAAGACGATGGGGACTCCTTTTCGGGAGCTACGGCCTTCGGCCTAAGACGCTCCTGAAAAGGACCCCCATCGTCTTTCCTCGCTCCGCTACAGGGTAGGTCCCCGGCCCTTCACGAACGCGTACCATGCGAGTGTTCCGAGCAAGAGGCCGAGGACGTAGCCGTAGGGCACGAGCACGGCCACCAGCGCGACACCGATCGTAATTGCCAGCTCACGACGCACCGACAGTACGTCGCACGCGAGCCACATGAGAGCCCAGGCTTCGAACAGCAACAATACGCCGAGCACGGGAAGCGGAAACACGTGCACGACCTGCGCGAACGCGCGCGCGAAGAAGAGACCCATCGCCAGGAAGATCGACCCGTAGATCAGCAGCGAGCTGCCGGTGCGCGCACCGAATGTGTAGTGGCCCAACAGGCCGCCCGATCCATGACAGGTGGGAATTCCGCCGAACCATGGATTTACCAGGTTCATCAGCGCGTACGTGTAGCCGAGCCGCTCGATCGTCACGCCCTTTTCCGGAAAGAGGTCGTGCGCGGTTTGGCGGGTGGCGAGCAGGGAGTTTCCCAGCGAGAGCGGGATCTGCGGCAGCGCGAGAATCACCAGGCCGGTCCACACTTCATTCGCGGACGGCGTTCGCAGCAGCGGTAGCGCGAAGCCGAGCCCGCTCGTCAGGTCGCGCGCGTCCAGGTTGAACATGAAGGCGTACATGATCCCGAGCGCGATGATGGGCAGCGCCGGCGGAAACCGCCGGTTCCCGTACAGCCCGAGCGCGATCGCGAAGGAGATCATCGCCAGTCCATAGCCCGTGACGCCTTCCGATCGCACGTAATCGCCGAGCGCGAGCAGCGCGAGCTGCGCCCCGAGGCCCAGCTGGAGACCCCGCACCACGCTCTTCGGCACGACGCGAGCGAGCCACGCCAGCGCGCCGGTCGCGGTGAGCACGAGCATCGCCACGCCGATCGCGAGCCCGGCGCCGAATAGCACGGGACCCGCGATCTTCTGTGTGATGACGATGACGGCCATGGCCTTGAGCGGCTGCACCGCCATGGGCATGCCGTACCTGATGGCCGTCGCGTACTGCATCACCCCGAACATCACCAGCACGCTCGCCGCGTCGAGCCCGGCCGCCATGACCATGCCGACGATCAGCGGCAGGTCGGTGCCGATGTCGCCGAACGCGCCCGCAACTTCGTTGCGGTCGAAGCGGAAGCGCGGAGTCACGAAACAGCGGCTGGTCGCACACGTATATTCTACGCCGACCACCACACGATCACATGGGCGAGCCCGCGGTAGAGATACGCAACGTCGTAAAGCGATTCGCCGCGCACACGGCGGTTCGCGACCTATCGCTGGTCGTGCCGCGCGGAACCGTCTACGGCCTGCTGGGTCCGAACGGCGCCGGCAAGACGACGACGATCCGAATGATCCTGAATGTGATTGCGCCCGATTCGGGCACGATCACGATTCTCGGTCGGGACTCCACCACCGATTCCATTCTGGACCGGGTCGGTTATCTGCCTGAGGAGCGCGGCCTGTACCGCAAGATGAAGGTCCGCTCCATCCTCCGGTTTCTCGCCGAGCTCAAGGGCATGTCGCGGAAGAAAGCCGACCCCCTCATCGACGAATGGCTGGAACGGCTGTCGCTCAAGACTGCTGACAAAGACTGGGGATCCGCGAAGGTCGACGAGCTCTCGCGCGGCATGCAGCAGAAGGTGCAGTTCATCGCCGCGCTGCTGCACGATCCTGAGCTGGTGATTCTCGACGAGCCGTTCAGCGGCTTGGACCCGGTGAACTCGCAGGCGCTGAAGGACACGATCGTCGAGCTGCGCCGCCGGGGCAAGACAGTGATCTTCAGCACGCACCTAATGGACAACGCCGAGCGCATGTGCGACGCCGTCTGCATCATCGCCAACGGCGACAAGGTGCTCGACGGCTCGCTGGCGGACGTCAAGGCCGAGCACGCCGGCCGGACCGTGGCCGTTGCACTCGACGGCGCTCCAAGCGCGGAGATCGACCGGATCTTCGCCGACCGGTCGCTGGTCGAGCGCGTGGACGACTCGAACAGGTTTTTCGAGGTCGAGCTCCAGCCGGGCGCGGATGCCCAGCAGCTGTTGCGCGCGATCGTCGGCAGCGGCGCGCGGGTGAAGCGATTCGAGCTGGTGCAGCCATCGCTGCACCAGATTTTCCTCGAGAAGGTCGGCGCCAAAGGCGTGGAGCCGGGGATGTCGGGTCATGGCTAAACTCTGGGCGGTCATCCAGCGCGAGTACATCGAGCGCGTCCGCACCAAGTGGTTCATCATCGCCACGGTCTTCGGGCCCCTGCTGTTCGCGGCGCTGATGATCGTCCCGGCGTGGTTGACGATCAAGACCAAGAGCGCGGCCGACATCAGCTCGACCGTGATCATCGACGCGACGAATACGGGTCTTGGCGCCAAGGTATCGGAATCGCTGCGCGGCTTCGGCGCGGGGCCGAAGCGTACCCCCGAGGTTCGTGTCGTTGCTCCGTCACGGTTGACCGCGGCGGAGAGCCTGGCCACCGCGGAGGTAATGCGGAACGACAGGTCGGGGTACCTGGTGCTCGACCAGCAGACGGTCGCGGGGGAGAGCGCGCGATACGCGGGGCGGCACGCCAGCTCGCTGACCGCGATGGAAGCGGTAGAGAACGCCGTGGAGAAGACGGTGCTCGCTTACCGCTTCGAGGCGGAGGGAATTTCCGCCGAGCGGGCGAAGGAGCTCACCTCCGGCCGCCTCGCGTTTCGCACCGAGCGCATCACCGACGAGGGCCGGGGCGGATCGGGAGCCGTCAGCGCGTTCTTCGGCCTCGGCATCGCCTTCCTGCTGTACATGTCCATCATCCTGTACGGGCAGAACATTCTGCGCGGCGTGATCGAGGAGAAAACCACGCGCGTCGCGGAAGTCGTAGTGTCGAGCGTGCGGCCCGAGACTCTGCTCGCCGGCAAGGTGTTGGGCGTCGGCGCGGTCGGTTTGACGCAGCAGCTCGTGTGGGTGGCGACCGTCGTCGCTTTCCTTACCTACAGGGTGCAGATATTCCGCGTCTTCGGCATCCCCGCACCGCCTTTCGTGATGCCTGGCGTCTCGGCCGGCGACGGCCTGCTGCTCTTGCTGTTCTTCGTGCTGGGCTTCGTATTTTACGCGGCGCTGTTCGCGGCGGTGGGAGCGATGGTGAACAGCGACCAGGAAGCGCAGCAGGCCGCGCAGCCCGTGATGCTGATGCTCGTAGCGGCCGCGATCTTCATCCAGCCCGTCACGTTCAATCCGACCGGCGGCCTGGCGACGACGATGTCGTGGCTGCCGTTTTCGTCGCCGATCATCATGCCCCTGCGGCTCACGATCATCAACGTGCCCACGTCGGAGTTGATCGGATCGTTGATCGTTCTGCTGCTGTCGTGCCTGCTGGTGGTATGGCTCGCAGCGCGGATCTACCGCGTGGGATTACTGATGTACGGCAAACGCCCGACTCTGAAAGAGCTCGCGCACTGGATCCGCTACGCCTAGCCCGCGCGACCCGCGCTAGATCGCGGGACCCGGGCGCGTTTATCCGGAGCCGCGAGGCGATGTCCGGCGGCGTGAGCCGCGCAGTTCATCGCAGGCCGTGTCTTAGCGAGCGTCGTTTGCGAGCGTAGCGGCCGAAGGTGACCCGCGCGGCTCACGC
>JBPCPS010000208.1:0-16083 GCA_050998915.1 Gemmatimonadaceae bacterium
CCCATGTACAGCACCAGTGTGCTTCCGCTCTTCGCCAGTGCCCCCCAGTTGGTGGTGCTCGCGAGCTTGGACGGGTCTTCGCTCCCCGTGACCAGCGTGACGGAGGACGACATCCCCCGGTGCGTCACCGGAATTCCCGCGTACGCCGGCGCGGCGATCCCAGCGGTTATCCCCGGTACGACCTCACAGGGAACGCTCGCTTCACCGCACGCGATCGCTTCCTCGCTCCCGCGCCCAAACACGAACGGATCGCCACCCTTGAGCCGCACGACGCGCTTGCCTTCGCGCGCGAGGCGGATGATCAACAGGCTGATGTCTTCCTGCGAAACTGAGCGCTTGTCTCCGCCGCGCTTGCCCACGTAGAACAGCTCGGGAAATCCGGCGCTGACCGCGCCGGGCGGAAGCAGGGCGGGGTTCGCCAGCGCGTCGTACACGATCGCGTCCGCGCTGTCGATCAGTTCGCGCCCGCGCACCGTTATCAGCCCGGGGTCGCCCGGGCCAGCACCGACCAGAAAAACCTTTCCCTCCGCCATCAGCGGATGTCGGCGCGCATGGCTTTCGGATCCACGCCCGTGCGAACGCACCAGCGCTCGTACTCCACGGGCGACAGCTCGGACGGCTTGATCTCGCTGCGACCGCCCCAGAACACGTTGGTGTACATCACCGGGATGGCAAGCGAGGCCAGGTGATCGTCGATCGCCTGCTTGTGCTCGTACACGACGTCCTTCTCGAGCCCATGCGCGACGGCCATCACGTTGACGTTGCCGAACTCCGGCCCGCCCTCGCGCCAATACGCGTGCGTGAGGATGTGGTGCCGGCCTATCTCGCGGCCCGCTTCGATCTCGCGCCCCTCGCGCACGCGCCAGTGGAATAGCGCGTTGTATCGCGTCACACGTTCGCCGCCCTTCGACGGCCGCACGTGCTCGAGGAAGGTCGAGAACCGGCCGATAACCCCGCGCTCGTCCAGCGCTCTCGCGACCGCCAGGAACTCGTCGTACGGCAGCCCCGCTTCCTCCGCGCGTGCGCGCCAAGGATCGCTACCGATCTCGTCTGCTGTGAATTCGCGCTTGAGCGGCCCGAGCACCTGCCAGTCGAGATACGAGAGATTCGCGACTACCGGCTCGATTACCTGGCCCGGCTCATCGGTCCTGCTCCCGGGCGGCATCCCTCTGCGACGCATGTGGCCCACGCCCAGCACGAACAGCCGCTTCGCTGGCATGATGCGAAACGCTTCCGCGCCGGTGCGTTCGGCGAGCAGCTCGCAGTGCTTCTGCATCGAGAACCCCAGCGGCACTTTCACGGTCGTCCACAGCCGGTAAACCGACCCCGGTGTCTCGGCGTCCGTCGAGCGGATGACTACGTGCCCGGAGAACGGATCCTCGCGCGACATGTACTCGAACGCCGCGTCGAGGCGGTCCGGCGGCACCCGCCAGGCGACGAGCGCGCCGGGAGCGAGGTTGGTCGCCATCAGCGTCTGTCGTATGCGCCTGATGGTCCTGGCCCTGAGCATGGCCGCGAGCCGCTCGTGAACGTCATCTTCGGCGACCTTCGCCAGCTCCGCGATCTCGCGGAAAGGCTGCTCGACGAATCCGGCGAGGCGGTCCTCGGAGACCGAGAGGATCCGGGCGTTGACGGGATCAGAGACTTCTGTCGGGATGGCGGTAGAGAGCATCGTTGCTAACGATAGTGGCTTAGCGAGCTTACAGGGGACGAGCGCGATTCGAGATGCAGACCACGTCGACGATTTTGGCCGCGAGGGCTCCTCGCCCTTGACCCTGGCGATCGCTCTCATCTACTTGCGACGCTTCGCCATCCCACGCACTATTGCACAGCGGTTGAAAGCAGCGTCAGACGGACGGCCGGACCTCCCGAGAGATGACCCGCCATGTCGAGTGATATTGTGGTCGGATTTGGATCGGTCGGTGGCCCCTTTCGCCCGGTTTCGCTCCTGGCGATTGCGCTGGTCGCAATCATTCTGGCAATCGTTTGGGCTATTCTCGCAGCGAGCCGTTTCGTCCAAGGAGGCGTTGTGGAGCATCCGGAACGCGTGCCCCAGCTGTACGGATATACGGTGTGTCTGGTCGCCCTGCTCATGGGGCTCGCGAGCCTCAAAGCTAGCGTCGACAGCGTCCTGACTCTCGCAGAGCCAACGCACGCTGCGGGAGCGCCGTGGATGGGCTGGGGCGAACCGTCGGTGACTTCGTTCGAAGCATTTCGCGCGACGTATGACCGGGCACGGGAGATGACAGCCGGGCCGAATGCTCCCAGGCCGGAGCCCGTAGCCGAGGACGAGCTGCGCCGGCGGTATGAAGCGCTGCGGGCGGATCGCACTGCACGTAACACGATGTCCGCACGGCGATCGCTCGTGACAAGCGGCTTGTGGTTATTCATCTCGCTTGCCCTGTTCATCGTGCATTGGCGCTGGCTCGCGCGCCGGGCTCGCGCGCGTCAGTCGGCGGTCGAGTCAGGCGCCTGACTTCTACTACAGGGGGGACAATGCGTCGCCTCGGGCACGGCAGATCTCATTGTCGGCACGGAGCTTTTAATCGCTCATAGCCCCAAGTAGTTACCCCACGGAGCGGGGGGCGCGGGAACAGCACGCGTCAGATCGAACTCCACCCGAAACCGCCGATTGGTACCCACGCGGATCAGC
The DNA here is from genome assembly GCA_050998915.1 of Gemmatimonadaceae bacterium. Taxonomy (GTDB): domain Bacteria; phylum Gemmatimonadota; class Gemmatimonadetes; order Gemmatimonadales; family Gemmatimonadaceae; genus JACDCY01. The sequence continues at coordinate 2,654 of JBPCPS010000208.1, forward strand.
TCGTACACGAAGAGCGCCGGGTCGATCTCCATGGTCCACACATTGGTTCCGTACACCGGGTTGAGCGAAATGGTGTGCGCGTCCGCTGGAAAGCTCTGGCTGCGCGACGATCCGGGGTCGCGCGTGTCTCCCCCGTACTGCGTGATCTCGTCCGGCTTGCCGTCCTCATGCCGGTGATCGTGCTTGAGCCGGAGCCCCGTCGCCGTGCGCGTCAGGACCCATGTCCGTGACCGGTCTTCGCCTACGTGGAACGGAATGCGGATCTCATCCGTCCTGCATTCCCGCACGTGCATGACGAGACGCTTCCCCGCCATCGCCGTGTCACCGGCCGACCCGGTGGAGATTGCGACCCGTCCCTCGAAGGCGCGTCCGCAGTGTGCCTCGATCGCAGCCCAGAACGCTTCCTGCTCCGGCCCGAGCGTCACTCCCGGCACCGGCAGCGTCGCGCAGGCGAGCGACAGGTAGGCGGCGGCAACGAGCGCGGGAATTCGCGTGAGGGGAATCATAGTTTCATCGGGTTCAGGGAGCGTACTCACCTCTACCAGTTGAGCGCGCCATGCAACACTATTGCGGCTCGCCCCGCTGCGCCGGGCGGTTGAGCACAAACAGTGCATCACATCCCAGCACACAATGAGCCACGACGACATCGACGTCCTGCTACAGGAGCACCGGAAGTTCCCGCCACCCGCGGGTTTCCGCGAGAAAGCGCACGTCCGCACTCTGGAGATATACGATCGCGCCGCCGCCGACTACGAGGCATTCTGGGCGGAGCAGGCCGCGACCCTCGAATGGTCCAAGCCGTGGAAGAAAGTACTCGATTGGAAGCCGCCGCACGCCAAGTGGTTCGTGGGTGGAAGGCTCAACGTGTCGGTCAATTGCGTGGACCGGCATCTTCGCGGCGCCCGCCGCAACAAGGCGGCGCTGATCTGGGAAGGTGAGCCCGGCGAGCGGCGCACGCTCACCTATTGGGATCTGTACTGCGAGGTCACGAAGTGCGCCAACGTGCTGCGCAAGCTCGGCGTGGGCAAGGGCGACCGCGTCGCGATTTACCTCCCGATGGTCCCCGAAGCGATCATCTCGATGCTCGCATGCGCGCGGATCGGCGCGATCCACTCGGTCGTCTTCGGCGGCTTCTCGCCGGAATCCCTTCGCGACCGCATCAACGACGCCAAATGCAAGCTGCTCGTCACCGCGGACGGCGGATACAGGCGCGGTCAAGACGTCCCGCTCAAGAGGAATGCCGACAAGGCGCTCGAGGAGACTCCCTCGATCAAGAACGTCGTCGTCGTGCGCCGCACTTCCGCCGGGCATGCGGACGACACGTTCGCCGAGATGAAGGACGGCCGCGATCACTGGTGGCACCGGCTGATGCACGACGCGGCAATTGGATGCGAGCCCGAAGAGATGGACGCCGAGGACGTGCTGTACATCCTGTATACGTCGGGCACGACGGGAAAGCCCAAGGGGATCGTGCACACGACGGGCGGATATCTCACCGGCGTCACGTCCACCACGAAGATGGTGTTCGATCTCAAGGACGACGACGTGTTCTGGTGCACGGCGGACGTGGGCTGGGTAACGGGCCACTCGTACGTCGCGTACGGTCCGCTTGCGAACGGCGCGACCTGCCTCATGTACGAGGGTGCGCCCGACTGGCCGGAAAAGGACCGGTTCTGGGACATTTGCGAGCGACACGGCGTAACCATCCTGTACACGGCGCCCACCGCCATCCGCGCGTTCATGAAGTGGGGCGACGAGCACCCCGCGAAGCACGATCTCTCGCAGCTCAGGCTCCTCGGCTCCGTCGGCGAGCCGATCAATCCGGAAGCGTGGATGTGGTATCAGGAGCACATCGGCGGGAACCGGTGCCCGATCGTGGACACGTGGTGGCAGACGGAAACCGGCGCGATCGTGATCTCGCCGCTCCCCGGAGTCACCGAGACCAAGCCCGGCAGCGCAACCAAGCCCTTGCCCGGCTACTTCGCCGAGCTGCTCGACTCCACCGCGGAGCGGATCCCCGTGGGCGGCGGACTGCTGGCACTCACCAAGCCGTGGCCCTCCATGCTCCGGACGATCTGGGGCGACGACGACCGCTACGTGCAGACCTACTTCACGAAGTGGGACGGCCGGCCCGACCTCTACTTCCCCGGCGACGGCGCCAAGCGGGACGACGACGGCTATTACTGGATACTCGGCCGCGTGGACGACGTGCTGAACGTCGCGGGACATCGCATCGGCACCATGGAGGTAGAGTCGGCGCTGGTCGAGCACCCGTCGGTCGCGGAAGCCGCGGTCGTCGGTAAAACCCACGAGCTGAAAGGCCAGGCAATCGCCGCCTTCGTGACGCTGCGGGAAGGATTCACACAGAGTCCCGCGCTGCGCGATGAGCTGCGGGATTTCGTGGCGCAGAAGATCGGGGCGATCGCGCGACCGGATGACATCCTCTTCTCCGCGGACCTTCCGAAGACGCGGTCCGGCAAGATCATGCGGCGCCTGCTGCGCGACATCGCGGAGGGGCGGGCGCTCGGCGATACCACCACGCTGGCGGATCCGAACGTGGTGGCGAGTCTGAAGACGCAGTATGAGGATAAAGAGTGATTGGTGATTAGTGATTGGTGATTGGTAAGGGCGAAACGGCCGGGTCACGGGCAGTTCCCAGTCACTAAACACTATCCACAAATCACTGCGTTCTGGCACGATCGCTGCTTAGATTGACACCACCTTCACAACGCTGACGCCATGCTAAGTCGTCTGTTCCCTGAGTCCATATTCTCGCGCAAGCTGAACCCGAACGCCGAGCGCCGGCTCAAGCTGTCGCAGGCGCGCGCGGAGGAGACGATCATCCGCGGGCACGTGGACAATGCGCTCATGTTCGTGGATACGCTTGCCGAGGATCTATCGTTCGATCGCGCGATCGACACCTACGTGCGCGTGATGGGAATTCCGGAGCCGCTGGCGAGTACCGTCGCCACGCGGGCTCTCGTTCAACTGGGGCGCGATCTGGTGCCGTTCAGACGCCGTGCGCGGGAAGACGGGCAGGAAGATCAGGAGACCAAGCCGCGCCTGCGGCTGGACGACGCGGCCGCGAGGAAGAAGACGGTACAGCGGACGTAGGGCTGGCTTTCGGCGAGGCGCTATAGCTTCGGGGAGCCACCGCGTTCGAGATAATCCCTGAGACTGACAAGGAAGATCCCCACGACGACCAAGGCGGACACCACGCACCATTGGCAGATCGCCCGAATCACGAACAGCTCCAGGTAAGTCAGCCAGCCGGAAAAAAGCACTCCCCACCCTGCGAGCAGGACCACTGTCAGCGCTAGCTGCCGCGAGTCCGCAAAGCGACCCTGCAGCCCCGCCATTGCCAGCGCGAAAAGGACCACGTAGAAGCCGACGCCCCATGCGGCGACCGGCGCGCCCAGGAGTACGGCCCAGGGGCTCGAGTTCACCGTTTCGCAGGAGCCGATCCGGCATGACAACTCGCCGATCGCGCCCATCTTGTACAGCGTCAGATACAGCGCTACGAAAATCCCTGCGAGCGCGAGCGCCGCGACGATTTCCCGTCTTCTCACTGCGTAGCGCCGCTTCCCACAGGCGCTGCCGCCGCCCCGGCGGCCACGCGCGCGCTGTCGACGGCTGCTTTCACTTCATCGTACGTGAGCGCGCCGCTGTACATCTTCCCGCCGATGAAGAACGTCGGGGTCGAGTTTACGCCCCTGCGCCCGGCCTCGGCCGCGTTCGCCTCGATCCGCGCCTGGTGCCTGCGGGCGTCGAAGCAATCTTCCCAGGCATCGAGGTTCAGTCCGGCTGCCTGAGCGGCCTCGCGCAGCGAGCCCTTGGGATTCCTGGTCGCGTACGTGCTCCATTCGTGCTGGCGGGCGTAAATCTGATCGTGCATCCCCCAGAACTTGCCCTGGTCGTCGGCGCAGGCCGCCGCGTTGGATGCGGCCTGGCTGTTCAGGTGCTGTGGCAGCGGCAAATCGAAGTAGGTAAGATTCGCCAGCCCGCGCTCGATGATCCTCGTTCGTACGTCGGGCTCGGTTATCGTCGCGAAGCGCGCGCACGAGGGACACTCGAAGTCCGCGAACTCGACGATCTGCACCGGTGCGCTGGAATCGCCGAGCAAGTAGCCGCGAGCAGCGTTGGAGCCGGGTGTAACCGGCACCGGCGCATCGGACACCGTGGTGGAAGGACCTGATTTGAGCGCGGCGTACGCAAGTCCGCCGATTCCGGCGGCGGTAATGGCTCCAAGAATCAGGTAGAAGCCGAGTGGCCGACTTGATGCGTTGCGAGCGTTGCGAACCGGCTTGTTCCGGCCGGAGGGTGCCTTTTGTTGTGCCATTTAGCGGTCTCGAGACGACAGGATGAACGGGAAAGGTAAGTCTATGAACGTCATTTACGGCTATGCAAGCTGACAGCATACGGGTACCGGTCGGGCCGGGAGCGATCCACGTGGAGCGCTACGGTCATGGCGGAACGGGGATCATCCTGCTGCACGGCTTCGGCACGTCCGGCTTCCTCTGGCGGAACGTCGCTCCCGTGCTAGCCGAAGCGGGCCACACCGCCTACGCCGTCGATCTGTTCGGCTACGGCGAATCGGACCGCCCATTCGACGCCGATTTCGGGATCGCGGCCCAGGCCGAGTACCTCGATGCGGCGATGACCGCTCTGCGCGTCGCCAAGGGCGTGATCGTGGGCGTGGACCTGGGCGGAGTGATCGCGCTGCGGCTCGCCGCCACGCGGCCGGAGCGCGTGCAGCGCCTGGTGCTGATCAACACGCCCGCGTTCGACGAGCTGCCGCCGAAGGACATCACGTCCATGCAGCGCAGCACTGCCAAGTTCGCGGTACGCTTGACCCGCGGCGTGCTGGGTGCCGCCCCGCTCCTGCGCCGGGTGCTCGAAGGCGCTGTCGCGGACCGGGCCAACATGCCTATGAAGCTCGTCGCGCGGTATCTCGCCGCGTTCGCCGGGCAGAATGGCGTGCAGCACCTGCTCGCGCTCGCGAGCTCTGTCAGGCGGGAGGATTTCGAGGATCTGGACCTGAGCACGATCCATGCGCCGACGCTGGTCGTCTGGGGCGATCAGGATAGGTGGCTCGACCCCAAGCTTCCCGATCGGCTCGTCAACGCGATTCCGGACAGCCGGCTCACCCGCGTACACGGCGTCGCCCGCTTGGTGCCGGAGGAGAGCCCGGAGCAGCTGTGCGAGATGCTGCTGAGCTTCATTCGCTCGAGGGATCAGGCGTAATCCCTGCATTGAGCACGGCAGACCCGTTGCTCGCGCCGTTCCCACCCAAACCTTCAGCGGTTTCGCGGTGTCGAACGTAGTGAACGATAGGGACCGCACCGGGGTAATAAGCAGCAGCCGGTGTTATCTTTCATCGGTTCTCACACTCATTTGACAATCAGGAATGGCGAGAAATACATCCAACAGACCTAAAACGTTCTCCGCAGGGCCCAGCGTATTCGAGCGGGCGCGCGACGAGATGTTTCAGCAGATCATGCAGTGCGGCGTCGTTCAGGCCGACCCGCGGCACCAGGAAGAGTGGTTCGACGACACGATGGCGTATTTCGAGGACCGGTATCACGAACTGGATGCGGTTCAGCTGACGGAGCTTCGAATCCTGGGCGAGAGATTCGCCCGCCCCGCCAAGAGCAACATCGAGCAGGAGTCGGCCAGCGCGGCCTGAGAACGCGTCCGCCTCTGTTCAAAGCGCCTCGCCCTTCCCGGGTGGGGCGTTTGTGCGTTCCGCCCCCTCAGCGACGCCGCGGAAAGGCTCTGCGCAGGATCACGCCGGCGCGAAAGCCGCCGCCGAAGCCGAATTCGACCGCGGGCGCGAGACCACGCCGTGCCGGTCCTTCCGCGCCTGCCAGCAGCACCAGGTCGGTGCGCGACTCTCGGCCGTACCGCGCCGAAACGCCGCCTGCCGCGTACGGTGCCCAGCGCCTGTCCCGGAATGGGTCGAACGTGAATCGCGCGACCAGGTCCGTCCGGCCGCTGAAGCCACCCTCGCCCCCTCCTGCGCCTTGCACGACCCCGACCCTTACGTAAGTGCCGAGCGGCGCCGTCACGCCGAGCCCGGCATGCACCGCCCAAGGATCGCCAGTCAGCGCGTCGAGGCGCAGCTCCGGTTGCAGCCGGGCAGCCGACTGCGCGGCTCCCGGCGGAGCGCATGCGAGTGCCAGGGCCAGTGCCGCGACGGCGCGCGCGGTCGAACTCGAGATCATGGCGCCGGCGCTCCGCTCAATCCGCGCCGTCAGGCCGGCGGGACCGATCCGTCGGCGGCGGCGCGGCGCTCCGCGCTCGCGGCCTTTGCCCGGTGCCAGAGAGCTAGCGTGTAGTCCACGATCGATGCCGCGGAGAATGCGCCGATCGCCAGCACGAGGAAGCCCACCGGCGCGGGCCAGACGAGCACGAGGACGAGCAGCGTGAGCTGCAGCACAGTCACCGTCTTCCCAAGCATTCGCGCCTGGAAAACCGCGGGTCTGAGCCACGGAACGACCCGCGCCACCAGGAATCCGATCGCCGTCGCGAAGTCGCGCGACAGCACGATGAAATACTCCGGGGTCGTGAGCTTGCCGTCATACAGGTACACGGACAGCGCGGTGAGGACGAAGGCCCGGTCGGCGATGGGGTCGATGAGTGCGCCCATCGAGGAAGACGTGTGCTGCCGCCGCGCGAGCCAGCCGTCGAGAAAATCCGTGAACGCAGCGGCCAGGATGAGCGCGACCCTGACCGCACTGTCGTTGATCGCGATGAAGGCCACGGCGAGGACGAGACGCGAGAGCGAGACCAGGTTCGGCAGATTCATCGGAACGGTGCTGTGCATCCCTCGAAGCTATGCAGCACGTGAATTGCTTGCCAGCGGTGTTGATGTCATCTAGCCTTCTCACGTGATTCCCCGAGCCCTGATGGTCCCGCTCTACATCATCCTCTCGGGGATGATGTTCGCGTGGAACGTCCTCATTGCCGGCCGGGTGGCCCAGCTCAGGCGGGCGCCCCGCAAATTCGCCACGCTGACCGCATTGTGCGGGCTGCTGCTGGCGCCCGCTCTGCTGATCGCCTTCGCCGCCTCGTCCATTCTGTACGGCCGGGCGATGCAGCCGCTGCTGTGGGTCTGGCCGGTGGTCACGGTCATGTTCCTGCTACAGGTGATGTACGCCCTGAGCAAGCGCCTCGTCACGCCGATGTTCGGCGTCCCGATCCTGCTGTACAACGCCGTGATCACCGCGGTGGCGCTGAGCAAGTTCGTCGTGTCGCGCGGCGCCGAGCCGCCCGAGTTCGTGCACGGCCTCGCCGCGGCGCAGGCTAGCGCCGCGGGCATCGTTTTCGGCGCCGCCGCTCTCTGGCGGACCGCGTACGTGCAGATTCCGCTGCTCGCACCCGCGCTCCCGGCGCACTGGCGGGCCAGCGCGCTCGCGCGAGGCGTGCTCGCGGTCATCGCAATGGTGATGACCGCGGTAGTGCTCGTGGAAGTCCCCGATGGTCTCGCGGCCGTTCGCAGCTACCCGCACTACGAAGCGCAGCGGCTGCAGGAACGTCCCGCGGGCGATTTCGCCCTCGGTCTCAAGATCTTCCCCGACCTCTCCGGTCAGGTATCGCGCCTCGCGCTGCGCAACGATACCGCTCTGGCGCGTCAGCTCGAGGTCGATGCGGTGAGCATCGTGCTCATACCCGAGGCAGTGGACGGGCCGATGTTGGATTCGCTCTCGCGCTCGCTCACGGGATTTCGCGAGGACAGCGTTCTGCTGGTGGTGTCGCTGGGATACTCGCCGAAGGCCAGGGGCGAGCTGGGTGAATCGGCTGCGAGCTTCAACGAAACGCGCCTTCGCCAGCTCGATCAGATAATCCGCCGGCTGCGGCCCGACATCCTGCTTCCGGCCGTCGAGCCGTACGGCGACGGCGCGCGTGCAGTGGGAACGCAGCCCGTTCAGTTCTGGGTGGATTATCTGACTCGAGCCGCGGAGCTGGGGCAGCGACTGCGCCCGGCGATGAAGGTGGGCGTGTCCGTGGCGAGCTACGGCGCGCGCGACAGCGTACTGTATTCCTGGGCGGCACGGCCGGGGTCACCCATGGACGTGGCCGGCTTCAGCCTCCTCCCCGGTTTCGACGGCGCGACGACCCTCGACACCCGCATGCGCATCGCTCAGCGGTGGCTGCTGCAAAACCCCGAGCGGCAGAAGCCGCACTGGGTTTTCAATGCGGGCGGCTTCCCCGCCGTGCACGGCGAGAAAAGTCAGGAGCTGGCCATCTGGGGAGCCCTCGCATGGGCGACCACGCAGACTCCGATCAAAGGGCTGATCGTCGGCGAAGCCGGGGATTACAACTCCGAGCGCGGCTTGCGCGCACCCAACGGGAGACTGCGTCCCGCCGTGGCCATGCTCACGCGCGCCCGCGCAGGGCTCCGCGAAGCCGCGGCACCCTAGCGGCCCCGGACGACTCCTTCCGCTCGCGTGGCCGGATCGAAGCACGCGGCGGCCAGTTGCCTCACCTGCTCCCGCGTGACCGACCGGATCTTTCCCTCGAATTCCGCCGGGTCGGACAGCCTCCCGAACAGCCAGGAGTCGATCATCTCGGAGAGCAGCGCGCCGTTACTCTCGCGCCAGATGGCGTGCGTGCCGACCGCGTACTCCTTGGCCCGCTGCAACTCCTCTTCCGTGACGAGCTCCTCCCGTAGGCGCTGGAACTCGCGGAGCAGCCCGGCGCGCGCCCGCTCCTCCTTCTCCGGCGCCGTGGCGATGTAAGCCACGAAGGAGCCCGCGACGACGCGCTCGCTCACGTGCACGCCGACGGTATACGCCAGCGACTGACGCTCGCGCAGCTCGTCGAAGAATCGGCCGCCAAGACCGCTGGCCATCAGCGCTATCAGGCGCGCGGTGAAACGGTCGTCGTCGCCGCGCGCCGGCGCGGGAAACGCCATCGCGAGCGCGGTTTGCGCCTTATCCCGCTCCTCCGCGCTGACCCGCATGACATCCGGCCAGGCCGGACGCGCGAGCTGCTCGCGCTCCTCGTACGCGAGATTCCCGAAGACGCCTGCCGCGACTTGGGCTGCGTGTAGCGGATCGACGTCGCCTATAATTCCGATGACCACCCGGCCGCGCGCGATCGAGCGGGCGTGGCGGTCGCAAAGATCCGCCGTGGCGACGGCGCGCAAAGCCTGCTCCGACCCCAGAGCGGAGCGCGCGTAAGGGTGCGCACCGTACGCGGCCGCGCTCGCAAGCTGAATGGGATACGAGTGCATGTCGTCGCGGAACGAAGCGAGGTCCGACAGCGCGATGGCTCGCTCGGTGTCCAGCGATTCCTCCGTGAACGCAGGGTTCTGCACGACGTCCGCCAGCAGCTCGGCCGCCGCTTCGAGCCGGCTCGATGGCACCGATATGCTCCAGCCGACGGTTTCCGCGGTGACACTCGCGCGGATGCTGCCGCCAAGCAGCTCGGCTTGCTCCGCAATCGCGGTCGCGGTCCTGGTCCTGGTCCCCTTCAGCGCGGCGCGCGCCAGCAAAAGCGCGAGCCCTGATCGATCCTCGGCGTCGTACGCCGCCCCCGCCACGCTCACCACCGCCAGATGAACCATCGGGATCGAGCCGCGCCTGCGCGCGAGGATCGGAATGCCACGCTCCGTCCGGAACAGCTCGACGCCCAGCTGTGAATCCACACGCTCGACGTCCCGCGCGCGGACCGCGGGTGCGGGAGGCGGAGGATCGTGGCGCAGCTCCGCGACGCCGCCCCGCAGCAGCTCCCGGAATTCCGCGGGTCCCCCAGCCACCGCGGGCGAAGCAGCCGGACGATAGATCATCACGCCGCACGAGTCCTCCGGCAGGAAGCGCGCGGCCGCGTCCGCGACTTCGACTTCGGTTAGGGCGAGAAAGCGGTCGTAATAGTCCTCTCCGAGCCGCCAACCTCCCTGCGCCTCCCACTCGGCCAGGTGATGCGCCTGTCCTTCCATCGTCTCGAGACGGCGGATCCAGCGGCTCTCGAACAGACTGCGCGCGCGATCGATCTCCACACCCGCGATATCTCCCGCGCGCAAGGCACCAATTTGCGCGTGGATTGCATCCGCGGCCGCGGCGGACTTGTCCGGCTCCGTCTCGGCATGCACCACGAACACGCCGACGTCAGTGGGCGTGTTGTTGTACGCCGAAACCGACGATGCAAGCTGCCGCTCCCGGACCGCTCGATACAGCCGCGACGCGCGACCAGCCGACAGGAGCATCGCCGCGAGATCGAGCGCGGGTGTGGCCGGATCTGCCAGCGGCGCCGTGCGCCACCCGAGGGCGAGCTGCGTTTGAGCCACGTCTCCCGCGATCTCGCCGTAGCGGAATCCAGCCGGCGCCGTTTCCGCCGGCCCGCGATCACGCGGCACGGCAGCGTCGCGCATGTCGCCGTACGCCCGCTCGACGGCCGCGAGAGCGACATCCGCTTCCACGCCACCAGCGACGGAAAGGATAGTGTTGGACGGGCGATAGAACGCACGGTAAAAGCCCAGCACGCGCTCGCGGGTGAGCGCACGCAGCCCTTCTTCCCGCCCGATGCGCCAGCGCCGCATCCGGTGCGTGTCGTGCAGCAGTGCATGCAGACTCTCGGTGACCATCGCGGAAGGGTTGTCCTCCTTGCGCTTCGCTTCCTGGATGATGACCTCGAGCTCGCGCCTCAGCTCTCCCTCGTCCACGAGAGAGTTGCGGAACGCGTCCGACTGAATGTCGATCCCTTTGGCGAACGACGCGGCTGGCAGGACCGTGTAGTAGCTCGTGTGATCGTAGATGGTGTGCGCGTTGAGATAACCGCCGCCCGCCTTGGTCTGGCGCGCGATCTCTCCGACGCCGCGAGTCGGCGTCCCCTTGAAGAACATGTGCTCGAGGACGTGCGAGATGCCCACCGAGTCGTCGGGCTCATCGAAGTACCCGGCCTTGACGTACGTGACGATCGCGACGACCTCCGAATCGGGGTCGGCCTTCACGAGCACGGTGAGGCCGTTGCCCAGCACGGCGCGCGTCACGCCGGCGGAGATCACTCTGCTATCGCCTTCCTTTGCAGTACGACGAGCCCGGCGAGAAAGAGCACCAGACCGTAGCCCACGAGCCACGCCGTACCGCCCGCGTCTATCCCGGTGCCGGCGAACAGATCGCTACGCAGCTTGTCTATCTGATGCGTTGGAGGCAGCACCCAGCGCACGACGCGGTACCAGCCGCTGTCCGCCGCGAGTGTCCGTGACAGCGCGCTCGCGCCCCACAGGACGACCAGCATCCCCCAGTCGAGGCGGGTAAACGTGGAGAAGAAGAAGATCGTGCCGCCAAGCGCGACGTACGTGACGACGATCATCGTGAGGGGCACCCGCGGAGAGACCCACCCGACCAGCAGCCAATACGCCGCCAGCAGGATCAATGCGACCAGCAGCACTCCGATCAGCGTGACGAGGAACTGCAGCGCGTAATACGCCGGCATGCGCACGGGCTTCGAGAAGAGAAACCGGTAATAGCCGCCGAGCCTGTCGTTCGCGACGATTCCGCTCGCGGCGACCACGACGAGAATCGACACCTGCTGGGCGACGGCGATCTTGAGCAGCTCCATCCGCACCAGCTCAGGAGGCATCTGCTGGCTGAGGGCGATGTAACCCGGCCACAGCACCGACGCCGACAGCAGGCCGCCGATGAGGAGCAATGCGATCCCGCGGTCGAGCGCGAAGTCCCACAGCTGCCACGGCGTGTACGCCACGACCTGGCGGCTGTTCATGCGCTCTCTCCGACGGCTTCCCGGAACTGCTGCTCGAGTACGGATCGCGTGGGCACGACCGCCGCGACTACGGTCCCGGCAGCCATCAGCTCGCCAACCTTCCGGTTCAGCGTCGCGAGGTCGTCGACCACGACCTCGTACTCCCCGCGGCCGAGCGATGCGGCGCCGGGAAACGTGCTCGGGAAATGCTCCGCCCCCGAGGCGAGCGAGATCCTGTATGTGAGCGCGCCGGCCGGCCGCTGATCCAGCGATCCTGTTCCGACCACGCGCTGCAAGCGTCCATGGTCGATGATCGCCACGCGGTCCGCGAGCCGCTGCAGCTCGTCGAGATTGTGCGATGCGATGATCATGGTGCGATTAGGATCGCGGAGGCCGTTGACGATGTCGCGGAAGCGCTGCGTCCACACCGGATCGAGCCCATGCGTCGGCTCGTCCAGGATCAGCAGCTCTTCATCGCGCAGCAACGCCTGCGCCAGTCCCAGCCGCTGCAGGTTTCCCTTCGACAGCGCCTTGACGCGCTTGCGCCGGTGCTCGTCCAGGCCCAATGTCGCAATCACCTTTTCCACCGATTCCGCGGCGCGCTCACGGGGGATGTCCGCGAGGATGGCGTACCGGATCAGCGCCGTGTCCGCGCGCCAGCGCTTGTTGATCGTCACGAGCTCGGACAGGTGGCCAATTCCGTGGCGCTCGATGTACGACCGCGGCTGCATCCCATTCATGCGCACTGTCCCGTCGGACGGATGCAGGAACCCGAGTAGCATTCCGATCAGCGTGCTCTTGCCCGCGCCGTTGGGGCCGGCGATGCCGAAGACTTCGCCGCGGGGGATGGTGAGCGAGAAATCATCCACGGCGCGCACGCTCCGGCCCGTGAGAGAGCGGTACGTCTTGCCGACGGCGTGGAATTCAATCACGACGGGAGGGGAGAGGTCTGAAATGAGGAACGGGAATCCAAGTTTGGAGTGTGGCAGTTGGGAGTTGGCAGTTGAGAGTCACGATTGGGGGTACTCGTGACTCCAAACTCCGAACTGCCACACTCCAAACTTGGATTCCCCTCCGCCACCCTCGGAGTCGGCCACCCGGAAAGAAAGCGGCAGCTATCGAGATAGCGTCTTCTTCATCGGGCGCATGCCGACCACGAACCAGTGCCTGCCCGGCTGATGAACCTCAACCCTTCATCCCGCCTGCCCAGCCGCACCAGCGAACAGCCGAGCAGACCCTGCGCGGCGGAATCGGCGGGATGGATGCGGACCGCGCGGATGAAGAAGCTGCGCGCGAGCTCGTACTGTCCCTGCGACAGCAGCAGCGTCCCCATCTCCCGCTGCGCGACTGCGCTCTCCGGTTCCAGCCGGATGGCCGTGTCCAGCTCGCGGCGCGCGGTCGCGAGATCACCTTCGTCGCGCGCTATCCGGGCGAGGAAGACGTGCGGGCCCGCGAGCTGTGGGTTCTCGCGCGCGATGCGCGTGAATTCGCCGCGCGCGGCCTCGCGCCTTCCGTCCGCCATCATCCGGACCGCCTTGTCCATGTCGTCGCCGCGATTCTGCATCGCGTAGTAGGCTGCCACGCCGGCGAACGCGAGCGCGACCACCGCGATCGCGATCCAGCCCCACGTGGGGAGGCCGGCCGTGCGGTCGCGCATGAGCGGCTTCAAGCCCGGCCCCCAACCCGGCGCCGGGGGCACGGTCGGCGGCTCCGCGGCCGCGCGC
>JBPCPS010000007.1:0-4098 GCA_050998915.1 Gemmatimonadaceae bacterium
TACCAACAGCCAATAGCCAACAGCCAATAGCCCCTTTGTACACAGCTTTGACTATCGCCGGCTCCGACTCCGGCGGCGGCGCGGGGATACAAGCCGACCTCAAGACCTTCCACCAGCTTGGCGTCTACGGCACGTCGGTAATTACTGCCATCACCGCGCAGAACACTCGCGGCGTGGCCCGCTGGGAAGCCGTCTCCGCGGACATGGTCCGCGCGCAGCTCGACGCCGTCGCCACCGACCTACGGCCCCGCGCGTTCAAGACCGGCATGCTGGCCGACGCCGGAATTGTTCGCACGATCGCATCCGGCGCGCGCGAGCATGACCTGCCGAACTACGTCTTGGATCCGGTGATGGTCGCGACTTCCGGCGATGTGCTGATCGAGCCTGACGCGGTGGTCGCGATCCGCGAGCTTCTAATCCCGGTGTGCGCGGTCGTGACTCCAAACGCGCACGAGGCGGCTCTGCTTACGGGGCTGACCGTCGAGACCGAGTCCGATCTCGTGAAGGCGGCCGAGGTCCTCGTGCGCGAGATGGGCGCAGGCGCAGCGCTGGTAAAGGGCGGACACATCGATACGGGCGACGAAACGGTGGACGTGCTTTTCGACGGCTCGGTCGTCGCATACCGGAATCGTCGAATCGCGACCACGAGCACGCACGGGACCGGCTGCACTCTCTCCGCCGCGATCACGGCGGAGCTCGCCAAGGGCACCGACCTGCGTACCGCGTGTGCGCGCGCCGTGGAGTTCGTGCATCGCGCAATCGAGGCCGCGCCTGGCTTAGGATCTGGCCACGGTCCCTTGAATCACTTCGTCAGGTAGGCCCGCAGCCGCCGGCTGTCAGCTATCAGCTTGGCTGTTCTATGTGGCCTTACAGTGCGCGCACCAACGCGCGTATCAGCTTGACGAACTGCTCAGCCACCCGCCCAGTGGTGTCCAGCACCTCGGAATGCGACACCGGCAGCGACGACAAGCCGCTCGCCACATTCGCTATGCAGCTCACCGCGGCAACCCGCATGCCCAGCGCGCGCGCGACGATCACTTCCGGCACGGTGGACATCCCTACCGCATCCGCACCCAGCCGCTCGAGCATCCGGATCTCAGCGCGAGTCTCGTAGCTCGGGCCCGAGAGCCCCGCGTACACCCCTTCGTGTACCGTCACGTTCAGCTCCGGCGCCGCTTCCCGCATCAGCTTCCGCAGCAGCGCGTCGTACGCCTCCGACATGTCCGGGAATCGATCGTCGCCTTCCTGCAGCTGGCCGGTCAGCGGGTTTTGATTCATGAGGTTGATGTGGTCCTCGATGATCATCAAATCCCCTGCCCTGTACGACCGGCGAATTCCGCCCGCGGCATTCGAGAGGAACAGCACGTTCGCGCCAAGTGCGTGCAGCACGCGCACCGGAAACGCTACCATCGGAGCCGGGTTCCCCTCGTACATGTGTGGACGGCCGGAGAACACCACCACCTCGCGCCCTTCGAGCTTTCCAGCGGTTGCCTCGCCGGCGTGCCCCGCGACCGAAACCCTGGGAAAGCCAGGCACGTCACCGTACGAGACTTTGCGGGGCGATTCGAGGCTGGCCGCCACCTTTCCGAGCCCGCTGCCGAGTATCATCGCCAGCACTGGCGCCTCAACCTGCAGCTTCTCCCGCAGCGCGTCAGCGACTTTCCGGGCCGCCTGGGCTCCGTATTGCTCGGTCATGAAACTGCCTCCTCTATCATGTCAATCTCGCCGCGAACGCTGTCGATCAGCCGGAGGCGATCTTCCCACGGAAGAAACGCGGCAGCGAACCCGTTGAGCGCCACGAGTGAAAGATCGGAAACGGTGAAGTCCATTTCGGCAGCGGCGTGCATGTATTCGTCGGTGAGAGTCGTGCCGCTCATGAGCCGGTTGTCGGTGTTGAGCGTCACGTTCAGGCCTTTTGCAAAGTAGTCCCGGAACGGGTGCTCCGCGTAAGAGCGCGACGCGCGCGTCTGCACGTTGCTCGTGGGGCACATCTCCAGGGCGATACGCCGGTCGTTTACGTACTGCTCGAGCGACGGGTCCTCGAACAGTCGCGTGCCGTGCCCTATCCTGTTCGCGCCGCAATCGTGAATCGCCTGGCGGATCGAATCCGCGCCGTCTCCCTCCCCGGCGTGGACCGTTACGGCCAGATCGTTTTCGCGCGCGTACCGGAAGGCAGCGGCGTGATGGGAGGCTGGATTTCCCAACTCCCCGCCCGCCAGATCGAAAGCCACCACGCCGCGGTCCTTGTGCGCGACGGCCAGGCGCGCCTGCTCCAGTGAGCTCTCCGGCGAAAGATTCCGCAGCGCGCACAGAATGAACCGCGCAATCACACCGAATTCCTTCTGGCCGCGCTCCAGTCCGCGCACAGTCGCGTCGAGCACCGCCTCCGGCGTCAAGCCTTCCTTCGTATTGAGCAACGGCGCGTTACGAACCTCGATATAGCGAACCCCGTCGGCATGCGCGTCCTGCACGAGCTCGTACGCGATCCTTTCCAGCGCTGCCTCTGTCTGCATCACCGCGATCGTGTACTCGAAGCGCGTGAGGTACTCCTCCAGCGTTGCCGCGTCGGTGACGCACATCATCTCCGCGACATCGTCGGGCGCCGATGAGGGAAGATGCACGCCGCACTCGCCGGCGAGCTCCGCCAAAGTTCCGGGACGTACCGAGCCGTCGAGGTGACAATGCAGCTCCGCTTTCGGCAGTCGTCGAAGGATCTCGCGCAGCTTGGAGTCGCTCACGACGCCTGCTTCGCGCTTACCACGCGGAAGATCGACCCGTTCGTAACGCGATCCTCCTGCGTTACCGGCAGGCCGCGATGATCAACGATTACACGCGAACCATCCCTCACCGCGGCTGCCGCTGCCGCGTCGTGCCGCTCCAATGCATCGAGAGGAGTAACACCACGCTGGGCGTCGAGAGCTTGGGCATCGATGTAGATGCGCACCGCTCCGGCCTCATCGGCCGGGGCGCTCATGGGCTTGGCGAAAATCGCGTTGCAGACCTCACGCACCCACCGTCGCGCGCAGTACGTAGTACGCAAGCGCGGCAATGGCTGCGGACGCGGGAATGGTGAGCACCCACGCCCATATGATCCGCCCCGCTATTCCCCACCGCACGGCGGACAACCGGTTTGTCGCGCCGACGCCGATGATGGAGCCAGTGATCGTGTGGGTCGTACTCACGGGAATTCCCCCGAACGTAGCGAGGCCGATGGCGATTGCGCCTGCCGTTTCCGCGCAAAATCCGCCGACCGGCTTTAGCCGCGTGATCCGGGAGCCCATGGTGTGAACGATGCGCCAGCCGCCGAACAGTGTCCCGAGGGCGATCGCCGTGTGCGCGGTCAGGATTACCCACAGCGGGATGTTGTCGGCGTTGGGGATGTAGAAGAAGCGGAGCCACCCGGTCTCCAGAGAGAGAGTCGGGGCGACGGAGACCAGCAGACCCACGACGATCCCCATGGTCTTCTGCGCGTCGTTTCCGCCGTGGGCGAGCGAGAAAAGTGCGGAGCTCACCAGCTGACCGCGTTTGAATATCCTGTTTACCCGCGACGGGCTCGCGCGCACGAACAGCCAGAACACCACAACCATGAGGACGAATGCCAGCGCCATGCCAAACAGCGGCGATACGATGATGAAGGAGACGGTCTCTATCCACTTGCGCCCAAGGATCAACGCCGCGAATCCCGCCTTTGCCACGGCGGCACCCGCGTACCCGCCGATGAGGGCGTGCGAAGAGCTGGACGGGATTCCGTAGAACCAGGTTATCAGGTCCCATATGATCGCGCCCAGCAGGCCGGCGAGGATCACGTTCGGGGGGACGATATTGAGTTCGATCAGACTTTTGCCGATCGTTTTCGCGACCGCTGTCGTAAACACAAAGGCGGCGATGAAGTTGAAAAACGCCGCCCACGCGACCGCGACTCCAGGGCTCAGGACCCGCGTGCCTACGACCGTCGCGATGGAATTCGCGGAGTCGTGGAACCCGTTGATGAAGTCGAAAATGAATGCGACCGCAACGATCGCCAGAACATAGTAGATCACGGCCGGGCCGGTTCGGTCAGCTGTTCTTGATGGCGATGCTCTCGAGGACGTTGGCCAC
>JBPCPS010000030.1:0-4638 GCA_050998915.1 Gemmatimonadaceae bacterium
GCTGGCCGCTACCAGCTTGGCCGTTCTATGTGGCAGTTAGCAGTTGGAGCTATCCGTCCAGCAGCTCGAGCTGCAACCCGTCTCTCCCGGCGCCGGCGGGCAGCAGCGAATCATCCTCTTCGTCGTCCATGCGCGACGAACCCCGCACTCCGTACTTCGCGCCCGTCTTCTCGAAAAACCTTGCCAATCCCTCGCGGTACTTCGCCCCCGCCTGGTGCCCACGGCCGTACGTCGCGCGATAGCTGTGCGCGAGGTGCGGAAACTCGGTCTCGATGAACGGCAGGTAGCGCTGCTTGGCCGAGCTGCGCAGCCGGAGCGCGCAGGCGGCGACGTAGGTGGCGCCCGCTTCGGCCACGCGTTTCACCAGCGCGTCGAGTTCGGCAGGGTTGTCGGTGATCCCCGGCAGCACGGGCATGCAGTTGATCCCGGTCTCGATTCCGGCGGCGCGTAGTCGCGCGAGCGCACGGACCCGGGCTTCGGGAGTCGGCGAGCGCGGCTCGAGCCG
This sequence comes from Gemmatimonadaceae bacterium, assembly GCA_050998915.1. Taxonomy (GTDB): domain Bacteria; phylum Gemmatimonadota; class Gemmatimonadetes; order Gemmatimonadales; family Gemmatimonadaceae; genus JACDCY01. The sequence continues at coordinate 506 of JBPCPS010000030.1, forward strand.
GCGCGCGAGCTCGCGGTCGAGCGTGATCAGCGAGATGTGCACCGACAGCTGGGAGTGCCGCGAGATGCGCGTGAGGAGGTCGATGTCGCGCGTGATCAACGGACTCTTGGTGATGATTACGATCTTGAGCCCCGGGTGCGTCGCGAGCACCTCCAGCACTCCGCGCGTCACTTTGAACCGCCGCTCCGCGGGCTGGTACGGATCCGTCGCGCTGCCGATCAGCAGCGCCGTCCCGTTGACCAGCTGCTGGTGCTTGTCGCTCCCCTGGCGCAATGCGCGCGCGAGCAGCTGCGGAGCATTGGTCTTCACGAAGATGTTGCGCTCGAATGCGAGCCAGGGCGGCATCCGCTCGTACTTCTCGGCGAGCGGATCTTCCATCCGCCGCGCGTCGGACGCGCGCTCCATCACGTACCGGTGCGCGTAGCGCGCGTAACAGTAGGTGCAGCCGAAAGCGCAGCCGGTGTAGGGATTGAGCGACCAGAAATCCATGCCGGTCGTCTCTGGCCCGTTCAACACGCTCTTCGCTGGCGCCGCGTAGTAGCTGATGTCCTTCTGCTCGTCCATCAGCGGGAGCAGCCGGGATCGCCGCTCATAATCGGCACCGAACAGCCCCGGCTCCGGAACCAACGCGCTCTTCCGCTTGTTCGTGGCCACACACGCACGATACCGAACAAACACCAAAACCGCAAGGCGCCCAACGCCCGTATCCCATGACTCCGGTAGTATGCTGGATCGATGTCATTACCTATGTATTGACAAACGATCTTTATGCGAGCTACTCTGGAAGCATGACGGCCAAGACGACGCAACTGCAGCTGCGACTGACTCCGGAGCAAAAGCGCGCCATCAAGCGCCTGGCTCAAGACGAAAGGAAGGACATGTCGGCGCTGGTGTTGGAACGTGTGCTTCCTGACGAGGCTGCGCGCTTTCAGGCGTTCGCGGCCCGCCTCGCCGACGGTGACACGAGAAAATTCGTACTGGCCGAGCTCGAGGATTACCTCCGATCGCTTCCAGCGGGAGCGTTTACCCGCGCTGTTCGCGATGCACCCCAGGTGCGGCTGGACCGGTCCACGCTCAACTCCCTGGCTGCGGCAATCGAGCTGGCGGCAGCCCGCCGCGGCGTCCCGCTCCCGGAATGGACCCGGCCCGTGTCTCCCTCCCAGCTGCCGGTGTTTGGATCGCGGCTGACCAGCGTCCGCTTGTATCTGCTGGCGTATGCGCCTGCGGCGCTCCGGCGCCGAAACATTTTCGCAGATTCCTCGCTCGACGAGCGCGTGTAACTGCGATGCTTTCGGCCGGGGAAATTCGCAGGCTCTTCGACCTGCTCAATGAAAAGCTGGCCGCCGAGGACGTCATTGGAGAGTTGTATCTAGTGGGCGGTGCGGTCATGATGCTTGCCTTCAACGCCCGGCCGGCCACTTACGACGTGGACGCGGTGTTCGTGCCGAAGGAGGCGGTCAGGCGGCTCGCGCGCGCTGTTGCCGCCGACGCTGGTGTTTCCGAGGGCTGGCTTAACGATGCCGTCAAAGGGTTCCTCAGCGGTCGCGCCGATTTCTCGCCGTGGCTCGAGCTGAGCAATTTGCGCGTATTCGTCGCAATTCCGGAGTACCTGCTGGCGATGGAGTGCGTGGCGTTTCGTCTCGGGCCCGAATTCCGCGACGAGGAAGACACGCGCTACCTGCTCCGCTACCTCAACATCGAATCCGCCGGCGAGGCGTTGGCGATCGTAGGGCGGTACTTCCCGGCGGACCGGATCCCGGCCAAGACGAGGTTCGCGTTGCAGGAGATTCTGGGCGGGTAGAGAGCTGTCGCGTTATCTTCGGGGCATCCGTCCAGGGGCTGCTGACCAATGAGAGAACTGCTGTCCGACATCGCGATCCATCGTGGCCTGGCGAGCCTTCAGGGCTGGTCGCGCAAGGGCGACACGATCACCAAGACGTACCAGTTCAAGACCTTTCCGGCCGCGATCTCGTTCATCAATCGCGTCGCCGAGGCGGCTGAGACGGCTGACCATCACCCGGACATCGACATCCGGTTCACGAAGGTGACGTGCACGCTGAGCACGCACGATGCGGGCGGGATCACGCAGAGCGATCTGGATCTGGCGGGGGAGATAGAGTTTGCGGAGCAGGGATAAGAGCGCTATTGGCTGTTGGCTCTTGGCTCTTGGCCAACAGCCCTTCGCTTCCTGGGTTCCCGCTCGGCCAATAGCCAACAGCCAACAGCCAACAGCAATCTTTATATTCAGATAATGCTGCACCGCCGCACGTCCTCTCTAGAGCGCTTCATCGCCGACGTCGGCCCCGTCGACCAGGTCGGCATCGAGGAGCGCGCGGCGAAGTTCACCACGCGGAGCATCAAGAAGGGCTCCAAGCTGTGGGGGCTCAAGACCGCCGTGTCGATGGTGGATCTCACGACGCTCGAAGGAAAGGACACGCCGGGCAAGATCGCGTCGCTGTGCCAGAAGGCGCGAGCGCCCAGCTCCGATCACGAGGTGCCGTCGGTGGCGGCGGTGTGCATTTACCCGTTCCTGGTGAAGCACGCGCGCAGGCTGCTGGCGGACACGTCCATCAAGGTCGCATCGGTCGCGACTTCGTTCCCGTCGGGGCAGAGCTCGCTCAAGCTGCGGCTGCAGGAAGTGCGGCAGGCGGTGTCGGACGGCGCTGACGAAGTGGACATGGTGATCAACCGCGGCCTCTTCCTCTCCGGCGAGCTGGCCGCGGTGCAGGACGAGATCGCGGCGGTCGTCGAAGCGTGCGGCGACTCCACGCTCAAGGTGATTCTCGAGGTGAGCGAGCTGGAGACCTACGACAATGTCCGCGCGGCATCGATGCTGGCGATGCGCGTGCTGCGCGCCGACGACTTCATCAAGACTAGCACTGGCAAGGCGTCGGGCAGCGCCACGATCGCGAACACGCAGGTGATGCTCGAAGCGATCCGCGACTTCTATCTGGAGACCGGCACGCCGATCGGGATGAAGCCCGCCGGCGGGATCCGCACCGCCAAGCAGGCGCTGCACTATCTCGTCGCGGTCAAGGAGACGCTCGGCGACGCGTGGCTCAACAACACGCGCTACCGGTTCGGCGCGAGCGCGCTGCTGAACGATTTGCTCAGGCAGATCGAGAAACAGAAGACCGGCGCGTACCAGGCGCCGTATTACTTCTCCGAAGCGAGCGGGAGCTACTGATGAGTCTTACGAAAGCCGCGCCGAAAGCGCGCAAGAAGACGCAGGCCGCGACGACGGCGGCGCGCGTCCCCGAGCTCATCTTCGGCGACCTGTGGGAGTTCGACCCCGCGCCCGAGAGCGCTGACCCGAAAATCAAGCCGCAGTACGAGCTGTTCATCGGCGGGAAGTTCGTCGCGCCCGAGAGCGGCAAGTACTTCGATTCGATCAACCCCGCGACCGAGAAGAAAATCTCGCGCATCGCCGTCGCGAACGCCGCGGACGTGGACCGTGCGTACAAGGCCGCGCAGCACGCATTCGACAGCACCTGGCGGAAGATGCCGGGCAAGGAGCGGGGCAAGTACGTGTATCGCATAGCGCGCCTGATCCAGGATCGCGCGCGCGAGTTCGCGGTCGCCGAGACCGTGGACGGCGGCAAGCCGATCAAGGAGTCGCGCGACTTCGACGTGCCGATGGCGGCCGCGCACTTCTTCTACCACGCAGGCTGGGCGGACAAGCTCGACTACGCTATTCCCGGACGTCCGACCGAGCCGCTCGGCGTCGTCGGCCAGGTGATTCCGTGGAACTTCCCGCTGCTGATGCTGGCGTGGAAGATCGCCCCCGCGATCTCGACGGGGAACTGCGTGGTGCTCAAGCCCGCGGAAACGACGTCGGTCACCGCGCTCAAGTTCGCGGAGCTGCTGCAGGAAGCCGATCTGCCGCCGGGGGTGGTGAACTTCGTGACGGGCGCGGGCGAGACGGGCGCGGCGGTGATGGCGCACGATACCGCGGCCAAGGTTGCGTTCACCGGCTCGACCGAAGTCGGCAAGCTGATCATGCGCTCGCTCGCCGGGACGACCAAGAAGATGACGATGGAGCTCGGCGGCAAAGCCGCGAACATCGTGTTCGACGACGCGCCGCTGGACCAGGCGGTCGAAGGCGTGGTGAATGGAATCTTCTTCAACCAGGG
>JBPCPS010000056.1:0-10467 GCA_050998915.1 Gemmatimonadaceae bacterium
GAAGCAGCGTTCAAGTCTGCCGCCATTTCCGACAGTCTGCTGTCAGACGATGGGCCTTCTGTGCGGGAGCTCGCGGAGGAAAAACTCGCCTCTCTGCGTCAACCACGCTAGCGCTGGGGTTGCCGCCTGTTTTTTCGTCCGAACGTGTGGTCAAAACACATTCGCCCGCGTTGGGTGGCTGGTTCAACGCATCCGTTCACAGCGCAGACATGATCTTCAATCCGAAGTCGTTCACCGCACAACGGGCAGAATTTCCAACCTTCCGGACAGGCGAGACGTGAGGAACACGTGCAGACAGCGCGTAACTGTATCTGACGGCGACCCTCGCGGCGGCTCCAGAATTGGGCTGGGATTTCCACGGTGAGCTATGGGCCGAGCCGGCTAGACCGCCTCATTTCCTCGTTCAGCTCTAGCATTTCCTGCCTCATTCGTTTCAACGCGGTAGTAATGCTTTTCGCACTGCTGAAGGGTGTCATGCAGCCGTTGTAATCTGACGTTCAAAGTTCAGGTCATTTCCTCTCAACAAGCGTGGGACTGGGATACGAGCTGCTTTTTGTTGGAAATTGTGGAGCCGGCGCTCGTTTCGAACTGAGGACCTGCTGCTGAATCAGCTTGGACCCTACATCCGCGGTCGATCGGGCGCCCCCTCGCGTGTGCTTCTCCTGGGGATATCTGCTTTGGCGTGATCTTGGCCGATCGGGCGTAATCTCCCGCGCGTCTATAGGCCGGCCGCGCACGCCACTGAATCGGGAGCGGCAAGCGCCGACAGTCTTCGCAGGACAAAAGGTGGGGATCACGCAGGTGAGCGACCATGTCTGGCTCGTCACCTTCATGCATTATGATCTCGGCTACTTCGACGACGAAACCTGCAGGCTCGAGCCGATCGAGAATCCGTTCGGGCCGAAAGTGTTGCCTATGTCTCCGGCCTCGCCGGAATGAACTGTTACCCATGTGTGCGGAATACACCAGCGAGGGAATGGCTCGCCGCACTGGATGATTTTCGCGACTGGCTCATGATTGCGGCACGATTCTTCCCGCACACCCCAAGGGCCTATGGTCGGCGCGGATTTGTGACGAAGTACCGCTGCGTTCCTGACTGTTTGGATAGCGCCCATGACACTCAAGCCCGTGCTGTTGCTGATGATTCCGGCGGGCACCATCGCCCTCGCCGTCTACGGCTACTGGCAAGGCACGCCCGACGATGTAGTGTTCGCGGTGAGGAACAGGAACATCGCCGCGGTGAAGGCCGCCCTCGCCCGCGATCCGCAAGCGGTGCATACCAAGGTCTACCCGCAGGCGTACGAGCGGGCCAGTGCGCGACAGGAGTTCGTCTCTCGCTTCGGTCGCAGCCCGTGGAAGGGTCGCTACGTGATCCACGATGCGATCACGCAATGGATCGATCCGCTGCCGATGATTGAGCTGCTGGCGGCTGCCGGCGCCGACCTGTCGGTGCGGCTCAATGGGCGAACGCTCCTGCATGTGGCCGCGCACGACGGCTCGGTCGAAGCGATCACGTGGCTGCTGGACCATGGCGCCAATGTCAACGCGACGAACACGTGCGACGACGGCTGTCCCGAACTCGGGCAGACGCCGCTCTTCGATCTGCAGAACTTTCACGATGAGGTGACGCCCATGCTGCTCGAGCACGGCGCGGATCCTCTGGTGCGGTCCGCAAATGGCCAAACGGCGCTCCACGTCGCGGCCGTGGTCGGAACTATCGGCGGCGCGTTCCAGTTGTGCCGCTACGGAACAGACCCGACGATCAAGGATGGGCAGGGACGCACAGCTCAGGATTTGGCGCTGTCGGCAGACAGGGCCGGCCGCGACACCGAGCGCCGCACGCTGTTCTACGGCCCGGGCGAACAAGCCGATTGGCTGAAACCCGGCGGCGGTTGCGAAATGCTCGCCAGGCGAGTCGCGACAACCGGTGCGCCGGTTGGCGAATCGGACGCGACCGAGGTCTTCTCTGCCTATGCCTGCGCGCGCGACACGCGGCACTGCTCAGCCCGGAAGTAGTCGCGACTCGAGAGTCGGTTTCGACGTCAGCGGTAAGGGCCCGCCGTTTTCTCGAGCTCGATATCCAGTTTCTGACTGGCGAGGAACGTCTGCGATTCGTCGCGGACACAGAGCGGCAGTCCTCTGCCGGACGTCAGAATCTCCAAACGCTCATTCTTCAAATGGGCGCGCAGCGTCTCGGGCAGTGGACACGCTTGCGGCTGATGATGACTCCGCCTTCGCGACGCTCTCCGTGCCGCGGCTCGGATTTATGGGAACCAAGAACTGGCAAAGAAGATCGTCAACGCTCAAGAATCGCGAGCTCGCCAGGTCGCTAAGCAGCACCTGATTTCCAATCGTTCTTCCGGCCGATGCTGGGAGCCGTCGCCGACGAGTCGCCCAAGCCGCTCCGTGCCCTTCGTGAGCAGAGGGTGCGATCTTGTCACCGGGCAGGACGCGGTCCTGTTGCTGCTCTTCGCAGCGGCTGGTAACACCTCGACATGTTCCGATATCTTCTGGACGACGGCTTTATCGATACCGTTCGAAGCAGCCGGTCACGGTCAGTGCCGGTGGCGCGCCCCTTCTCGAACGTTGACCAAGCGGCGCGTCACTCGAGGACGTCCTCAGGCGGTTCGCGCGCTTTGACTCTAAACTACGTCGGGAGGGATCCGGTGGACGTCATCATGGACATCAAGAGCGAAGGCCACCTGCCACGGGCATGCGGCGACGGCGGCGCTCGCGCGCGGACTCGTGGCGAGCCATGCCGCGCGCCAGCGGTGCGTGGCTCAGCTCGCTGCCGTCTGCACGGTGGGTGGAGCACCGGCCCTACGACGGAGGCTGGTCTCGAGCGCAGTCGTCGCGCGCGGTTACGCACGGACGGTACTCCAAGGCGGCCATCGCTGAACGCGCAGCAGAAGCCCGCCAGGCGCAGCTCAGAGCCGAGTCCGATATTGAGATGCGTGAGTTACTCCACCGACTGCTGCGACCGCGGCGCTGAGTGCGTGCACTCGGTTATGTGGCAGCGGCGCGCGCGACACAGGCGGCGTGAACGGGAGGGGGGCGCAGAGGCTGGATGATGACGCGCTCAGACTTTTCCACCACTTGACAGACACCACCCGAAGGTCGGTCGCCGATAAAGAGCGCGATAGCTGCCATGTCAGGTTGCTCGCTACCTACGTAAAGCAACGTGCGGCCGTCGAACTTACCTCTTTGCGTACCAGTATTTGCTGTGGCAGTTTTCGCAGGCACGGTAGATGCCGTCGCTGACCTCCAGAAGTTTGTCCTTGTCCTTCGCTTCAATGGCCTGCAGCGTTGGCAGCACGCTGTCGTACAGGTCATGAGCCATCTTCGTGAAGCCGGCTCGATCCTGGTTGATCAGCGCCTCGATCTGATCTGGCGGCAGTGCAATACGTGGATCGACATTCTCACCGGGCCGGGCGACCCGGCGCCCTGGGACGAGCAAGAGGTTCGCGGCTTCCATGATCTGGATGGCGCGGCGGCGCAGTTCTTTCCACTCCTCATCCGTTCGCGGGTATTTCTCCTCGCGTCGTTTGGCGGTCACGGTGATCGAGACCGCGTCCCAGATGTGATCCGCGGCAGGGTCGACGAAGGAGTCCATGATGTCCCTGATGGTGGCGTTCAGCCGGAATTCAGGGACTGCGGCCGTCTCCTCCCTCGTGGGCTCCCGGCCGCTGCAACCCGACAGCAACAGAACGCCCGCCGCAATCAACGAGACAAACGCGCGCATGACAGCTCCTTGGTGAAAGGCGTTCATCCTATCCCAGCGTCGGGCTGCGGGTGCAATCGCAGGTTGCCGGAATCCGACTGGTCCTGTACAGTCACGCCCACGCCTCGCGTTCAGAGAGGAGTTGGGAATGTCCTTGCTTGACTGGTGCCAATGGCTGGAGCAGACACCGCTGGCCATTGCCATCAGCGAATCGGTCTGGCTGTTCCCGATCATCGAAGGCAGCCACATCCTCGCGCTGCCGCTGTCGGTGGGCATGATCCTGATGTTCGATCTGCGCCTGCTCGGCCTCGCCTTTCAAGGACGATCGGCGTCCCGGCTGATGCCGGATGTCGTGCGCTGGTCGAAGGTCGGATTTGCCGTGATGTTCCTCACCGGCGCGCTCCTCTTCATGACCCACGCCTCACAGGCGTACGAGAACGTGTTCTTCCGCACGAAGATGGTGTTTCTCCTGATGCTGGGCAGCAATGCCGCGCTGTTCCAGATCGTTTTCTATCCGAAAATGGCGCAGTGGGAGGATGGTGGCCGAACGCCTCTCGGCGCGCGGGTCTGTGGCGGGCTGTCGCTCATCGTCTGGATCGGCGTGATCATCTGCGGCCGCACGATGGCGTACCAGTTATGAGGGGGTGCGAAAGGGTCTCATGACGGCAGTGCGATCGTTGCTCGACTGGTGCTCGAACAGCACGACGATCGTGTTCATCCGCGACAGCAGCTTCGGGATGCCGGCCGTCCAATCCGTGCATCTGGTGGGGCTTACGGTGCTGCTGGCGGCAATCCTGGTGCTTAATCTGCGGCTGGCGGGCGTGAACATGAGGGACTGGGCGCTCCCGGCGGTCGAGCGAGAGCTCCGGCCCTGGGCCTGGGGGGCGGCCGCGCTCGTGCTGGCGTCCGGGGCGCTGATGTTCCTCGGCAACCCGGGGAAATACCTGGCCAGCGGCCCATTTCAGTTCAAGATGGTGTGTTTGGCGCTGGGCATCCTGTGCCAGTTCGGTCTGTTCCGGAGGTTCTTCAGGTCCGAACCCGGCGTCCGCCCGCGGCCGATGAACATCGCCGTTGCCGGCCTCTCCCTGACCCTCTGGTTCGCCGTCGGCTGGGCGGGGCGGCTGATTGCCTTTATGTAGCGGAAGGAGTATCGTCTTGGACCCGAAGGAGTGTTCCCGATGATTCGCCGCATTTGTAGCTGCATCGTCTTTGCGGTCCTGCTGTTTGGGAACGGCGCCTCCGCGCACCACAACATGACCGCGCTGTTCGACTTCAACGATCGCGTCACGGTGACTGGCACCTTGACCAAGATCGATTGGCGGAACCCCCACATCTACTTGAGCATCGAAGTCAAGAAGGCCAAGGGCGCGTCGGAGGCCTGGCAGGGTGAAGGCCCGTCTCCGTCCTGGTTCCGCATCCGCGACGTGGGCAAGGCCGATTTCGAGAAAAGCATCGAGAAGACCCTGATCCTCGAACTCAGCCGCGCGCGCGACAAGTCGCTGTCCGGACTGATCCGAACCGTCACGCTACCTGATGGCCGGGTCCTTTCAGCCTGTCCGCAAAACTGTTGACCGAAATGTGCCGGTGAGGGTGGCCACCCGCTGAGGCGTCAGACGTAGAGGCGGGTCTTCAGACCCGCCCTGGGGCAGAGTTATGAACTATGGAATCGTCACCGCCGCGGCGCTCCCCGCCCTGCTTTTGCTGGCTCCGGTGTCCGCCCTGGCGCAGGCGCCGGCCGCTGCTAGAGCCGGCGAACAAACCCAGGTCGGTCGTCTCGTGCTCGACGACCAGGCCAAGGCAGCGAGGGCCCAACGGATCGCCGAAAGGTTCGAGAGAGACGCGCGAGTCCTCACCGTGTTCGACCGCCAAGGGAAGGTCCTGACCACGGTCGGACAGCGGGCGGTTTACTGGTGGCCGGTCTTCTCGCCAGACCGCACGCGGCTGGCCGTGCAGAAGCTCGATTTAGAAACCGAGACATCAGACATCTGGGTGCTGGATGTGGCCACGGGCAGCAGCACACGAATCACCTCCAGCGACAACTTGGAACACGCGTGGGCGCCGGCCTGGTCCCCCGACGGCAGCCACGTGGCGTATGTGGCGCTGCGTGGCGGCTATCAGGGTCTGCACAGAAAAGCGTCGAACGGAACGGGAGCCGAGGAACTTCTGTACCAGCATCCCGGCGCGAATATGGCCTACACCGACTGGTCGATGGACGGGCGTTTCCTGACCTTCTCCTCGACGGACCTGTCGGGAGGGGGCGTGTACGCCTTGTCGCTGGGTGGCGATGGTGAGCGCAGACCCATCGAAGTCTTTCGCACGGCGTCTCAGGTTCGGGGAGCGCGCCTGTCTCCGGACAGCCGCTTCCTGTCCTACTCCACGGACCAGTCCGGAAAATTTGAACTTTTTGTCCGGCCGTTCGATCCGTTGGCGGGCGCGCCGGCGAGACCGGCGTCGGGGCCATGGCAGGTGTCGGACCAGGGAGGCCAAGGCCCGGCATTTTGGCGCCGAGACGGCAAGGAAATGTACTATCTGACTCACGATTCAGGAGTGATGGTGGCGGGAGTCAGCGCCGTGCCGGCATTGGAATTGAGGAAGCCGACCTTGCTGTTCCGCGTGTCGGAGGCGATCCTCATGACTCCTGCGCTGGCCAGTGTGAGCGGCGACGGGGAGCGAGTCGTGATCGCCGTGCCCCATGCGCCGACCCTTCGGCAGCTCACCGTCTTCGATCGCCAGGGTAAAGTGCTGCGCAAGGTCGGGGAACCCGGTCGTTACCGCGACCCCGCGCTCTCATCCGATGGATCGAGGGTGGCGGTCGTGAAGGGCAATCTGCAGACCGGGCAGCCGGACATCTGGACGTTCGACGTCGCCTCTGGCCAGGGTACGCCCGTCACGAATAATGCCTCACCGGATTATGCGCCGATCTGGTCTCCGGACGGCCGTCAGGTGGCCTATGTGTCGGAGCGCGGGAGCGCCTCCAGCATCTATCGAAAGGCGTGGGACGGAACCGGCGCTGAAGAGCAACTGTTTCAGTACACGCCGGGCGCCTTCATGGAGCTGACGGACTGGTCGGCCGACGGACGGTTCCTCACCTTCCACGACGGCTGCGAGGGACTCTTGCACGTGGTGCCGCTCGGCGGAGATCAGAAAGGTTCGGAGCGGACCGCGATTGAATGGCTGCGCGATGAGTACAGCGTGGCGCAAGCCAGGTTTTCAGCCGATTCGCGCTTCATCGCCCACCTGTCGGACGAGATCGAGTTCCAGAAATTCGAGGTCTACGTTCGCCCGTTTGAGGCCGGTCGGCCCGACACCGGCGCGGGAGGCGCGAAACCGGTGCAGGTCTCCACTGCGGGCGCCCGGGGCATGGTCTCCTGGCGGCAGGACGGAAAGGAGTTGTACTACCTGACTCCTAAGTGGGAGGTGATGGCGGTGGACGTGACCACCACCCCGACGTTTCAGGTGGGGACGTCCAGGCTGCTGTTCACGTTGCCGGGCCCGGTGCTCGGGAATCCGCGCCAGTGGAAAAACGTGAGCGGTGACGGTCAGCGTTTCGTGTTTGCGATCAATGTGCCGGTGAGTGTCACTGCGCGCTGAGTCTCTACACCCCACACCTCGTCACGCGATGTGCGCGCCCGGAGGGGCTCCGCACCAGATGTTTCCGTCCCGCAGCAGCGTCTCGGCAGCGCGTGCGCATCGACACCGGCGCTGAGGATCAGTACATCTACACGGCCGGATGGCGCCGCGATGGCTTCTCGCGAACCGCCACTTCCGTGATGTGCTCCTCGCCAAGGGCTATACGTTGCGGTACTGGGAGTTCGGCGGCGGCCACGAAGAAGTGAGTCCGTGGCTGCCTCAGTTTCTTCTTGCCTATTTCGGCCATCGAAGACGGACGGTAGCTTTGACAAGGAGATGAAGCTGACGAAGCCTGGTCAGCTTCACGATCGCGTCACGGTGACCGGCACCTTGACGAAGATCGATTGGCGGAACCCTCACATCTACTTGACGATCGACGTCAAGAACGCCAAAGGCGCCTTGGAGAACTGGCAGGGCGAAGGTCCTGCTCCGTCCTGGTTCCGCATCCGCGACGTGGGCAAGACGGATTTCGAGAAGAGCATCGACAAGACCCTGACCCTCGAACTGAGCCGCGCGCGCGACAAGTCGCTGTCGGGGCTGATCCGCACCATCACGCTGCCGGATGGCCGGGTTCTCTCCGCCTGTCCGCAGAACTGTTGAACTGAATACACCGGAAGAGGGTGTCATGAAGAAAGCCGATCGGGTGGCGTTGGTCTGTGCCGCCGCTTTCCTGGGAGTGGTCTGCCTTGGGGGGCGAGCGACCGGACAGGAGCTGTCGGCAGAAGCGAAGGACAAAGCCGCGGCCGAAGCGAGGGCGAAACGCAACGCTCTCAGGTTCGAGAACAATGCGACCACCCTTGTGTTCTACGACCGCACCGGTAAGCGCACCGGCGGTGTCGGCGAGCGGGCGCTCTACAACGATACCGTCGTCTCGCCTGATGGCTCGCGCGTGGCAGTCGTGAAAAACGACTTGCCCAGCGAAACGGCGGACCTTTTTATCACCGAAATAGCCACCGGCGCGACCACGCGGCTGACGACGAGTGCGAGAACGGAATTCGTGATGGCGCCGGTGTGTTCGCCCGACAGCAGCCGGATCGCGTACGTCACGATCCGCAAGGGGCAGGAGGCCATCTACGTGCGGCCCGCGAGCGGTCAGGGGTCGGAGGAGCTGCTCTACAAGAATCCCGGCGCATTCATGAATCTCTCGGACTGGTCGTTGGACGGCCGGTTCCTGACGTTCGCGATTTCCGATCTGTTGGGCGGCGCGCTGTTCACACTGCCGCTCGACGGCGGGGCCGATCGCAAACCGACCCAGGTGTTCAAGACGGACGTGCCTGTGTTCGGGCCGAGATTCTCACCTGACGGGCGCTTCCTGTCGTACCTCCAGCGCGACAAGGCGAACCGATTCGAAGTGTTCGTCCGGCCGGTTGATCCCACCGTCGTGGGTGGACCCTGGCAGGTCTCGGATGGCAGCTTCAGCCCCGCTTTCTGGCGCCGCGACGGCAAGGAGCTCTACTACCTGGCGCCGGACCAGGCGGTAATGGTCGCCGACGTGAGCACGTCGCCGACATTTACGTTAACCAAACCACGGGTGCTGTTCCGCCAGGCCAGCACAGTCCCGGACCGTCTCGCCTACGTGAGCGCGGACGGCGAACGGTTCCTGGCGCGCCCGGCTCCACGCGGGCCACAGCTCCAGCAGATCACCATCTTCAACCGCAGTGGGCAAGTGGTGGAGAAAGTCGGCGAACCAGGGCTGTATGCTGGCCCGTCGTTTTCGCCGGATGGCACCAAGTTGCTCGTCTCCAGAAACGATCAGAAGATCGGGCAGGCGGATCTCTGGACCATCGACCTCGCCACCGGAAAGCAGACCAGGCTCACCAACGACAAATTCCCGAAGGTCAATCCCCTGTGGTCTCCCGACGGGAAACACATCTATTTCGCCTCGGTCCGCAACGGCGATTTCCCCGTCTATCGTCGCGCGTCGGATGGGACTGGCGACGAGGAGCTCGTGTATCGCTACGAAGCCGGCGCGTTTGTCGGTCTCACCGATATTTCTCCCGATGGCAAGTTCCTCGTGTGCGACATGGGCGGCCTTATCCTGGTGGTCCCGCTGACCGGAGATCCGGCGTCGCGGAAAGGGATCGAGTTCCTGCGAGAAGAATTCGACGACACCCTCGGCAGACTCTCTCCGGACGGCCGATTCATGGCCTACCAATCGGACGAAGCCCAAGCCGAACGCGGTGAAATCTACGTGCGACCGTTCAATGCAGCGACGGGACTGCCGGGGGACGGGAAATGGCGGGTGTCGAAAGACGGCGTCAACGCGATGCTGCACTGGCGGGCGGACGGCAAAGAGATCTTCTTCCGCGGCCTGAATCTCGAGTCCAACGAGCTGCTCGTCGTGTCCGTCGATGTCGAGACCATGCCGACGTTCAAACCCGGCGCGCCGAAGGTCCTTTTCAAACTGCCGGGTCCGATCGGCGCGAATCTCGGGAACATCAGCCGCGACGGGCAGCGATTCGTGTTTGCGGTCAACGTCCCTGCCGCAAGCACATCCGACAGCGGCAATCCGCGATAATGAGCGTCGAGAAGACAGTGGCGCGCGGTGAGTTGACGTTGAAGAAATTGGCTGGCAGGTTGTTTGGCGATGCAAACGCATCAGGAACACCATCCCAGTTGATTTCGCGTCGACCCGACCCGAAACTGCCTGCAACATTCGCGTTCAAGCTGCCCAGTTCGGCGCGAAAGGCATCGACCTGCGCCTGCAGATCGACAGGCGAAGACCCACTTGCCGAAACACAATCGGTGCGGCCACCGCGAGTGTCGGGCTCAAGAGAAGAGCGGCGGCTGCCATGAAAGCGCGGGCCTGATGCATGGGGCACTCCGTGAGTTACGGGCACTTGCCGCGGAAAGTGAGTCAGTTTTAAGGTTACGGCAGGGCAAGTGAAAAGGATGTTGCCGGACTTGTGTTAGCCATGTTCCCGTCCGTTTAGTTGGCATCGGGTGCAACCAGTCATCGGACCTTTCGACTCGACTCCCGCAACTCCCGAATATCCCGGACGGCCGCCGCAATCTTGAACTCGAGTAACTGCTTCCCGTAGGCGGCGGTCGCCCGCGTCGGGTCGCCAATCACGCCACTGCCATCGTCCGCCTGCCCAAGAGCCAATTTGGCACGA
>JBPCPS010000059.1:0-29930 GCA_050998915.1 Gemmatimonadaceae bacterium
CTTGACGGCGACACTGCGTCCGTGCTTGATGTCGCGGGCAAGGTAAACGGTGGCCATGCCGCCCGATCCGATCTCCCTTTCGAACGTGTACCGGTCACCAAGGGCGGCTTGAAGCGTCTCGAGTGAAGTCATCGAAGCGGTGTCAGGATTAGCAGTGGGCGAACCCGCGGGCACTGGCGGCGTCGGGTTTTCCGGCGATGGCATCGGGCAAATGTAGCGTTTATGGTGCACCCTCGTTCCCTGACAGGTCACCACACTCGCAACTACATTCCTATCTGATTCGGTTAGGACTTTTAAGCCGTAGGTCCTGGGTTCGAGTCCCAGCCGGGTCATTTCTCCGCGCTACCTTTTGGCCCATGCAAGCAGCGGCTGATGCCGGACGGTGGCGGGCCCTCGCCCTCCTTGGAACTGCCGAGCTACTCGGCATGTCGCTCTGGTTCTCTGCGAGCGCAGTGTCTCCCCAGCTCGCGGAGCTGTGGGACCTCAACGCCTCAGAAGCCGGGTGGCTGACTACCGTAGTCCAACTCGGCTTCGTGGCCGGGACGGCAGTCTCCGCGACATTGAATCTCGCCGATATCGTAAAGTCGCGGACCCTGTTCGCGCTGTCCGCGCTCGCGGGAGCCGCGGTCAACGCGGCGGTTCTTACCGCCGACGGATATCAGGCCGCGCTCGCCCTGCGATTTCTCACGGGCTTCTGTCTGGCGGGTGTGTATCCGCCGGCGATGAAGATGATCGCGACCTGGTTCCGCGCGCAGCGCGGGCTCGCGATCGGCACGATCGTCGGCGCGCTCACCGTGGGCAAAGCCACACCGTATCTCGTGCACGCGATTCCCGACGCAGGTCCCACGCCGGTGGTGCTCGCAGCCTCGGCGGGTGCCGCGGTTGCCGCGATCATGATTTGGATCGGATTCAGGGACGGACCGTATGCGTTCGTGTCCCGACCGTTTTCGTGGGGACTCGTCGGCTCGGTCGTGCGCGTGCGCGAATGGCGACTCGCCACGGCCAGCTACCTCGGCCACATGTTCGAGCTGTACGCGGTCTGGACCTGGATCCCGGCGTTCCTCGCGGCGAGTGTGCTCGCGCGCGACCCGGAGTCGACTGCGCCGGTCACGCTCCTATCGTTTCTGGCCATCGCGATCGGCGGAGCGGGGTGCGTGTGGGGTGGACTGTTCGCCGACAGGGAAGGGCGGGAGAAGCTCGTCACCATCTCGCTCGTCGCGAGCGGAGCGTGCTGCGTGCTGAGCGGATTGCTCTTCGGCACGCCGCTCTGGCTCCTCGCGCCGTTCGCGCTGGCGTGGGGGTTCTTCGTGATCGCCGACAGCGCGCAATTCAGCACGCTCGTTACCGAGTCGGTGCCGCCGCACGCGGTTGGTACGGCGCTCACGATGCAGACGTCGCTGGGGTTCCTGCTCACGATGCTGCCGATGCAGCTCGTGCCCGTATTCGCCGAGCGCATCGGGTGGCGCTGGGCGCTGCTGTTTCTGGTGCTCGGACCGGTGGCCGGGATCGCGGCGATCAGGCGGCTTCGGTTGTTACGAACTGCTACCGCGAACTGAATAGCTGCGAGCTGCCAGCAAAAAACGCCGCCAGCTTTTCAGCTGCCTACGATGTTGACCGGTCAGAATCGTAGGCAGCTGACTCGCTGGCAGCGTCTTCCAGCTGATGGCTGACAGCTATTCCGTTCGTACTGGCCCTTCCTTATCGCCCTCGCGCCGGCGGCTCCGGCGGCACCGCCGGCCCGATTCCATCGGGATCGTGGTGTTTTTTGTGCGTCAGCAGGCGATAAAAAGACCACGAAACGAGCCCGAGCACGAAACCCCAACTCAGTGCCATGAAGATGATCGCCCCGGTACTCATACGGTGGTCCTCCCGGACTGGTCGATTTCCACGAATCCTTCGCGGTCATTGTACTTGTTCCGCTTCCACGCGATCCGGATGAGGAAAGCGAACACGATGGCGAACCCGACGATCATCAGTCGCGCCGTCGTGACATATGGATGCATCTCAGGGGTGAGCGTGCCGCCGCCAGCGGCCTTCGCGTTGGTTAGGATCGGAATCGCATCCTGGAAGCCCCACCATCCGAGAATGAAGAGCAGGTAAACCGGCGTGACGTACGTCATCACGAACTTGAAGACGCGCGGGATCTGAATGTCCGCGCCCTGGTGGATCGACGCCCACGCGTTCTCAGGCTTGAACACCCACATGAACAGCACCGTCTCGATCACGGCGAGCAGTACGAGGCCGAACGTACCGGCCCAGTAATCCCACTCGTCGAGGAAGCCGTACTGCAGCCAGAAGATGTTCATCAGGCCGAACAGCAGGGCGACCAGCCCGAACGACCACGCGATGATTTCGCGCTTCCAACCGAACTCTTCCCGGAAAAACGCCACGATCGGGGTCAGCATCGCCACCGACGACGTTATGCCCGCGAAGAACAGCAGCGAGAACCACATGAAGCCGAGGACATTGCCGAGCGGGAGCTGTTGGAAGACGACCGGCATCGTCGCGAAGCCGAGATTGAACGAGCCGGATTGAGCGACCGCCATCGCTCCCGTCACCCCAAAGAACACCACGGCGGCCGGAATGGCGATCGTTCCGCCGAGCACGACTTCCGCCGTTTCGTTGGTCGCGGCCGTTGCGATTCCGTTAAGGGCGATGTCGTCCTTCTTGGACAGGTAAGACGCGTAACACTGGAGCGAGCCCATTCCCACGGACAACGTGAAGAATATCTGTCCCGCGGACGCGAGCCAGACGCTCGGCTCATCCAGTCGCGAGAAGTCCGGATTGTAGATGAACTGGAGTCCCTGCCAGGCGGTTTCTCCGTTCGGTCCCGGTGGCAGGAAGATGACCACCACCGCGAGCACGGCGGCGAAAAGGAAGAGGATCGGCATTCCGATCCGCGCGAGCTTCTCGATACCACCCGAGATTCCGCGCGACAGGACCCAGATGTTGATCGCGAGCGTTACCAGAAAGAAGCCGAGCGCCATGGTGTGGCTGCTGCCCGCCGTGATTCCTTGATACGATTGGAGATAGCCCACCATCGCTTCCTGCGTGGTGTTGCCCCAGTAGTCCTTGGTGATCGAGAAGAACGAGAACGCGAGCGTCCAGCTCTCGATGTACGTGTAGTAGATCATCACTGTGAGCGGGATGATCATGCCCACTATTCCCAGATACTTCGCAGCCGGGTGCTTCCAGAGCGCGGCGAACATTCCGGGGATGTGTCCCTTTCTGAACCGGCCACCGTTTCGCCCGACGCCCCACTCGATCCACATCAGCGGGATGCCGAGCAGCAGCAGCGCGATGAAGTAGGTGATCATGAACGATCCGCCGCCGTTGACCGCGGCCTGCCGCGGGAAGCGGAGGAAGTTGCCAAGCCCGACGGCGTTGCCCGCCATGGCAAGGATCAACCCGATGCGGGTGCCCCATGCTTCGTGTGAAACCCCAACGTTCTCAGTCGCTTGGCTCAAGGGTGTACCTCGGTCGGTGGTAAAGCCGATGGCGCAGAGCTAACGGGCGGAAATAAGCGTTCAGACATTGCGCGGGGAAGGGGGTAGACGGGGTTGACTACCTCCCGGCGGTCCCGCCGCGCTTTTCGATCAGCTCGATCCCTCCCAGCACCATTGATTTGTCGAGCGCCTTCGCCATGTCGTAGATCGTGATGAGCGCGACCGACACGGCCACGATCGCTTCCATCTCCACCCCCGTGCGCCCGACGGTTCGCGCGATCGCCTCTGCGCGGACTCCGGGGAGCGAGTCGTCCAGCTCAAGCGCAACGTCCACGTCGGTGAGAGGCAGCGAATGACAGAGCGGGATCAGCTCCGCTGTCCGCTTCGCCGCGAGCACTCCCGCGACGCGCGCGACGCCGAGCACGTCGCCTTTGGGTGCCTGATTGGCCCGGATTGCTGCCAGAGTCGCCGGGAGCATGCTGATCATGCCGCGCGCCCGAGCCATTCGCTCCGTCTCCGGCTTCGCCGACACGTCGACCATTCGCGCGCGGCCGGTCTCATCCACGTGACTGAGTTTCGCATCCGTGCGGCGGGGACTGGTCACGACAGATGCTCGCTGAGATCGAGCACGAGCTTCGCCGTGACGAGCTGAGGATTCACGTTGCCGCCCGCACGCTCCTTGGCGATCTCCACGAGATCGGCCGCGGCCGCGAGCCGCGCCGCCCTCGGCCGGTCGTTGCGGGAGACGGCTTCACGGGTGCGCTCCGACAGGAGAACGGTCAGCGCATCCAGCGAATCGGTGAATGCGCCGCGCGCGTTGCTCACGCCGCGGGTGAGCGCCAGGGAAAAGCGCTCCGGCGAGCGGCTCGCCGCGGCGTCCAGCATCCGCCGCGCGACAGTGATCGCCTGCGCATCCCCGGATTCGTTCAGGATGCGGCCGGGTGCGCCGCCGAGGAGGTCGGCGCGGGCGTCGGGGCGCTTCGCCTTCTTTATGTAGTCGCGAACCAGCGGATCCTGCAGGAACTCCGTCACGTCCTTGTCAGTGAGCCGGGGCACCCGCACCGCGGCTACTCTGGACCGGATCGTCGGCAGCAGCGTCGAGGGCTCACTCGACGTGAGGATGAAGACGGTGTTGGCGGGCGGCTCCTCCAGCAGCTTGAGCAGCGCGTTCGCCGCCTGGTCGGCTCCTTCCTGCGACACCATGCGCTCGGCGTCGCCGATGATGAAGACTTTTCGGGAGGCGAGCGCGGGCGCGATCAGCGCATCGCGCGTCAGTGAGCGCACGGCCGCGATGAAGATCCCCTCACTACCCGACGGAGCTTCGTACAGCCCTCCTTCCTCTACGCGCTCCGCGATGGCTTCCCGGTAGTCGTCGCGGACGTCCTCCGGGTCCGGGTCGGAGTCCTTCAGGCGGGGGCGCGGGAAGAGCCAGTGCAGGTCGGGGTGCTGGAGCTGGCTCATGTAGCGGCAGTGCTGGCACTTCCCGCACGGGCGATCCTCACCGGAACAGAGCAACAGCTGGCCGAGCCAGAGCGCGAGCCGCTGCTTGCCTATGCCCGCCGGACCGTGCAGCAGCAGGCTCGACGGAAGTCGTCCCGCGGCGGCGCTCCGCGCCAGCCGTTTGCGCAGCGAGGCGTGTCCGTACAGCGGGATCAGAGGCATGCCGGAATATGGCACGGTTCGTGACCCCTATGCAGCACAGAAACGACTCCAGGAGACGACATGCCAGGAAAGAAAGGTGCGCACGGCCCGGGAAAATTCGATCCGACAGGGCGCGGGCACAGCCCCCGGGGATCCTCGGTTACGGATCAGAAAAGCAATCCGGGGGAAGAGCGGATTCACGAAGAAGACAAGATCCGGGTAGCGCAGACCGAGACCGACGACAAGGAATCGATGATACCGAAGACGCGCGAGAACCCGGCGCTGGAAGACCTTCGGCGGAAGCGTGAAGAAGCGGCAGAGAACCGCTCCGAAGATTGAGCCGCACCGCCAACGGGCGGCGCGGACGATGTGCTGGCCAAACTGGAGACTCGCATGGCTGAGTCACTGAAAGGGAGAAAGGTCGCTTTTCTGGCGACCGACGGCGTCGAGCAGATCGAGCTCACGGAGCCGTGGAAGGCACTCGGCGACGCGGGCGCGGATCTGTCGCTCGTCGCGGACAAAGAGGGCGAAATACAGGGAGTCAACCACGGCGAGAAGGCCGACAAGTTTCGCGTCGACAAGCTCGTAGACCAGGTCACCGCCCGTGACTTCGACGCGCTAGTGCTGCCGGGCGGCGTCCGCAGCCCCGACAAGCTCCGAACCAACGCGAAAGCCGTGGAGTTCGTGCGCGGCTTCATGGAAGCTGACAAGCCGGTCGCCGCGATCTGTCACGGGCCGTGGCTGCTGGTGGAAGCCGGCGCGGTGAAGGGGCGAACTCTCACGTCGTGGCCGAGCCTGAAGACCGACATCACGAATGCCGGCGGGGAGTGGGTGGACAAACAGGTCGAAGTCGACCAGAAGCTCGTCACGAGCAGAAAGCCCGAGGACTTGCCCGCGTTCTGTCAGCAGCTGGTGAGCATGCTCCTGACCGCAATCGACGAGCGGCGGCTCGATCGGATGGGAGAGCAGAGCTTTCCGGCCAGCGATCCGCTGCCGGGCCCCATTTCCATTTCATAGGCCAGGAGGTCACTGGCGGCCGTCCAGAGGGCGTCGATACCGTGGAAAAGCTCGGTCTCGCGCGTGGTGGAGTGCTTCGCCGGCAGCTTCCGGCCGACGGCTGTCGTGGTGGGTAGAACTGCCACAATGAGCGCAGCCGGGATCAAGGCCCGCGTCCAGCATCCGGAACCGGCTTTGTTCGGTAAAGTACTTGACCTAGCGGGAGCAAACCCCGTAAACTAACCGTATGTCTTCGGTTAGGCCGCTCAGAAAAGTCACGCCGGTGGAGGAGCCCGCGCTCCACACCAGAGCGATGGACAACCTCGCATACATTCGCGACACCATGGAGCGGGCCGGCGCGTTCACCGCCGTCTCCGGCTGGGGAATGGTCATCGTCGGAGTCGCGGCGCTCACTGCGGCGACGGTAGCGGCGAAGCAGCCCACGGAAGTCGCGTGGCTCAACAGCTGGCTCGCAGCGGCGATTCTGGCGCCGGTGATCATGATCGCGGCCATCGTCCGGAAAGCGCGCGCCGCGCGGCTGCCGCTGATGTCGGGCGCGGGGCGGAAGTTCCTGCTCAGCTTCTCGCCGCCGATGGTCGTCGGGGCGCTGCTCACCTTCCAGCTCTACAACCTCGGGATGTACGACGTGCTTCCGGGCTTGTGGCTCCTCATATACGGAACGGCCGTCGTCGCCGGTGGGGCGTTCTCCGTCAGAGTCGTTCCCGTGATGGGATTCTGCTTCATGCTCGCGGGCGCGATCGCGCTGTTCACTCCACCGGCGACCAACGACATCCTCATGGCCGCCGCGTTCGGCGGGCTGCACATCGTCTTCGGTATTCCGATCGCGAGGAGGCATGGTGGCTAAACAGGGAGCCGTCCGGCAGGATCGCGGCGGCACGGACACCGCAAAACTGCGGTCCGTGCGCGGTCGCGCACTCGGACCCGACACGGGCGAATTCGACCGTCTCATTCACGAGCGCGCGCGGCTGGGGATAGTGAGCGCGCTGGCGGTGAACGAGAAGCTGAGCTTCAACGATCTGAAGAAGCTGCTCAAGATCACCGACGGAAATCTGAGCGTGCACGCCCGAAAGCTGGAGGACGCGAACTACGTCAGTTGCACGAAGTCATTCGAGGGCCGCGTGCCGCGGACCGAGTACCGCCTCACGGCGGAGGGACGCCGCGCCATCGAGCGGTACCTCGATCACATGGAAGCACTCATCCATGCGACGCGTGACCACAAGTAGGCGGATGGACCTGACGCGGCCGGGCGCGCACCGCCGCAAGGTGCCCGCGGCGCACGCGCCGGAGCAGCGCGACGACGGCGCACCGGGCATCCACGTCGCGATCATCATGGATGGCAACGGCCGGTGGGCGATCACCCGCGGGAGCAGCCGGCCGGCGGGGCACATCGAAGGCGCGCGCACCGCGCGGCGGATCGTCGAGGCGGCGCCGCAGTGCGGCATCCGCGTGTTGACGTTGTACGCCTTCTCCGCGGACAACTGGAACCGGCCGCAGCGCGAAGTGATGATGCTGATGCGGCTGTTCAGGCGGTACCTGCTCTCCGAGGTCGATCGCTGCATCGCCAATGGCGTGCGGCTGACGGTCATCGGCAGACGCGACAGGATTCCCAGCGAGGTGCGCAAGGCGATCGAGTCGGCGGAAGCGGCGACCAGCGACGGCACGACGCTGGACCTGCGGATCGCGGTGGACTATTCGGCGCGCGACTCCATCCTCCGCGCGGCGCGGCGCGCGGACAGCGACCACCTGTCGCGCGAGCAGTTCATGCAATTGCTCGGCGAGGTGGAGCACGATCGCGGGCCGTCGCGCGAGGTCGATCTGCTGATTCGCACGGGCGGAGAGCAGCGGCTGAGCGATTTCCTTTTGTGGGAGTGCGCGTACGCGGAGCTGTATTTCTCCGAGATCCTCTGGCCGGATTTCTCGGGGAAGGACCTGCACGCCGCGGTGGCCGAGTTTCATGCGCGCGAGCGCCGGTTTGGAGGAGTGCCCGCCGCCGCGGCCGGCTGACCCTTTCGCCGGCTTCAAGACTGCTGCAGCGGGAATCCAAGTGGGGAGTGAGCAGCAAGGAGTGAGCAGTCCGCGGTTCTCTTTATGACTGCTGAACTCCCCACTGCCACACTCCGAACTTGAATCCCCCGTCCAAATCCAGGGAGTACTCAGCCCCGCCTTAACGTCTGCCTGATCCGCCAGTCCAAGCATGCGACCCCACACACCGTGCCGGGTCCATCTCAAATGAGGATTGGAGGCATGATGAATCGGATTCATACCGCGGTAGCCGCCGTCGCAATGCTTATCGGGGCGGCAACCGTCGCCAGCGCCCAGACTCCGGCACCGCAGCAGGGTCAGCAGGGCGGGAAGGCGCAGCGTGGCGCGCACGGCATGATGGCGGACCTGAACCTCACCAACGCGCAGAAAGAGCAGATCAAGGCGATCCACGCCAAGTATCGCGTGCAGTTCCAGCAGCTAAGAGAGCGGTCGCGTCCGGATGTCGAGGCCGCGCGCGCCGCGCGTCAGGCCGGCGACACGGCAGCGGCCCGCGCGGCGATGGCTCGCGCTCGCAGCCAGGGCACGGCGGTGGCCGCGCTCCGGCAACAGGAGCAGGCGGAGATCCGCGCGGTGCTCACGGCCGAGCAGCAGACCAAGTTCGACGCGCGGCAGGCGCAGATGCGGGAGCGCATGGCTCAGCGCGATTCCACGCACAAGGCTCGCCCTCGCGGCGCACATGGCCGCCGCCCGGCGCGTGGGGCGCGACCTGGCCGGTCGGCCCGTCCCGACCGCCCCGCCCAGCCGCGTGGCTAGAGCTGGCGCACGTCGACAGCTTCAACACAGCCGGGATCCGAGAGGATCCCGGTTTTTTTGCAACGTGTGACGCTAATTTCGATGCGTGGATAACCTCGGCACCACCGAGCTCGCTGGAATACTCGGGCTCGTCGGATTGGTCGTAGTGATCGCCGCCGCGCTCTCCGGCCCGATGGATCGGGTTGGGGTGCCCCAGGCGGCGATCTTTTTGGGTCTGGGCGCGCTGCTGGGACCGCACGCGCTCGGCGTCGTGGATTTCGGCTTCGGCTCCGTCACGCTGGAGGAGATCGCACGGCTGCGCGAAGCGGGCGTGGCAGGACAGCGGCCTGGGAACAGAGGTCATCGGCTGACCGGGCAGTTTGCGGTTCCGGGCTGCGGCCTTATGTTTGCCCGGCCCAGTCGAAGGCGGCAATGCAAGACGATCCCACGGTCCCCGGCGCAGAATTCGCCGGCCGATACACTATCGAGCGCGAGCTCGGCCGCGGCGGTGCCGCGATCGTTTACCTCGCGCGCGACACGCGCCAGGAGCGGCAGGTCGCGCTCAAGGTGCTGCACCGGGAGCTTGCCCAGGCCATAGGCGCGCAGCGCTTTCTGCGGGAGATCAAGCACAGTTCCGCACTGCACCATCCGCATCTGCTGTCGATCCACGACTCCGGCGAGTTCAATGGATTGTTGTATTTCGTCATGCCGTACATGCGTGACGGCTCGCTGCGCACGCGAATCGCGAAGGAGAAGCAGCTCGCCATGGACGAAGCGCTGCGGATCACGCGGGACGTGGGCGAAGCCCTGGCGTACGCGCATTCGCAGGGCATCGTGCACCGCGACATCAAACCCGACAACGTCCTCTTCTCCGCGGAGCACGCGTGTCTCGCGGACTTCGGCATAGCGCGCGCCGTTGACTCCGCGGCCGCCGACACGCTCACGTCCACGGGGCTCGTGGTCGGCACTCCGGCGTACATGAGCCCGGAGCAGGCCAGCGGCGAGAAGAAGGTGGATACGCGCAGCGACCAGTACAGCCTGGCATGTCTGCTGTACGAGATGGTCACGGGGCTGCCGCCGTTCATCGGCGCGACGCAACAGGCCGTGATCTCCCAGCGATTCACCCAGCCGCCGCCGTCGATGCGGGGGCACCGGCCGAGTGTGCCGGATCACGTGGATCGCGCGGTGAAGCGGGCGCTGGCGGTGGTTCCGGCGGACCGTTTCCCGAGCGTGGGCGATTTTATCGCGGCGCTGCACGAGCCGGGCGCCGTCGCGGAGCCCGTTTCAGTGCACTCCATAAAAAGGCGGTGGTTCGCGGTGGGCGCGGCCGCGGCGGTCGTAACGCTCGCGGTGGTGGCCGCGAAGCCGGGGGTGGAGTGGGTGCGCGGCGCGTTCGGACCCCAGGTAGACACGTCGCGGTTCGTCGTGCTGCCATTTCTGTCGGAGGAAGATCCCGCGCTCGGGAAGCGAGTCGCGAGCGGCGTACATTCGGCGTTGAGTGAATGGGTCGGACTGGGCATCGAGAGCGACGCCGGAGTGCGAGACGCCGTGGCCGGCGCTGGCGGCGAAATCGGTTCGCTTACACAAGCCATCGCGATCGCGCGAGCGCTTGGCGCGGGACGGCTCGTCTGGGGTACGGTCACGAGTGAGAGCGCCCAGGCCCGCGTGGTGGCCAACGTGTATGACGTGGAGCGCTCCACGGAACTGGCAAAGCAAACCAATTCGATTCCGGTTGCCGCGATGACCGACAGCGCTTTTCGAGCGCTTGCGAACGGCTTGCTACGCACCGGCCCGCTTCCCGACGCGTCCGATGACGGATCCGGGGGCACGAAGCTGTACCCTGCGCTGCAAGCGTACAGACGGGGAGTAGTCGCCTTGGGAAGGTTCGAGCTGGAATCTGCAAACGCCGACTTGGTACGCGCTGTCGAGCTCGACCCCGATTTTGCGGTCGCCCATCTCGAGCTGGCGCGAGTGCAGAGCTGGCTCGATCCGGATCGGAAGGCAACGTGGCAGGCGAGCGCAAGGCGGGCGGTCGCGCTGCGCGAGGAGCTGAATCAACGCGACGCGATCCGGGCAGCGGCGCTGCTGGCCTACGCACAGGAGGATTATCCGACCGCCTGCGCCCGCTACCGCGAGCTGCTCCAGAGAGACACGCTGGACGCTTTGGCCTGGCACGGGCTCGGCGAGTGCCTGCACGCGGATGACGCGGTTGTTCGCGATACGCGCAGCCGCTCCGGTTTCCGTTTCCGCAGCAGTTGGCATGCTGCAGGGAGCGCGCTGGTTCGCGCGCTCGAGATCGAGCCAAAGCTCCATGCGATCCCGCACTTCCGGCGGCTTGGCCGAGTCTTTCCGACGGCGCACAACCAGATCCGGACCGGAGTAGGAATTGGGTCCGATGCCCGGGAGTTCGGAGCGCGTCCCAGCCTGGACGCCGATACACTCGCCC
Organism: Gemmatimonadaceae bacterium; assembly: GCA_050998915.1. Classification (GTDB taxonomy): domain Bacteria; phylum Gemmatimonadota; class Gemmatimonadetes; order Gemmatimonadales; family Gemmatimonadaceae; genus JACDCY01. The sequence goes on from JBPCPS010000059.1 coordinate 11,326, forward strand.
ACATGCCCTATCCTGGCCCCGATTTCGAGAAGGAGCGCGATCTCGCACACCGCGCGCTGCGATTGCGCGCGCTCGAACGAAACCGTCGGGTAATGTTGGAACTGACGGATACGTGGACACGGACCTACCCACACAGCTCCGAGGCGCACACGGCGCGCGCGTCGATATTCGAGGTACGAGGCGATTTCGGTGGAGCGTCCGCCAGTCTCCGCACTGCCCTCGGTTACGCGAGAACGCCGTTGGAGCGGCTTCTGCTGGCGGACGCGAAGGCCCGTGTACGGCTCAAGGCGCATGATTTCGCTACGGCTCGGCTCGTAGCGGATTCAGCGCTGCTCGCCTTTGAGGAAACCACCGAGGAGAACTGGGAAGCGATCGCCCGTCTGGCTGGATTGACTGGGAAGAGCGGTCGCCTGGCGACTGCGTTGCAGTATTTCTGGCCGCGCTACGCTCGCGCCGACGATTTGCACCAGGCCGTGAGTCGCGCAGCCGGGCACGCCCTGGCCGACGCCGTCGTTGGCATTTGCAATGCCCGGCCGCCCGAGGTGCAGCGGAGCTTGGGGGATCTGATTCGCATTCACGCTCCTCCAGAGCGGCATGCTGTCCTCACCGACCGTGTAGTCGGAACCGTTCTTTCGTTTTCCGTGCCATGCGCGTCCGGTCCTGCGCTCGGACGGGTCCGCGGAATGGAGAGTATAGTAGGCGCACAGCAGGCTTTCGCCGCGGGGAACGCCCGCCTTGCGCGGGCGATCCTCAATTCCGTGGAGCGCGGCCGCTCGGAGCTGCGTGCGGCCGATGTCAGCCCGATGCTGGTCACTCGGGAAGCGGCGCTGTTACTGGCGATGGGCGACACCACGGCCGCGATCGCGAGAATCGATGGAACCCTCGACGGGCTGTCGAGCATGAGCGCGTCGACGCTCCGGTACCCTCTCGAATACGCGATCCTGGTTCGGATGATGGCGACGCGGGCGGATCTCGCGGCTGCGACGGGGGACATCGGCCAGGCTCGCAAGTGGTCGCAGGTTGTTGCAATATTGTGGGCCAGAGCGGACCCCGCGCTCAAACCCACCATCGATACCATGCAGAAACGCGCCCGCTAGGAGCTTCGCGATCGGTTGCACGATTCACACTTTCCCGCAGGAGACATGATGAACTCCCGACCGATAGGCTGGACCTGCACGATCGCAGCGACCGTAATCGCAGTTGGGGCGTGCGCTCCGATCCAAGCGCCACCGCCAGACCCCGCGATGGGAATGTTCACGGGGGTCGCGTTGCCTGGCGGGCCTCTCAATCAGTTACCCAGGGCCGTGCTGCGCGCCCTGGCTATGCAGGTCACGTGGGAAGGTTGTGTCACGGCACCGCGAACCGGGACTACCACCGCTCCGACGAACATACGGATCTGCGCCGCATCGTACGCCCGAAACCTGGGCCAAGGAAACACCACCGCCACCGGAGTGCTCACCGCTCGCATGATCAACCTCGGCCCGACTTCCGACGCGCGCTGGAGGCTGACGCGGTACGACACCTCGTACATCGTCTCGTTTCCGAGCACCCCGACGCAGGGAGGGTACGCCATTCTAGAGGTTCCTTCGAACACGGTTCCCGGCACCACTGTCAGGGTGGTCAAGCAGAATGGGATTTTCGTGTATTGCCCCCACGGGCAGCCGAACTCGACCTCGTCCGCGTCTTTCTACACGTGCGCCCGAAAGGCGGCTGCGCATAGCCGAAGCCGCGGGAGCGGTACCGGCTCGGGGCCTAGCGCGGAGGACGAAGTCCTGGTTCAGGATCTCGATGGACCAGCGTGGGTCAGCTGTATGGCCGGCTGCTGCACCACGGACGCACTCTGATCGCAGGCGGCGGGCGAGGATAAAAAACGGGCCGCTACACGGCCCGTTTTTTCATGTGGTCAATCCAACTCCCGAGGAGGGACTCGAACCCCCGACCCGGTGATTAACAGTCACCTGCTCTACCAACTGAGCTACTCGGGAATAGCCTCGAAATCTACACGGTTTACGGGCATGTCTTCAACCCGCCCCTACCGCCCCCGCTTGACAGCCTTGATGGCGAGCGGGAGCTTCTCCTCCAATTCCCACAGACAGGAGGACGAATGTCGCCAAGACCTTACCACGCACTGCTCGCTCCGGGTATCGCACTGATCGTCGCGTCATGCGCGACTGTAGCCGTAAACCCCGCCACCGAAGAAGCGGCCATCCGCGCGCGCAGCGCGGAGATGAATCGTGCGGTAACCGCGAGAAACGTCGACGCCATCGTTGCCTTTCACTCGCCTTCCGCGGTCGTGATGATGCCGAATGCATCTGCCATGACCGGTGCCGACGCCATCAGGCAGGGCTGGCGGGGAATGCTCGCGATGCCGAACCTGTCGCTGAACTGGCAACCGACCCGCGTTACCGTAGCCGGGAGTGGAGATGTGGCTACGGAGGTGGGGAGCTACACGATGAGTTTCGACACTCCCCAGGGCCGGATCAACGACGCCGGCAACTACACTACCGTCTGGCACAATATCGCCGGCAGCTGGGTCATCGCGAGCGACATGGTCACGAGCTCACAGCCGCTGCCCCCGCCGCCTCCACCGCCACCGCCGCCAGCGCCACCTGCCCCCGCCATCATCGCTGACATGAGCGAGATGGACGTGCATACCGCCAGCGGAATCAAATGGGGTGATCTCGTGGTGCCGGGATTCGCGGCCGGAGCGAAGATCGCGGTGATCCATGGAGACCCCTCGAGTAACGGCGATTATACCCTGCGGCTTCAGTTTCCGGCTGGCTACAAGTTCCCGCCCCACTGGCACCCGATGGGAGAACACATCACCGTCCTGTCGGGAGTCTTCCAGCTGGGAATGGGTGGCACGACAGCTCCCGGAGCGATCCGGGAGTACCAGGCCGGAGATTTTCTGTACGTGCCGGGAAGAATGCCACACTTCGGCGGCGCCCGCGGTCGGACGGTCGTTCAACTGCATGGAACCGGACCGTTCGCCATAAATCTGGGTTCTCCGTAGCAGATGGGGTTTGTGGTTCATGGTTTATGGTTTGCGTAAGCGACCAGCAACCATGAACCACAAACCGCCATGGCAAGGGATTCGAACACGCGCCCCACTGCGCTGATCACCGGCGCGTCGGCCGGGATCGGCGCCGAGCTCGCCAAAGTCTTCGCCGGACACGATTACGATGTCGTGCTGGTCGCCCGGCGCCGCGATGCGCTCGAAGCTCTAGCTGGCACGCTCGAAGGAAAGCACGGCATAACCGCCACGGTGATCGTCGACGACCTCGGCGACCCGGAAGCGCCCGAGCGGATATTTGTGGCGGTGCGCGACGCCCGGATCGACGTCGACGTCCTCGTCAACAACGCGGGGTTCGGGCTCGGCGGCGAGTTCAGCGAGACACCGATCGAGCGTGAGACCGCGATGGTGCAGGTGAACATCACCTCGCTCATGCACCTGACCAAGCTGTTCATCGCGCCGATGCTGCGCCGGCGCTCCGGGTTCGTGCTGAACGTGGCGTCCACCGCGGCCTTTTTCCCCGGGCCGGGAATGAGCGTGTACTACGCCACGAAGGCCTTCGTGCTCAGCTTCTCACAGGCGCTGGCGGAAGAGCTGGCGAAATCCGGTGTCGTCGTGAGCTGTCTCTGCCCCGGGCCCACCGAAACGGAGTTCGCCGACGTCGCGCAGGTCAGCCGGGCGAAGCTGTTCGACGCCAACGTGGCCGATGCGCGCGAGGTGGCCGAGTTCGGCTACCGCGCTCTGATGGCAGGCTGGCGCGTCGCGATCCCGGGCGCGCGCAACAAGCTATTGGTACAGGCTCAGCGCTTCGTTCCGCGCCGCCTCGTCGCGCGAGCGGTGAAGAAGCTGCAGGAGAGCCGCAGGTAGCGGCTTACCTGTTGCTCGCGATCCAACCCTCGATCTTCTGCCGTAGCATCGGCAGCGTGATGTTGCCGTCCTCCAGCACGCGATCGTGGAAATCCTTGATGGAGAATCGTGACCCGAGCTGGAGCCGGGCCTGGTCGCGCAGGCGGCGGATCTCGAGGTTTCCGAGCATGTACGCAGTCGCCTGGCCGGGCGTCGCTATGTAGCGGTCTACCTCGGCGGTGGCGCTCGCAAGCGACGACGTCGTGTTCGCCATCAGGTAATCGATGGACTGCTGGCGCGTCCACCCCAGCGCGTGCATGCCGGCGTCCACGACGAGCCGGGCCGCGCGCAACGCCTCGTTCGACAGCAGTCCCATCTTGTCGATGTCGCCGGAGTACACACCCATTTCGTCCGCCAGCCGTTCGCTGTACAGCCCCCATCCCTCAGTGAAGCCTGACGAATAGAAGTAGCTCACGAGTTTGTGCGCGCCTGGGCGCTCGCGCGCGATGGCGATCTGCAGGTGGTGGCCCGGATACGTCTCGTGAAACGCCGTCGCTTCCAGCCCGGCCCTGCTCTGCTTCTCCGGCTCGTAAGTGTTGATCAGGTAGATGCCCGGCCGCGTGCCGTCTTCCGACGGCGAGTTGTACTGTCCGCCAGGCGCGGAGGCCTCCTGAAAGGCGGGATACGGCTGAATTATCACGTCGGCTTTCGGCAGGATCCCGAACCATGCGGGCAGTGCGGAGCGGGCGCGGTTCAGCGCCGATTGCGCGTACGCGATCATGTGCGGCTTGCTGCGAAACGTGTACGCAGAGTCGGTTTTGAGGCGCCGCAACGCTTCGGTCACGTCTTCCGTGCCGAAGCTGCGGCGCGCGATTGTCTGCATCTCGCCGCGGATCTTCGCCATCTCGCGCAGGCCGGTCTGGTGAATCTCGGACGGCTCGATCTGCAGGGTCGTGTGCAACCGCACGCTCGCGCGATAACACTGGGCGCCGCCCGGGACGGCGGAAACCGCGACCGCCGAGCGGGAGGCCGGCAGGTACTCGTTGGCGAGGCAGTCACGATACCGCCGGATGGCCGGATTGATCTCCACGCCAACGATGTTCGCCATCTCCGCGCGGAAAGCCGGAGGCGCGGCCGTATCCCGCACCGCCGGACTCATGAACGGTGAGTCGTTAACGGGCGTTGCAAGCAGATCGTCCAGCTGCCTGATCACGCTTTCCACGCCTGTTCGCGGGGCGACATATCCCTGTCGCATTCCCTCGCGCAGGTTGCCGATCTCCGTGTCCAGATACGTGGGGAACGCGCGAAATCGCGCGGCGGCGTCGGCCCGCGCGGCCGGCGATCCGACCGGCTGCAGCGTGGCGATGAACGGATACACCCCCTGCCATCCGTTGTACGTCGGGCTCACGGGCCATAGCTCATTGCGGCAGACGCGTACCCCGACGGCGCTCTCCAATAACTCGCGGAGGACGGACAACGTGCGGTGCTGCGGCGTGCCGGCTAATTCGGCGGAATCGATCCGGTTGACCTGCGCCAGCCAGGCGTCCTCGCGGAGCGTCCAGGCTTGCGTAGCCGCGAGGGAATTGTCGCGCAGACGCGCGTGGTCGGCGGTGGGATAACCCTCGATCGTTGCCAAATCGGGGTTTTCGCGAAACACTTCTCGCACGTACTCGTCCGCGAGCGCGTCCACGCGGTCGGCGGTGCTAGGCGATTGCACGGTAGCGGGCGGAACGCAAGCGGACACGAGGGCCAATGCAACGAGTAGTAGCGCTGATGATTTCATGTGAATGGTTTTGGGTCAAGAACAGTATCTGGCCGAAGGCGGGTTCGTTAGACCGGCGCTGACCACGTGATGGGGCAGGGGAATCACTCGGGGCCGGCTCATCCAGCTCGATCTCGTCGCTTCGCCCTCGCCCTGAGCTGCTTCGACAGCAACGGCTTGAGCCACTGGCCCGTGTAGGACTCCTTCACGTCCCCGATTTCCTCCGGCGTCCCCGCCGCGACGATCGTACCACCGCGGTCGCCTCCCTCGGGACCCAGGTCTATCACCCAGTCTGCCAGCTTGATCACGTCCAGATTGTGCTCGATCAGCACCAGCGTGTGGCCATGATCCACCAAACGCTCGAGAACGAGCGCGAGCTTGCGAATATCCTCGAGATGGAGCCCCGTCGTGGGCTCGTCCATCACGTACAGCTTGCGCCCGCTTCGTTTGGCCGACTGCGACAGCTCGCGAGCGATCTTGATCCGCTGTGCCTCTCCACCCGACAGGGTCGTCGCGGGCTGGCCGAGCCGGAGATAGCCCAGACCCACCTGCTGCACGTGCCAGAGCACCTGACCCAGCTTCTCCTCGCGGGGAAAGAAGCGAATCGCCTGCTCGACTGTGAGGTCCAGCACCTCGTGAATGTTGCGACCGTTCACGCGAACTTCGAGCACTTCCGGCTTGAACCGTTTGCCGCCGCACTCCTCGCACGGCACGAACACATCGGCCATGAACACCATCTCGACCTCGAGCGCGCCAGCGCCCTCGCACACGTCGCACCGCCCGCCAGCGACGTTGAAGCTGAAGGTGCCGGGCCCGTAGCGGCGCTCGCGTGCCAGCGGCGTACCGGCGAAGATCCGCCTGATCTCGTCGAACGCCTTCACGTACGTCACGGGATTGGACCGCGGCGTCCGCCCGACCGGGCTCTGATCGATCAGCACGACGTCGTCTATTGCTTCGTATCCCGTGATCGTGTCGAACTCCCCGACGCGCTCGCCGAGGTGCTGTTTGGCCGTGTGCTCGCCGTGCAGCTTGTTCTCGAGCGCGCGATACAGGACGTCGTGAATGAGGGTGCTCTTGCCGGAGCCGGACACGCCCGTCACGACGGTGAGCGTTCCCAGCGGGATTCGCACTTCCACGTCGCGCAGGTTGTGCTCCCGCGCGCCGGTGATCGTGATCCACCTCGGGCCCGCGCGCCGGCGCTCGGCGGGGAGGGGAATGGACCGCTCGCCGGTCATGTACTGGCCCGTCAGCGGGCTCTCGCCCACCCGCGATATCGGGCCGGCGAAGACGATCTCGCCGCCCTGCTCGCCGCTTCCGGGTCCCAGCTCGACCATGTAATCGGCGGCCTCGATGGCGGCGGGATCGTGCTCTACCACGAGCACTGAGTTGCCTCCGTCACGCAGCCTGTGCAGCAGGCGCAGCAGCCGCGACATGTCGCGCGAGTGCAGTCCGATCGACGGCTCGTCCAGGACGTATAACGTGTCCACCAGCTTGGAGCCGAGCGAGTTCGCGAGCGAGATGCGCTGCGCTTCGCCGCCGGACAGGGTGCGCGTCGCGCGATGAAGTGACAAGTAGTTGAGTCCCACGTCGCAGAGGAAGTTCACGCGTCCGCGGGCCTCGTCGAGAACGGTGGACGCGACGGCTTGCTCGAAGTCGGAGAGCTCGAGTGCATCCAGCCAGACGCGCAGCTCGTCCACGGGCATCTCCGACACTTCGGCGATGCTCTTCCCGCCGACGCGGACGTTCAATGCCTCCGGCTGGAGCTTGGAGCCGCCGCATTCGGGACACTCCTGCGCGGTCTGGTACTGCCGGAGAAACACGCGGATGTACTGCTTGTAGCGCTTGCTCTCGAGGTCCCGGAGGAACGGGATCACGCCTTTGTAGCCGCGCGTGCGCGCTGTCAGCAGCAGTGTCCGCTGCGGCTCGGGCAGCGTGCTCCACGGCGCGTCCATCGGGATGCGCTCGCGCCGCGCAAAGTCGCTCAACGCCCGCCGCTTGTTGTCGTATCGCGGCTTGGACCAGGGGTCGATCGCGCCGCCCATCAGCGTCCGGTCGGGGTAGGGGATAATCAGCGACGCGTCATACTCGAGGATGGCGCCGAAGCCGTTACACCTGGGACACGCGCCTCGCGGGCTGTTGAACGAGAACAGCTGCGGCGTTGGTGGCTGCATCTGGGTGCCGTCGTTGGCGCATTGGAAGCTGTCGGTGAACCTGAGCTCGGCCACCGGTGCCGGCGTGAGCCGAGTCCGCACCGGCTCGGCGAACAGCGCGAAGCATTCGCCGTCGCCCTCGGCGAAAGCAGCCGAAACCGCTTCCGCCAGACGGGTGGCGGAATCGCCGCCCAATATGAGGCGGTCGACGACGACCAGCAGATCGCCCGCCTTCCGGAGAGAGATGCCCCGCGCTTCGATGTCGTCGAGGTGCAGGACCGCGCCCGCCGCGCGCACGCGGAGGAAGCCGGCCGCGCGAAGGTTCTCGAGGATCACCGCGTCGGTGAGCTTGTCCGATATCTGGAGGGGGAACGCGATGTGGACGCGCGTGCCCTCGGCCAGACCGAGCAGCACGTCGGCGACCGACTGCGGGGTGTCGGGGCGCATCTCGCGGCCGCACTTGGGGCAGAACGCTCTGCCGACCCGTGCCCAGAGGAGCCGCAGATAGTCGTAGACTTCGGTCGCGGTGCCGACGGTGGAGCGCGACGTCTTGGTGGGGTTTTTCTGCTCGATCGCGACCGCGGGCGACAAGCCCTCGATCGAATCGACCATGGGCTTCTCCATCCGCTCGAGGAACTGCCGCGCGTAGGCCGATAGCGATTCGACGTACCGGCGCTGGCCCTCGGCGTAAATCGTATCGAACGCGAGCGACGACTTGCCGGACCCTGACGGGCCAGTAATCACCGTGAAGGTCCGGCGCGGGATCTCGACGTCGATGTTCTTGAGATTGTGCTGGCGCGCCCCGCGCACCCGGATGCTGTCCTTCACTCCTTCAAGCTAATGCGCGCCCGAAGAAAAACCGAGAACTGCCACATAGAAAAGCCAAGCTGGTGGCGACCAGCGGAAAGCCGCGGGCTACGAGCGAGTTCTCAGTCCTGGCTCGTAGTTGGAAGCCTCCAGTTGGCAGCTACCAGCGTGGCCGTTCTATGTGGCCTTTTGCAATATCGTCAGGGCATCCGCTTCCTTTTCGTCGTCATCCGGTACACCCAGAGCAGGAGCAACGCGCCGATGACGGCGAGGACCAGGCTCCAGAGCGAGAACCCGGACAGCGGCGCGCCCATGAGGGTGTTGCCGAGAAATCCACCTATGACCGCGCCGACGATTCCGATGATCGCGGTCACGATGAAGCCGCCCGGGTCATCACCGGGCATGAGGGCTTTCGCGATCGCGCCGGCAATGAGCCCCAGCACGATCCAGGCAAGGAAGGACATGAAACCTCCGGTAAGTGTGTGGCCCGTTTCGACAGAGCGTTACGGTCGCGCGAAATTGCAACAGGCGTACCATGGGCAGTTTTGCGCTCCCGACAAGGTGGCTTCGGTTACGGGCTGCCGCTAGGATTCGGCGCGCATGACCTCCCCGACAGACACTCCTCCTCAATGGCGTTGACTTGAGGGATCTGCCGCTGGCCGAGGTCCGCAGCGTCATGGGGTACGTTCAGCAGGAGATCTTCCTGTTCGTCGGGGACATGGCCACAAACATTCGCCTGGCGAATCCTTTGGACGAAGCAGCCGTAGTGTCAGCAGCGCGCCAGGTAGGCGCGGATCCCATCGTTCGCCGCCTGCCCGGGGGATACGCCCACGTGCTCGGCGAGCGTGGCGCTTCCATAAGTGTCGGTGAAAGACAGCTCCTGTCCTTTGCGCGCGCGATCGCGGCGGATCCCCCTTTGCTACTTCTCGATGAAGCGACCAGCGCCGTTGACAGTGAGATCGAAGGCGACATTCAACGCGCGTTGCGGGTGCTCCAGGCCGGCCGGACGACGATCGCCGTTGCGCACCTCCTGAGCACCATCGTCACGGCCGACGAGATACTGGTCCTGCACCCTGGCGAAGTGGTCGAACGGGGTACTCATGGCGCGCTGGTCCGCAAGGGTGGAATCTAGAAAGGCTCGGGCGGCTCCAGCTCGGGGATGGCGAGGTTGTCGCACCATCTGCGGGCAATCGCTTGCCGCCTGTGGGGGCGGTCCGGTAGTTTGGGGAACTTTGCAACCCGACCAGATGCTGACGACGACCCGAAAAGAGCAGGATTCCGGCGTGAGAACGACATAGTGGATCTCGCAGTCGGGATGGGCACTGACGTCGGGCGGATGCGATCCGACAACGAAGACAGTCTATACGCCAACGCCAATCGCGAGCGCGGACTGTTCATCGTTGCCGACGGCATGGGCGGCCACGCCGCGGGGGAAGTCGCGAGCGCGATGGCCATCGACATCCTCTCGCAGGAGATCAGCATCGACGATGCCCTCGAGCGGGACTCCCCTGCCGATCGCATCGCCGATGCGCTGCGGCGGGCCAACGATGCGATCTATACGCGGACGCTTACCGAGGTGGACAAACAGGGCATGGGAACCACGGTGTCCGTGCTCTTCCTCGAGGGCGATCATTACATCATCGGGCAGATCGGAGACTCCCGCATCTACCTGATGCGCGACGACAAGCTGCGCCAGCTGACTACCGATCACTCCTATGTCCAGGAGCAAGTCGACGCCGGGCTTCTCACCCCCGAGCAGGCCCGGGTGCACCCGTACAGCAACGTCATCACGCGCTGCCTCGGCGCGAGCGCGACGGTCGAGCCCGACATCTACGAGGACGACGCGCGTGAGGGAGACGTATTCCTGCTGGCGAGCGACGGCCTCACCGGCATGGTCGAGGACTCGCGGATCGCCCAGCTTCTCCTGCAGAAGGCGTCGCCGTCACGGGTGGTGAACTCGCTGATCGGCGAGGCGAACGCGCGCGGCGGCGTGGACAACATCACCGCGGTCGTCGTCCACCTCACCGGACCCGGCTCGCCCCGCATAGCGACCACCGGCGTGCACACGGCTCCAACTGCCATCTGACCGGGATTCTGGTTTGGGGTCTTCGGATTCCGCGGGGAAAAAAGGTTGCGCCGCACAAACCACAAGCCATGATCCAGACACCGTATAATCCAGGCACCAGGTGGCCGATCCCTCCAAATCCGAGTCCGTAGCTGAGCTGTCCGAGGTCTACCTCGGCAACATCCTGTACGCGCTCGAGGCGACGGCGTTATGGCTGGAGGAGCAGCAACGGGCTGAAGACGCCGCCTTTTACCGAGGGATCGCCAGACAGCTGGCTGCCGCGCGAGGCCGCGAGCGGGGCACCGCCACTCAGCGGGAGGCGCGGTCCGGTTCGTGCTCGCCGGACAGGGAGCACGTTGCTCTCTATGATGCGGATGGGGCCATCCGCCGACGCGGGCGGACGGTTGATCGTCTTTTCCCTGGAGAATCGATGGGTACGGCAACTCTGGCGGGTCCCGAAACGACGACCGACGTCTTCCCGATCAACGGGACGGACTACATCGAGTTCTGGGTCGGCAACGCCAAGCAGGCCAGCCTGTATTACAGAACGGCTTGGGGGTACAAGGTCACCGCCTACCGCGGACCGGAGACCGGCGTCCGCGACCGGGTCAGCTATCTGCTGGAGCAGGGGAAGATCAGGCTGCTACTGACGTCGGCACTGGGCTCGAGCGGACCCATCGCGGAGCACGTGCACAAGCACGGTGACGGCGTGCGTGATCTCGCGCTCTGGGTGGACGACGCGCGCGAGGCGTTCCAGCTAGCGGTCGAGCGCGGCGCGAAGCCGGTTAAGGAGCCGGAGGTCATCAAGGACAAGGACGGCGAGTTCATCACCGCCGGGATCCACACGTACGGCGAGACGATCCACACCCTGGTCGAGCGGCGGAACTATCGCGGGCTGTTCATGCCCGGGTTCCAGCCGGTGACGACCGAGTACAATCCCGAGCCCGTGGGGCTGCAGTATGTCGACCACTGCGTCGGCAACGTCGAGCTCGGCGCCATGAACAAATGGGTCAAGTTCTACGAGGACGTGATGGGGTTCAAGAATCTCATCTCGTTCGACGACAAGGACATCTCCACGGAGTACTCGTCGCTGATGTCGAAGGTGGTGAGCAGCGGCAACGAGCGGATCAAGTTCCCGATCAACGAGCCGGCCGCGGGTAAGAAGAAGTCGCAGATCGACGAATACCTGGAGTTCTATCAGGGGCCGGGTGTGCAGCACATGGCGCTGGCGACCGACGACATCATCCACACGGTGAGCGAGCTGCGCCGCCGCGGGATCGAGTTCCTCCGCGTGCCGACGACGTACTACGACGATCTCATCGACCGCGTCGGCAAGATCGACGAGGACATAGAGCCGTTGAAGGAGCTGGGCATCCTGGCGGACCGGGACCCCGACGGATACCTGTTGCAGATATTCACGAAGCCGGTGCAGGACCGGCCCACGGTGTTTTACGAGATCATCCAGCGCAAAGGCGCCCGCAGCTTCGGCAAGGGGAACTTCAAGGCGCTGTTCGAGGCGATTGAGCGGGAGCAGGCGTTGAGAGGGAATCTGTGAGAGTGAGAGCGCTGTTGGCTGTTGGCTATTGGCTCTTGGCTAACGACCAACAGCCAACAGTCAACAGCCAATAGCCAATAGCGCTTTTCCCCATGCCCATCTATCACACTCTCGGCCAGATTCCCCGCAAGCGTCACATCGCTTTCCGCAAGCCGGATGGCGGGCTATACGCGGAGCAGCTGATGGGGCACGAGGGATTCACCGGCACGTCGTCGCTGCTGTACCACACGTACCCGCCGACCACCGTGAAGTCGGCGCGCCGGATCAAGGAAGTCGTGTACCAGCCCGACCCCGATCAGACGCTGAAGCACCGTCACTTCCTGACCTCCCGCGCGAAAAAGGGCGGCAGCCCCACGCTCGACCGGACTCCGCTGCTGTTCAACCCCGACATCGCGATGCTGTACGTGGAGCCCGACGAGAACGACGCGCATTTCTACAGGAATGCGCAGGGTGACGAAGTCGTGTACGTCGCGAAAGGACAGGGGACGCTGGAGACGATCTTCGGCGATCTGCCCTTTCACGAGGGCGACTACCTGATCATCCATCGCGGCATCATGCACCGGTACAAGCTCGACCTCGGCAAGGAATCGCCGAAGCTGCTGGTGTTCGAGAGCCGCGGGCACGTGCGCTGGCCGACACGCTACCGCAACGAGTTCGGGCAGCTCCTGGAGGGCGCGCCGTACTCGGAGCGCGACATCCGCCGGCCTGTGCAGCTCAATACGCACGACGAGAAAGGCGATTTCCCGATACTCGTGAAGCAGACCAACGGCATCAACGAGATCGTGCTCGACCACCACCCGTTCGACGTCGTCGGGTGGGACGGATACTTCTATCCGTGGGCGTTCAACATTCACGACTTCGAGCCGATCGTAGGGCGGGTACACCAGCCGCCTCCGGTGCACCAGACTTTCCAGGGCGATGGGTTCGTCATCTGCTCGTTCTGTCCGCGCCCATATGATTTCCATCCCGAGGCCGTTCCGGCGCCGTACAACCACAGCAACGTGGATTCGGACGAAGTGCTGTACTATGCATCGAGCGAATTCATGAGCCGGAAAGGAATCGAGTTCGGGAGCATCACGCACCACCCCGACGGCATTCCGCACGGACCGCATCCTGGGCGTGCGGAAGCGAGCATCGGCGCCAAGTACACGGACGAGCTGGCGGTCATGATGGATTCATTCCGTCCGTTGCACGTCGCCATGGCAGCGCTGGAGATTGAGGACCCTTCATATCACAAGTCCTGGGTTGAAGGACAACACATGGAGTTCAACCCGCCGACGTCATAGCTGCTCGTCCCGCAGGTCCACACACCATTCGGAGGTGGTAATGAAAAGACACATGCGCGCATCCCTGATCGCAGTAGCGGCTTTCTCGCTCATGGGTTCACCGCTCGCAGCCCAATCCGCGCGGCAGGGATCGCCTCCGGCCGAAGTGAAGCGTGACGGCGCGCAGGCCACGCAGGTGTTGGCGACCGAAGCGGCCGCGCGCCTTGGTATCAGCCGGGCCGAAGCTGCCGCGGACGCGAAGGCGCCCGCGATGCAGCAGCGGAGCGAGACGATGAAGTGGATCATCATCCTCGGCGTCGCGGTTCTCGCCGCGATTCTGATCATGGCGGTCGCTGACTGACATCTCTACACGAGCGAGCCCGGCAGCGCCGGGCTCGCTTCGCTTGTCACCCACGCTGGTCCCGCACGCTCACGCTCATTCGGAGGTGTTCATGAAGAAACACATGCGCGCATCACTGATCGCCGTTGCCGCTCTTTCGCTCGCCGGATCGCCGCTCGCGGCGCAATCCGCACTGCAGGGCTCCACTCCTCCGGCCGCGGTGAAGCAGGACGGCGCGCGCGCCACGCAGGTTCTTGCGACGGAAGGAGCCGCGCGGCTCGGCATCAGCCGCGCCGAATCGAAGGCCGAGGCCAAGGCCGCGGCGATGCAGTCGGAAGGGCAGATGGTGCGCTGGATCGTGATCGGCGCCGTGATACTCCTGGCCGTCGTGGTTCTGCTCGCGGTGGCGGACTGATCTGGTTCCGGGGTTAGATACCCAGGCATCGTTGCGCCGGGAGGCGTCGCTGGACATCCGGGTGCGGCCCCTACGCTCGCACACTACGCTCGCTAAGACGGGGCCTTACCGGATGTTCAGCGGCACCTCTCGCCACACATGAGTGAGATTCTCTGGGCGCCGTCAGTCGATCGCATGGAGCGGTCGAACATGACGGCGTTCATGCGAATGGCAGCCGAGCTCGGCCACATCGCACCTCTCGGCGCATCGCCGGCTGACTCTTTTCACGAGCTGTGGGAGTGGTCGGTGCGCGACCGCCTTGCGTTCTGGAACCTCGTGCGCGATCACTGCGGACTGATTTGCGGCGAGCGCACGTGCGCGTCGCACCAGGACGACGGCTCCGACAGCGTAGGCATCGATCGCATGGCTCCTCCCGAGCCGCCGATGGGCCCGCGCTGGTATCCCAGTTTGCGGCTCAACTTCGCGGAGAACCTGCTCCGGTACGATGACGAGCGTGCCGCGCTCGTCTTCTGGAACGAAGACGGTCGCCAGCGCGAGCTGAGCTACCGCGAGCTGATGCGCGAAGCGCTGATGATCGCCGGGGCGCTGCAGGCCGCCGGTGTCCGCGCGGGTGACCGCGTAGCGGGCTTCATGCCCAACATGCCGGAAACGGTGATTGCGATGCTCGGCGCCACCTGGATAGGCGCGATATGGTCGTCGTGCTCGCCAGACTTTGGCGCACAGGGCGTGCTCGACCGCTTCGGGCAGATCGAGCCCAAGGTGCTGTTCTGCGCGGATGGCTATCAGTATGCGGGGAAAGAGATCGACTGCCTCGAGCGCGTGCGCACGATCGCCGAGCAAATTCCGTCCATCCGTCATGTCGTCGTCGTGCCCTACCGCTCGCGCTCCGTGAATCTCGTAGGAATCCGTGCGGCGACGGCCTGGTCCGACTTTGCAGTGATGGCCGGCAGGGAGCGCGGGATCCAGAGCAGCGGCGTGGCAAACGACCAAGGAGACTCCGCGCAGTTTGCGGAGGCTCCGCCGGGAGTGTCGCCTAGCCACGGCTCAGGACCCCGCGCCCCTGCCGGCCCCGCCGGAGGCACGACCAAGCCGGCCCCCGCGCGGATGGCCTTCGATCACCCCGTGTACGTCATGTATTCGTCGGGCACCACTGGCCTACCCAAGTGCATGGTGCACGGCGCGGGTGGCACGCTCCTCCAGCATCTGAAGGAGCTGGTCCTGCACACCGACCTCACGCGTGACGACCGAATCTTCTACTTCACCACCTGCGGCTGGATGATGTGGAACTGGCTGGTCAGCTCGCTCGCCGTCGGCGCAACCGTGCTGCTGTACGACGGCGCACCGATGGCGCCCACTCCTTCGGCTCTATGGGACATGGCCGAGCGCGAGAAAGTCAGCGTGTTCGGCACCAGCGCGAAATACATCGCGCTGTGCGAGAAGGAAGGGCTCGTGCCCGCGCGAACGCACGACCTCGCGGCATTGCGCGCCATTCTCTCAACGGGTAGCCCGCTCGCCGCGCACAGCTTCGATTATGTGTACCGCGACGTCAAGCGCGACGTGCATCTCGCCAGCATCAGCGGCGGCACCGACATCGTTTCTTGCTTTGCGCTCGGCAACCCGATTGCGCCGGTGTATCGCGGAGAGATCCAGACGCGCGGGCTCGGCATGGCGGTCGACGTGTTCGACGAGGAGGGCGAGCCTCTGCGTGACGAGCCGGGCGAGCTCGTCTGCACGAAATCATTTCCGAGCATGCCCGTGGCGTTCTGGAGCGACCCGGATCGCTCCATGTACCGCGCGGCGTATTTCGAGCACTTCGCGGGAGTATGGCGGCACGGAGACTGGGCCGAGCTCACCGAGCGCGGCGGCATGGTGATCTACGGCCGGAGCGACGCGACCCTGAATCCCGGCGGCGTTCGCATCGGGACCGCGGAGATTTATCGCCAGGTAGAGCAGCTGCCGGAGATCGTCGAGAGCATCGTGATCGGCCAGCGCGTCGCCGCAGAGAACGGCGAGATGGACGAGCGGATTGTGCTGTTCGTCCGCCTGCGCGACGGGGAGCAGCTGGACGCGGAGCTGGAGGTCAGGATCCGCAAGCAGATCCGAAGCAACACCAGCCCGCTGCACGTGCCGAAGATCATCGTCCAGGTCGCTGACATCCCCCGTACGATCAGCGGGAAGATCAGCGAGCTCGCCGTGCGCGACACGATCCACGGGAGGCCGGTGAAGAACACCGAGGCGCTGGCCAACCCCGGCTCGCTCGATCTGTACCGCGAGCTCCCGGCGCTAAAAAACTAGGTTCTTCGGGGAATTCCCGGAAACCGAGAAAGAAAAGCTGCCCGGCGGCGACTATCGCGGAAAGTGCGGCGAGCGCCGAATGCGTCGTACCTGCCTGGTGTGGTGGTCGAAGTGCTGCAGCAAGAACGGCAGCATCCCGCGAACGCTCGTGGGCCCGACTATCGGATGCCTGAACGCCATGTCGCCCAGATTTTCCTCGCGCACAGTCTCGAGATGGCGCGTGAGATTCTCGTGCACTTCACGCCATTCCGACCAGAGCGTGTTCAGGTCGGGATTCGTGGCGGGCGTGACGCGACCTGCTACTTGCTGCGGCACTCGTATGCGGAAGTTCAGCTTCACGACCGCGAGGAACACGATGAACCCCGCCCATTCCCGGGGGGTGCGCCCGCGTCCACGTCGCTCCACCCCGGGCTTCAGTGCCGCCTTGGCCACCTCGCGCTCGACGTGTAGCACGTGCTGGGCGACTTCCGCTATCGACCACGCGCCTTCTGCGGGCCGGAAGCGAAGCTGCGCCTCGGTCAGCGCCCGCGTCTCGGTTTCGAATCCCGTCCGTCGGGCCGCGAGGGCGTCGAGCTGGGCGCGGAGCCGGGGAACCATCAGCCTTCGTGGGTAATCGTGCGCATGACGGCGTCCCGATCCACGGGGATCGACCTCGCGGTGAAGACTCTGAGCCACCGCGTCGAGCGATACAGCTGATCCGACAGGGAGGGGAGGTCAATCGTGCCTTTCCACCCGCTGTCGGTAAGTCGCTCCACGCTGCCGTCCCGCCGGACGACCGGCAGGTCCAGTCCCAGCATCTGCGTCTTGAGCGGGTAATCCAGCAGCAACTCGCCTGGCGCGAGTCCAGTCTGCCGCGCGAGCGTGTCTTCGAGCGCTACGACGCGCGCGCGATCCTCCGCAATCCAGTCGCCGAAGCCTTCATCCAGCGCGACGGCCGGCCATTCCGCGGCGCGCTTGTACAGCCGGCGCTCGCGCAGCGCCGAGAGAATCGGCGAGCGGGTGGGCTCCAGCCTGTGCAGCAGTCCTTCGTCGGTGAACGTCCCGAGCTCGTCGGAGCGGATCGTGCCCGAGCGCAACGCGTCGTCCACGATGCGCTTGTACATGGCCGTGGCGCTGCGCACTGTGTGATGCCAGTACACGTTGCGGTACATCTGGTATTTGGCGAACAGCAGGGACTCGATGGCCGCCAGCGCTTTCTCGACGACGCCGATCCGCTGGCGGCCCGAGACGGGATCCTGGACGACGACCATGGAATTGGTGAGGCGGTCCACGTCCACCTCGCCGTACGGCACGCCGCACATGAGCGCGTCGCGCTTGAGGTACTCGATCTTGTCCAGATCGAGCGAGCCGGAGATTAGTCCCTGGAGCGGACTGTCGCTCCCGCCGGTGACGAGCGCGTGCACCCGCTTCGCGGCATCGGCGCCCAACTCCTTGTCGAGGAGAGCGCCGATCTCGCCGCCGGTGATCAGCGGCCCGGCGACGTTCTCGTGGTGCAGCGCCCCGATCTCCTCGAGCGCGTGCGAGAAGGGGTAGTGCCCGACGTCGTGCAGCAGCGCGGCCGCGTATATGATCGCCGATTCGTCCCTGGGCAGTGCCGCGAGCTCGCCTCGTTCTTCCAGCAGGGCCACCGTTCGCCTCGCTAGATGGTATGTGCCGAGCGCGTGCTCGAACCGCGAGTGCGTCGCCCCCGGATACACAAGGTACGCCAGTCCGAGCTGCCTGACGTATCGCAGCCGCTGGAATGCGGGCGTGTCCACCAGCCGCATCGTAAACGCGTCCACCCGGATGTTGTTCCACAGCGGGTCGCGAATGATCTCGAATCTCACCCGCGGAAATTAGCGCGCCTCCGTGCGTGGCGGGCAGGTTGAGCGGCGTCGCGTCCGGCTGCGGTCGCGCTTCGGCCGCTACGCGAGCAAACTGCGCTCGCTAAGACGCGGCCTCCGGCGACCGCAGCCGTTCGCTTGCCGCCCTACCTGCCCGCCGCAGTTAGTGCGCGCTAACAGCCGCGTGCGCACGCGCGAACAGGCGCGCGCCCGCTGTGGCCAAACCGGAATCGCGCACCAGACGCTGGTGGTGGGGGGGGGGGGGGGGG
>JBPCPS010000071.1:0-3237 GCA_050998915.1 Gemmatimonadaceae bacterium
GTCCGCCAGGTCGGCCAGGTCCTTCATCATCCGCGCGGTCGCCCCGTCCGCCACGTAGAGCGCCTCTCGACTCTGACGGAAATTTGCGGCAATCAGCGTCTCGGCATGGCTGGCGAGGATCGCGGCCAACCCGACCGCGGTGAGCAACATCACGAGGACGACGGCCAGGAACAGCGCAGTGCCGCTCTCGCCACGAAGCTGACGGCAAGGGCCGATCATTGCCGGCCGACGGCTGGCGCCGATCACCGCTGGCCGACGGCTGGCGCCGATCATCGCTGCAGGTTCCTCGGCGTCAGCTCGATCGACAGCACGGCATCAGGGACCATCCGCTCCATGAGGGTTGCAGAACCCGGCCGCGCGAACAGCCGCCAGTCTTGTCCGCGGAGCGCGTCGGCGCCGCTCTGCAGTCGCATGGTGGCACGGACGCTCCGGATACGGAGCAGGTCCACGTCGTAGGACCGCTCGCCGGCGCCACAGAACGGACCATCCTGCAGCATCGACAGCGGAAGCGTCGCCAGGCCGCCGTGGTCCGCCGGCAGAACGGGGCGCGGGATCCGGTCACCCGACGATGTGAACAGGCAGTTGGCGACTCCCGGAGGGGGCACAGGAGCGGCAGGGGGGAGCGGGTCACCGAAATACGACAGCTGGAGATCGATGAAGTCATCGACGACCGGCAGTGCACCGCCACCGGGCCGCTCTCGTCGCAACTGACGTACCGCCGCATCCGCGAACAGCGTGGTTGCAGTGACCTGGACGATCCGCGCGCCCGCTGAGTACGTGACCGATCTCGATCCGCCCACGTTGGTCAGCGTCACGGTTGCGCCGGTTGCGCTTTCAACGGTCGACATGTCCCAGTTGCCGGAACCATCGAACAACACCACGTCCATCTCCGACGTGAAGCCACAGGCCTCAGCGCCCAGCTGGCAGCCGCTCTGGATCGCAACGGTCGCCGACAGACCGTCGGGCGCGAGATCACTGGTCAACACGCTTGCGGCGGCATTGTCGGGGACGTATCGCACCGTGACGGCGTTGATCGACAGCCCGCTGCCCTGCCGCCTTGGCTCAACGGGTGGAAGGAACAGATTGAGAGGACCGCTCGCAGCGCCAGCGCCTGCGGCCAGCAGTTCCGCCGCCACAACGTCGAGAGCCACTCGCGCGCGCTGGTGGAGATCGGCCGTCTCCTGCCAGAGCGCGCTTCTTCCCAGGCCGTCTGCCAGCATGGAAAAGATGCCGGCGGTGACCGTGAGCATGAGGGCCGCGGCAACGACAAGCTCAACGAGCGTGTATCCGGCATCGTTCTTCATCGCACCGTTCTTCATCGCACCGTCCCTCAGCGAACCGTTCTCGTCCGAACGGAGACAAATCGGGACGCTCCGCGTCCGCCACCCTCCAGTCCTCCGGCGGAAACGATGTCGTCGACCACCCGTCGCACCAGGACCTGCAAGACCAGCGTGTCAGCAGCGCCATCAGCCGGAATCTCCACGGACCATCGGCGTACAAAGACCGCAGCTGGGGGGACCACCGTGCCGGATCCTACCCAATCGCCGCGCTCGTCGAGGAAATCGGCGAAGCCGGGCGTGTTCGTTTCGAGCGCACCAGGCGGCGAGAGTGACAGGCCGGTACCACTGGCCGCGGGCGGGCTTACGGAGAGGTCCGTGGAGCGATCGGAAAGCGGGCTGCCGTCAATCTCAAACGTCCACGTTAGTGCGCGCAACTGCTCCATCCGTGTCGACGCGAGCGCGGCCGTGGATGTCTGGACCCGAGCGTGGCGCATGGCGTGCGTGGTGAAGATGAGAAGCTGTGCGCCGGCAAGCGCCGCTGTCGTCAGTACAGCGGTCGCAGTCAAGACTTCGATCAGAGTGAACCCGCGTTCGTTCATGCGCGCACGCACTGCACACGCCACGCCGGCCCGGGATGCCGCCCCGCGACTGGATTCTGGAACGTTTTCGGGAATGCGTGGACGCAACCCGCACGGATGGTGCAAACCCCGCGCTGGTGTTCGCGCGATGAGAGTGCAGAAACTACGAGCTGGGAATCCTCAGTTGGGCGATCCGCGCCCGGACCGTCTCCGCATCGGGCGCCTGAGGCGCGAGTCGGAGGTATTCGCCATACGCGACCGCCGAGTCGGCTCGCCTCTGAAGCGTCTCGAGAGAGATCGCGAGCGCAAGCCGGAAGGAGGCGTCGTGCGGATCGAGCGCGATCGCCTGATGATATTGTTCGACGGCCGCGGCCTCGTCGCCCGTGCGATGCAGCATCTGGGCGAGATTGAATGCGATGGCGTAGTCGTTTGGAAAGAGTTGCTGCGCCGTGCGGTAGGCGGCAATCGAATCATCCCATTGCTGCAGGAGCCCGAGAGCCCTCGCGCGATTGAAGTGATACGCCCAACGTTCCGGCATCAGAGCGATCGCGCGTTCGAAATATGGCAACGCCGCCGCGGGCTGATTCAACCGGACGAGAACCTGCCCGATATTGCTGTGCGCCTCGGCATCCGCCGGATTACGATGCACCGCTTCCCGGTAGCTCGCAAGCGCGGCTTCGTAGTCACCGGCCGCGTAGGCCGTCGCCCCGATGGCGCGCGCGTCCATGAACGGACGCGGCTCCGACCGCGCCGGTTCGGCAGGCACGGCGGCCTCTACGTGGTCTCCCGGAGACGCCGGCGTGGCGTGCCGGGGGGGCTGGCTTGGCATCTGGTGCGCGAACGGGTCAACAGGAGCGGAGGCGCCCGCCAGCCAGGGAATGCCGGCAGCAAGCATGGCGCCGGATAACAGCAGCCCCACCGTGATCGGCAAGGGTTTCACCGGCACGGGTGACGGGGCAGCAACGCGAGGGCGGGCCGCTACCGGATTTCTCGCCACGACAGGATCCGGACTCCCACCTGGCCCACGCCGTTGTTGAAGGCTTGAGGATCCCCGAACGCCTGCAGGTTGGCGCCCGTGGCGCCTGTCGAACCGAAATAGAGGTGCTGGTCGACGATGAACGGCGAGGTGGCGCGTCCCCCGACGGTCGCGGCTACCCGGCTCTCGTTGGTATCGATCCTGCCGTTGTTGTCGCTGTCGTAGGCCGCACCGCCCGCGTAGGTCAGGCCGTAGAGTTTCCCGCTGAAATCCGAGCACGGCAGGGTGGCCGTCTCGGTGGTCGTCGTGTAGAACACGATGTCGCCGGCGACCGACGGGGACGCCGAAGGCCGCTCACCCGTTGCCAGGCCCGTCGTGGTCTGGTTCGTCAGGGTCGCGAGAT